>PLBV01000072.1 GCA_003135455.1 Hyphomicrobiales bacterium | reverse complement strand
TTGATGGCGCCGCAGCCGGTCTCCTTCATCACGCGGGCCGCATTCATGAAGGCCTGCTCCTTCGACGCCTCATAGCTACCAAACGGCATGTCGACCACGACCAGCGCACGCGTCGAGCCACGCATCACGGCGCGGCCCTGCAGAATCATCATGTCGAGCGTGACCGGGACCGTGGTTTCCAACCCATGCATCACCATGCCAAGCGAGTCGCCGACCAGCAGAAAGTCGACATAGGGGTCGATGATGCGCGCGGTATGGGCGTGATAGGCGGTGAGCGCCACGATGGGCTCGCCGCCTTTACGCTTGGCGATGTCCGGCGCGGTCACCCGCTTCACGGCAAATTCGTTCGACACTGGGACCAAGCTCCTTGAAGCAAAACAAGGCGAAGGATTTTCTTATGGCAGAAATAGCGGAGTTTTTGCAGTGCAAAAACTGCCGCGAGGGGCGGTTGGTTCTAGGGCTTGGCTGAGCGAAGGCGTCCGCGGCGCATACCCCAATCGCGTCATCCTTTAAGGCAAAGGCGAGGTGCCGATCAGGAGCGGGTGCAGCCAAAGCAGGAAGGCGAGCCAAAGCGCCGCACCGCCGACCACGCTGATCACGTCGTTGCGGGCCGGACCCGTCTCCGTCACGGTGATGAGCCCCCGCTCCTGCCTCCGCTTGGCGGCGACGCGATCGTAGCCCGCATAGAGGAGAAATGCGCCGAACAGGATGATCGAGGCGAGGTCGCCATTGGCGATGAGATGGGCGAGCGCCCATAGCTTGATGCCGGTGAGGAAGGGGTGGCGGAGCTTGGCCTTGATCTGCCCCGGCACGTAGGCGGCGACCACCAGGATGAAGGCGGGCAGCATGAGCACGATGGCGATCCAGCGCGTCCAGGAGGGCGGGCTCCAGAGCTGAATCACCGGCGCGCGCGAAAAGCCCCAGACCAGCAGCACCAAGGCCGCGGTGGAGAGGACCGAGAACAGCACCTTGTAGCCGGTCTCGCCCAAGCGGCCGATCAGCGTCTGGCGAACGTCGGGCAGCGTCGGCACGAGGTGCAGGCCGAGGAAGACGATGATGCCGACGATGAGGAGGGTCATGGCTCAGGCCTCAGCGCCCGCCGAGACGTGCGTCCATCGGACCGTCCCCTGGCGGCGGTCCGAACCGGTTCGGTCCTGGCGTGCCCGGCAAAAAGAAGAGCTCGATCAGCAACCAGAACGCGCCCACGATCGGTACGAGACTGATCAGCATCCACCAGCCCGACTTGTCCCGGTCATGCCAGCGTTTGATGTAAACAAGTATGGCAGGGACGATCATCACCAGGCTGAACAAACTGCTCAGCAGGCCGACCCCATATTCGGCGTTGTAGCCTCCCGTGACCAGGTCGATGACTATCAGAACCAGGTCGATGACGAAGATCGGCAGAAAGAGGCGGAGCCACAGCTGCTTGCGGCTCACGCGGCCTTGCGCCGAAAGATAGAACTGCTTGTAGTCGAAATTCATGATCCACCCCCTTTTGCCATCGCTCAGGCGAGCAAAGCCCAGGGACATCGCGCCGTCAACGGGGATTGCGGGAAGGTGCTCTTGTTCCTCACTCTGCTGCGGCGACGGTCGGCCGAAAACGCGGCTCGGGGATCGGCAGGCCATTTTCACGGACGACATCGAGCCAGCCCTGCATGGCGACGCGCAGCTCGGCCACGGCCCCCTCCGGCGTGGCGCCAAATGCCGAGCACGATTGAAGGTCTGGGGCATCGGCCACCCAGCCGCCGTCCTCGTCCGACCAGACCACCGTGATTGCATAGTGGGGCTGTTTCGGGTCCGATCGAGATGAAAGCCTAGCTTCAATAGTAGCTTCTGAAAGTCTCGGAACTGGATGCGGCCTCGGCCGGTCGTGACTTTCTTAAGGATCACGCTCGCTTTAGCCATTGTTGGTCCAAGCCTTCCTTGCATTCCGACGCATCGGCCTGCCCCTACTCCCACTCGATGGTTCCCGGCGGCTTCGACGTAATGTCGTAGACGACCCGGTTGATGCCGCGCACCTCGTTGATGATGCGCCTGGCGGCCGCGCCCAAGAAGTCGTGGGAGAAGTCGTAATAGTCGGCCGTCATGCCGTCGGTGGAGGTGACGGCGCGGAGCGCGCAGGCGAAGTCGTAGGTCCGCGCGTCGCCCATCACGCCCACGGTGCGCACCGGCAAGAGCACGGCGAAGGCCTGCCAGATGGTGTCGTAAAGCCCGGCCTTCCTGATCTCGTCGAGATAGATGGCGTCGGCCTGGCGCAGGATGGCGAGCTTCTCCTCGGTGACCTCGCCCGGGATGCGGATGGCGAGCCCCGGCCCGGGGAAAGGATGGCGGTTGACGAAGGCTGGAGGCAAGCCCAGCTCGCGCCCCAACGCCCGGACCTCGTCCTTGAACAGCTCGCGCAGGGGCTCGATCAGCTTGAGCCGCATGCGCTCGGGCAGGCCACCCACATTGTGGTGCGACTTGATCGTGACCGACGGCCCTCCGGTGAAGGAGACGCTCTCAATCACGTCGGGATAGAGCGTGCCTTGGGCAAGGAAATCGACTTGGCCGAGCCTCTCCCCCTCCTCCTCGAAGATCTCGACGAACAGCCTTCCGATGGTCTTGCGCTTCGCCTCCGGGTCGACGACGCCTTGGAGTGCGGCGAGGAAGCGCGCGCCCGCATCCACTGCGATCAGCGGGATGTTGTAATGGCCACGGAAGAGGCTCGCGACCTCGCGCGCCTCGTTCTCGCGCAGCAGGCCGTGGTCGACGAAGATGCAAATGAGCTGGTCGCCGATCGCCTCATGGATCAGGAGCGCCGCGACGGCAGAGTCGACACCGCCCGACAGCCCGCAGATGACGCGGCCCTTCCCTACTTGCGCCCTGACCTTGGCGATCTCGGTGGCGCGGAACTGCGCCATGGTCCAGTCGCCGGCGCAAGCAGCGATGCGATGCACGAAGTTCGCGATCAGCGCCGCGCCGTCCGGCGTATGCACGACCTCGGGGTGGAACTGCACGCCATAGAGCCGCCGCGTATCGTCGGCTATGGCCGCGAAAGGTGCGCCATTGGAGATGGCAACGGCGCGGAAGCCTGGCGGCAGCCTGGTCACCCGGTCGCCATGGCTCATCCACACAGGCGCCCGGTCACCCTCCTGCCAGATGCCATCGAAGAGCGGCGTCGCACCTGTGATCTCAAGCTCGGCGCGGCCGAACTCGCGGGTGTGGCCGCCTTCGACCACGCCACCGAGCTGGGCGACCATGGCCTGCTCGCCATAGCAGATGCCGAGCACCGGCACCTTCGCATCGAACACGGCCTGCGGCACCCGCGGCGTGCCGGTCTCATGCACGCTGGCCGGACCGCCGGAGAGGATGATCGCCTTGGGCAGCACCGGCGAAAGCGCTTGTTCGGCCCTGTCGAAAGGCACGATCTCGGAATAGACGCCGGCCTCGCGCACGCGCCGGGCGATCAGCTGCGTCACCTGGCTGCCGAAATCGACGATGAGGATCTTGTCTTGCGGCGTCATGGCCGGTGTTAGCGGATGGAGCCTGAGTCGGCAATCCCAACTGCGCGGGGGGTGTCGCATATGTAGACCAACAGACATGCGTTTCCATCTCCGCGACGCGTTCAGCGTCCGGGCTTTGCTGATCTCTTCCCCTTATCAAGAGGGGAATGGCGCGCAGAAAAGCGCAAATCCATAGGCTCGTGCCCCTTGCGGGACACGCGGGCGCCTTTCGGCGCGCCATCGCGGCGTTTGATCGGCCACCGGGCCGCGCTTTCGCCGTAAGTGCCCCGTGCCCACCGTTCCATTGTCATCGCCCGGCTTGACCGGGCGATCCAGTAACCACCGTTCGAAAACGGCTTGCACTGTCATTGACTACTGGATGCCCGCCGTAGCTTGTCATCGGGCCGGCCAAATGGCGGGCCCAATGGTGGGCATGACAACGAGAGTGGGACATGGCGGGGAAATTCAGCGTCATTCCGGCGCAAGCCGGAATCGAGGGGCGGCTAATTCGGGGCCTTCGGATCTGGATCCCGGCTTTCGCCGGAAGGACGCTGCGGCGCCGGCTCGGCACTAATCTCCTTCACATAAATCACCTTGCCGTCGCCCGCGCCGTAGAAGTCCGGCAGGCGCGCTTGCTCCTGGAAGCCCATGCGCTGGTAGAAGCCCCGCGTCGGCGCGTAGCGGTCGGAGGTGGAGGTATCCACATAGATGTGCTTGGCGCCTGCCTTGCGCATGGCCGCCTCGGCGCGGGCGAAGACCTGGGGCCCGAGGCCCTTGCCCTGCTCCTCCGGCGCCACCGCGATCCAATAAAGGTCGAAGGAGCCTTGCGTCCCCTCGATCGGCCCGTAACAGGCATAGGCCATCAGCCCGCTGCCGCGCTCGGCCAAGATGAAGTGGTAGCCGGAGCGGTTGGCCTTGGCGAGGCGCTCCGACACGAGCTCGGCGGCGATATCGACCTCCGCCGGGTTGAAGAAGCCGGTGCTCGCCACGAGCGAGCGCACCCGCCCCACATCGTAGGCCATCACCGCGCTCCGCCATTCGAGCCCGTTCCGGGAGCTTCCCTTCGGCACGGCGGCAGCGCGGTTCAGCGCCGGCGCCACCTGCCGCGCCGCCGAATGCCCCGTGACCAGCCCGTCGAAAAAGTTGCGCACATTGGCCCCAAGCGTGCGCACCCGGTAGCCACCCTCCTGCACCGCCAGGGTGGGGTAGCCCTGCTCGCCGATCATTCGGCCGAGCTGCTCGAAATCCTTGGCGCGGTTCGGCCAGGTGCCGGTCGGGTCGCCGCGGGCCGTATCGAAGCCTGCCGAGACGACGAGGAAGGATGGTGCGAAACGTCTAATGCGCCGCAAGCCTTCCGCCACCGCGTTGCGGTGCTGCTCGGGCGTGATGTGCTCAGGCAGCGGCAGGTTCAGATTGTAGCCCGCGCCAGGCCCGATCCCCGTCTCGTCGCGGAAGCCCGAGAAATAAGGATAGGCGAAGCTCGGATGGCCGTGGATGGAGACGGTGAGCACGTCGGAGCGGCTGTAGAAGATCTCCTGCTGGCCGTTGCCGTGGTGATAGTCGATGTCGAGGATGGCGACGCGGCCATAGCGGCTGAGCAGGTTCGCGGCGATCGCGCCGTTGTTGAAGTAGCAGAAGCCGCCGAAGGTGCGCGTCTCGGCGTGATGACCGGGAGGGCGCACCAGGGCGTAAGCGAGGTCGGTCCCCTCCAGCAGCTTCTCGGCCGCCGTCAGCGCGCAATCGACCGCGGCGCGCGCCGCGAGATAGGCGTTCTGGTTCAGCGGCGTGAAGGTGTCGATGCAGTAATAACCGGCCATCACCGTCTCGTCCTTGGGGGGGCGGGCCGGGTTGCGGGTCGGGAACACGTAAGGGTAGATCGACTTCTTCGGCCCGGCCAGCAGGCAGGCCTTGCGGATATAGTCGACGAGCCGCCCGTCATGCACGGCGCGGATATGCCGGTCCGAGAAACGCTTCGCCGCCACCCGCTCGAACAGGCCCGATGCGGTGAGCTCGGCCATGATCGAGCGGATGCGCATGGGCGCCTCGACATAACCGCGCTCATGCACGTGGTGGATGGCGTGGTCGTCATTGAGCACCAGCGCGATGTGGGGCTCGGCATCGGCGCGCACCACGCCCTTCTGCGCCGCTATGGGCTTAGTGTAACGCCGCTCGCGCAATTGGATCGGATCGTCTTTGATCGAGTCCACGACCATCTGCACGTAAGCTGCCGGCGGCCCATATTTCCGCTCCAGGATGGCGCGCGCCACCTTGCGGAGCTTGTCGCGGCTCGGCAGATCGTTGGCGCCGAGCGGATCGAGCAGAAGATAAGGCGGGTCGCTCTGCCCAGGTTGCAAAGGCGTTTCATAGGCGGTGTTGATGATCGGCCGCGCGCCGTAGCGCTCATAGAATTTGAGCCGGTTGGCGTTGCTCGCCCGGATCTCCGGGTTCGGGCTCAGCTCGGGGTCATCGGGCAGGCTCTCGAAATAAAGCTGCGTGCCGAGAGCGCGCGCTTCCTCCCGCACCCGCTCGTACAGCGTGGCACCGATGCCGCGCCCCGTGCGGCCAAGTGCCGTCGAGATGATCTCCAGATACGAGAAGCCGATGTCCGGCGCGTGCAGCAAGAGCGCTACGCCCAGCGTCTGGTCGCGCGCATTCTCGGCGACGAAGAGCCGCGACACGAAGCCGTGCTTCAACGGATTGGCGAGCTGGTCCGGCAGCTTGGCGATGTCGTAGTCCGGCATCAGCGGAAACTGCTCGCGCATGATCTTCTGCGCCGCCTCGATTGCCGAGCGGTTCACCACGGTCGTGGCATCGGCCACTTTGCGAATGCGGAGCATGTCACGGGCCTCGCATGTCAGGCGGTGGCTTTCAACCCACCGAGCGAATTCTCGACGACGCCGCCGATCATGGCCTCATAGGAGAGCCCGGCCTGCAGCGCCGCCGCGGCAAAGCCCGCATCGGGGCTGAGGCACGGATTGACGTTGACCTCGAGGATCCAAGGAGCGCCCACCTCATCGACGCGAAAATCCACGCGAGCGTAGCCGGCAAGCCCGAAACACGTCCAGCAGGCGCGCGCCAGCTCGTTAAGCCTGGCCGCAAGCTCCGGCGCCTCGGCCTCCAGCCCGAACCGGCGCGGCGTGCCGACATAGGCCAAGCTCTCGGGCGTCCATTTGGCGTCATAACCGACGATGCGGGGGTCGCCCGCGGCCAAGCCTTCGAACACGATCTCGGCGATCGGCAGCACGTCGACCGCGCCACAGCGCTCCATCAGCGCGAGGTTGAACTCGCGGCCTTCGACATAGGTTTCGGCGAAATGCTCCGTCTTCCAGCGGAGCGTGCGCTCTTTGACGGCTTGGGCAGCAGCAGCGCTGCGCATCACCGAGCTCTCGTCGAGACCAAGCGACCCGTGCTCCCAAATCGGCTTGACGATGACTTTGGCGCGCCGATCGAGACCGCTGCCGTCCTCGGACCAGGGGGGCGTCGGCAGCCCCCGCGCCACGAGCGCCTGCTTGGTCGCGATCTTGGAGAGCGTGGCGAGCCAGGCGCTGGTCGGGGCACCGGTATAGGCAAGCCCGAGCTGATCGAGCAGCGCCGGGACCATGGGCGCAAGCCGCCCGTCGCCCCTGACCGCATCGACCAGATTGAAGACCAGCAGCGGGCGTCGTAGCTTAAGCGCCTCAAGCGCACGGAAATCGAGATCCAGCCCGATGATCTCGGTGGCGTGGCCCTGCGCCCGAAGCGCGCCTGCCACCGCTCCGGCTGCCGTCAGCGTATCGATCTCGTCGGGGCGATCGTGCGTCGCCGCATGCAGGACCGGCACGAAGCCGCCTGTCATTGCGGCCATCAGGCGGTTCTCCGCCGCCGCTCCACGGCCGGCCGGACAAGCCCGTAACGAGCGAGCCCCGCGTCGAGGATCATGCCGATCAGCTCGACGAATGGCACGCCATTCTGCGCGGCAAGGATAGGCAGATCGGAATGATGCGGGTTGAGCCCCGCGAGCGGATTGGCTTCGAGGAAATAGGGGTCGCCGTTTGCATCGGAACGGAAGTCGATGCGGGCGGTGTCCCGGCACTCAAGTGCACGGTAGGCGACAAGCGCCCGCTCCCCCGCAAGGCGCGCTTCCGCGTCGTCGGCGGGACTGTAGATCACCAGCTCCTCGCACAGCTCCTTGTTGCGGAGCGAATAGATGTTCGCATCGGCATCCGCTTTGAGCAGGATCTCGCAGATTCCGAGCACGCGCGCCTCGCCGCCATTGCCGACGATGCCGACGGTGAATTCGCGGCCCTCAAGGTAATGCTCGACCAGCGCCGGCTGGCGGTAGCGCTCGATCACCCGCAGTACCGCGGCTTGCAGCTCAGGCCCCGACTTGACCAGCGAGGCCGCCTCGCAACCCTTGCCGGTGCCTTCCGCGAGCGGCTTCACGAAGGCCGGGAAATGGTCCCACCCCTCGAGCTCGCTGGCGCTTTCGTAGGCCACGGCAAAAGCTGGCGTCGGCACCCCAGCCTCGGCCACGAGCCGCTTGGCTACAGCCTTATCAAGCGCCACAGCCGCCGTCAGCGGGTCGGAAAAGAGATAAGGCTGGTCGAACAGCTCGCACAGCGCCGGCACTTGCGCCTCGCGCGACCGGCCCTTCACCCCTTCGGCAATGGAGAAGACGAGGTCGAAGCGCTCGCCCTTGACGAAGCGTGCTGCAAGGGCCTGGCCGCGACCGACCCGCTCGACCCCGCAGCCAAGGGCCTGAAGCGCGCCCTCCAGCTCGTCGATGGTGTCGACGCTGTCGAACTCGGCGATCTCCTCCTCCGAGAGGCCGAGCACGCGATAGTCGTCACGGAGATCGTAGACGAGGGCTATGCGCATCACAGCGCTCCGGCGCTCAAAGCCCGGTCGGCGCCGACCGTCCCGTCCGGATCGGTATAGCGGTAGGTCTTGCCTTCGAAATTGCGCAGGATCAGGTCGTCGCCCTCGCGGCCCACCACATAGTCCGGCAGAAGCGGGATCTTGCCGCCGCCGCCTGGTGCGTCGATCACAAAGGTCGGCACGGCGTAGCCCGTGGTATGGCCGCGGAGCCCTTGCATGATCTCAAGCCCCTTATCGACGCTGGTGCGGAAATGCGAGGAGCCGGTGATCGGATCACATTGATAGAGGTAGTAGGGCCGCACCCGCCGCATCAGGAGCCCACGATAGAGGCTCTTCAGCGTCTCCACGGAATCGTTGATGTCCTTGAGCAGCACCGTCTGGCTGCCGAGCGGGATGCCGGCGTCGGCTAACCGCGTCGTGGCCTCGGTTACCTCCGGGGTAAGCTCGGCCGGATGGGTGAAGTGCAGGCTCATCCAGACCGGCGTGTGCTTCTTGAGCACCTTGATCAGCGAGCGCGTGATGCGCATGGGCAGCACCACCGGCACCTTGGTGCCGAGCCGCACGAACTCCACATGCTTGATGGCGCGGAGCCGGCCAAGCAGATAGTCCAGCCGCTCGTCGGACAGCGTGAGCGGGTCGCCGCCCGAAAGCAGCACGTCGCGGACTTCGGTATGCTCGGCGATATAGTCGAGCGCCTGCTCCCATTGCGGCCGGCTGAAGGAATAGTCGCCGCCGGGCTCACCCACCATGCGGGAGCGGGTGCAGTAGCGGCAATAGGTCGAGCAGAAGCCGGTGGTCAGGAACAGCACGCGGTCGGGGTAGCGGTGCACCAGCCCCGGCACGACCGAATGGCCGTCCTCGCCCAGCGGATCGTCGGCCTCGCCCGGCGTCTTCACATATTCGGTACCGACGGGAACGTGGGTGCGCCTGAGCGGCTCGAGCGCGTCGTGGCGGCTCATCAGGCTCGCGTAATAGGGCGTGATGCCGAGCGGCAGCGAGCCCTCATGGCGAATCACCGCGTCGCGCTCGTCGTCGGAGAGCATGAAGATGCGCTCGAGCTCGGCAAGCGTCCGGATTCGGCGCCGTGCCTGCCAGCGCCAGTCGTTCCACTCGGCGAGCTCGACCTCGGGGAAGTAGCGTTTGCGGAAGGCCCGCGTCAGCGGCCCGACCGGAAAGCGTTCCAGGCGCGCGGAGAGCCCACCGAGACTCTGAGCCGGCAGTTGGGAGCTGATACGAAGATGAGGTTTAGCGAGGAGTGTTGTTGCCGTTTGGCAACTGGGCGGCTCTTCAGGCTCGCCGGGTAGCAAGTTCATTGGATCTGCATCCCCTCCTGCTTTTGCGGACGGCCCCGGCGACAACCGCCGATTCTGCACCCGCTAAAAGCGCCCAGTCATTTCAGCAACTCGCTCGCTAATTTCAAGTGCTAATGGCGTCGCCCCCAAATTTTTTTCAGGCGCCGTTGCCGGGCCGCACGGAGCTGAGCCGCAAAGCATGGCGCAAGCGCGTGCTTTCACCGCGCCCGTTCGAGCACGGCCACGTAGAAGCCGTCGGTGCCGTGGCTCAGAGGGGTCATCAGCAAGGTCTCGCCCGAGCCGTCGGCGGAGGGGAGCGGCGGGGCGGACAGCGCCGCCCTCCACAGCTCGGGCCAAGGCACGAGCCGGAACTCAGGGGTGCGGGTGAGGAAGGCATCGACCTGGTCGCGGTTCTCTTGCGGCAGCACCGAGCAGGTGATGTAAGCGAGCCTGCCGCCCGGCTTGACGAGGACGGCACCCTGATCGAGCACGGCGCGCTGCTCGGCCAGGCGCGCCTGGAGCATATCGGGCTTGAGCCGCCATTTGGCGTCCGGCCTCCGGCGCCACACCCCCGAGCCCGTGCAGGGCGCATCGATGACGACGCGGTCCATCTTGCCGGCGAGCGCGCCAAGCCCGTCGGCTTCGCCGGCGGCAAGCACCTGGGCGTTGCGGACGCCCGCCCGCTTCAGCCTCTCGAAGATCGGCCTGAGCCGCATGCGGTCGGAATCATAGGCGTAGAGCTGGCCGGTATTCTCCATGGCGGCCGCAAGCCCCAAGGTCTTGCCGCCGGCGCCGGCGCAAAGGTCGATGACCTGCTGGCGGGGGCTAGCGCCCGACAGAAGCGTCGCAAGCTGCGAGCCCTCGTCCTGTACCTCGTACCAGCCTTTGCCGTGGCCTGGCTCGGCCTCGACATGGGGGCTGCGGCCGCCGCCTGGTCCTTGCGCGATGCGGACACCCAGGGGCGAATGGGGCGTGGGCGCAGCGTCTAAGCGGCGGAGCGCCTTCAGCACCTTGTCGCGGGAAGCCTTCAGGGTATTGGCGCGGAGGTCGATGGCGGCCCGCATGGCGAGCGCTGCCCCCTCCTCCGCTGCACGCGCGCCGAAAGCCCGCTGGAACTCGGGCGCGAGCCATTCGGGATAGTCGCCGCTTATATGGGCCGGCGCGTCTGGCGCGATCTCGCGCTTGAGCCCGGCAAGCTCGTCGGTGGAGAGCGGCTGCGGCACGTGCCGGCTGCCATCGGCAAGCGCCGCCACCGCCTCGGGCGTCTCCTTCCAGCTCGAGACGAGGGTGCGGAGGATCAGCGCCCTGGGGCTGTCGTCGCCCATGGCATAGGCGCTGGAAGCGCGGCAGCGGAGCGCATCGAAGATGAGATTGCCGATTGCCGCCCGGTCGCTTGAGCCTGCAAAGCGGTGGGCGAGCCCCCAATCCTTCAGGGCCTCGGAAGCCGGACGCTTGCGGGCCTCCATATCGGCGAGGACCTCGATCGCCGCACTCAGCCTAGCCCCCGGAATCATCAGGCCGACGGAAGTAGGAGGATGCGGCCGATGACGATCACCCACATCAACGCGAGCCCAATAGCGCCCACTATGAACACCGGTCCCCGCCGGTCGATGCGGTTAGAGGTGATGTGGATGTAGGCATGGACGACGCGCGACACGACGAACAGCCAGCTCAGCACGAGCAGGATCGAGTCGGCGGTGCGCGTCTCGAGCGCGAGCAGGACCAGGGCATAGAACAGCAACGGGGTCTCGATCTGGTTGTGATAGGCATTGCCGATCTGGGTCGCCCGCGGAGGCCAGTTCGGCTCGCGCAGCGCGACGGATTGCGGCGGTACGAGGCCTTGCTTCAAGGCCCGCAGGCGCAGGATGCTCATCCAAAAGAGCAGCACGAAGGTCAGCGCAACCTGCGCGAACATCGGCAGTAAAATGGACTGGATCGTCATGATGGTCTCCCCTGGCCTGCACCAAGGCAGGCTGGCTGATGAAATGCGGGCTGCGCCGGCGCGGTTATACTCCGCCTGCGGCCGTCTGTTGAGCAAGCCAGCCACACCCTAGTCAATGTTCTTTAGCCAGATGGACGGAAGTTCAATTGACGGAAGCCTTTGCAGGCCTCTAAAAGCTAGGCCAACTACAGAATTCCACAGGGTTCCAAGGAGACTTTCCCCATGCGCTTTTGCACTCGCAAGGTGCTTTGGCTCAGCGCCACGGTCATGGCCGGAGGCTTGCTGCTCGCCGCCCTTCCCGAAAAGACGCGCGCCGAAGACACCAACCCCTGCTTCACCGGCCAAGGGACCATCAAGGAGGTGCTCGACGCCTGTGCCGCCTTTCTCGCTTCCAATCCCACCGATCAGGACCTCATCTTGAAGGCCCATAGCATCCGCGCCATCGGCCTTTCGGCCACCGGCAATTTGGATGGTGCCATCGCCGAGCTCGACGAGAATATCCGCCTGGATCCGAGCAAGCCGAACAGCTTTTTCATGCGGGCGGCGGCTTACGAGGCCAAGGACGACCACGACAAGGCGCTCGGCGACCTCGACGAGGCGATCCGCCTCGATGCCAGCCGCGGCGACTTCTACCTGCTGCGCGGCATTATCTTCAATCATAAGGGCGACCTTGACCGCGCCCTCACCGAGCTCGACCAGAAGGTCAAGCTCGATCCCGATTCGACCCAAGGCTATTCCAAGCGCGCCGAGCTCCTCCGGCAGAAAAAGGACTACGACCGCGCCGCCGCCGACTATGGCGAGGTGATCAAGCGCGATCCCGATGCCGCCAAGGGCTACGTGGACCGCGGATGGATCTATGTGCTGAAGGGCGATCTCGACGGCGCCGGCAAGGATTTCGATACGGCCCTCAAGATCGAGAAGGTCAATCCGGGCGCGTTGTTCGGCCGCGGCGTAGTGAAGAGCCGCAAAGGCAAGCCGACCGACGGCAGCGCCGACATGGCCTATGCCAAACAGCTCGAGCCGGACATCATCGACGAGATCAAGAAGCTCGGGGTGGAGTAGGTCTCGCGGACGACGAACCGAGCCGCCTACACTGAGGTCCCCTCAGCCCTCGCGTGGGTAATTGGGCGATTCGCGCGTGATGGTCACGTCATGCACGTGGCTCTCGCGCAAGGAGGCGGCCGAGATGCGGATGAACTCGGCGCGGGCACGAAACTCGGCGAGGTTGTGCGCCCCGGTATAGCCCATCGAGGCGCGCAAGCCGCCGATCAGCTGATGTAGCACGCTTCCCACCGGGCCCTTATAGGGGACCTGGCCCTCGATGCCCTCGGGCACCAGCTTCAGGGCGTCCGTGATGTCCTGCTGGAAGTAGCGGTCGGCCGAGCCTCGCGCCATGGCCCCGGTCGCCCCCATGCCGCGATAGGCCTTATAGGAGCGGCCCTGATAGAGATAGACCTCCCCCGGGCTCTCGTCGGTGCCGGCGAGCAGGGAGCCGATCATCACGCAATCGGCGCCGGCGGCGAGCGCCTTGGCGAGGTCGCCGGAATATTTGATGCCGCCGTCGGAGATCACCGGCACGTTGCTCCTCTTGGCGACCTCGACCGCCTCCAAGAGCGCCGTGAGCTGCGGCACGCCCACGCCTGCGATGATGCGCGTGGTGCAGATCGAGCCCGGGCCGATGCCAACCTTCACCGCATCGGCGCCCGCGTCGATCAGCGCCTTGGTACCGTCCGCCGTGGCCACATTGCCGGCGATGACCTGCACCGCATTCGATTGGCGCTTGATGCGGCTGACCGCCTCCAGCACGCGCGCCTGATGGCCATGGGCGGTGTCGACGACGATGAGGTCGGCGCCCGCATCGATCAGCCGCTCGGAGCGGGCGAAGCCTTCATCGCCCACGCTCGTCGCCGCCGCGACGCGAAGGCGCCCCTGCTCGTCCTTGCAGGCGTCGGGATGCACCCTCGCCTTCTCGATGTCCTTCACGGTGATGAGGCCGATGCAGCAATAATCGTCGTCGACGACGATCAGCTTCTCGATGCGATGCTGGTGGAGCAGACGCTTGGCCTCCTCCATGTCCACGGTCTCCCTGACGGTGATGAGCCGCTCCTTGGTCATCAGCTCATGCACCGGCTGGCGCGGGTTGGTGGCGAAACGCACGTCGCGATTGGTGAGGATGCCGACGAGCCTGCCCTCGCGGCCGCCATTGCGCGCCGGCTCCACCACGGGGATGCCGGAGATCTGATGGTCGGCCATCAGCTTGAGCGCATCGGCGAGGCAGGCCTGGGGCGCGATGACGACCGGGTTGACCACCATGCCGGACTCGAACTTCTTCACCTGCGCAACCTGTTGGGCCTGGGCCTCGGGCTCGAAATTGCGGTGGATGACGCCGATGCCACCGGCCTGGGCCATGGCGATGGCGAGCCTGGCCTCGGTGACCGTGTCCATGGCGGAGGAGAGCACCGGGATGTGGAGCGAGATGCTGCGGGTGAGGCGCGAGCTCACATCCACCGCGCTCGGCAGCACGTCGGAGGCGGCCGGCCGGATGAGCACGTCGTCGAAGGTAAGTGCGACGTCGGACTTATAGGGGAATCGCCCTCTATCTGGGAATTGCCCTTGGGGCATCGGCCAACCTCATGTCGGGGCGTGGGCGCTCAAAACGCGTGTCCACCGGTTGGCGGTCTCCTTTAGCAGCTTGTGTTCAGCTTGGGAAGCGATGGAGACCGGGCCCGGTCGTGCTCGACACCAGAACCTGAGATAACACCGCCTCCCGCAACCCCCGAGGGCCAAGACCATGACACCCCATCGCAGCTACCCAAAGACCCCGGGCTTCCGCCTCGGCGTCTATGTGTTCAAGGACGCCGAGATCGTCGATTACGCAGCACCTTACGGCGTGTTCTCGGTGGCGCGGAGGTTCGACCCCGAGATCGACGCCTTCCTCATCGCCGACGCCATGCGCCCCGTGCAGACGCAAGCGGGCTTCACCGTGCTGCCGAATTACAGCTTTCTCGATCAGCCGGACATGGACGCGTTTCTTATCCCCGGCGGCTTCGGCACGCGCCAGGAGACCCATAACGGGCGGCTGCATGACTTCATCCGCGCGCTGCCCGAGAAGACCCTGCTCACCAGCGTCTGCACCGGCTCCTGGATCTACGGCGCCATGGGGCTGCTCGACGGCAAGCCCGCCACGAACCGCAAGGAGCCAGACCGGCTGGAGGCCTCGAATTTCGGCAAGGTGCCGATCGACCGGCTGGCGGAGATCGCGCCGCAAGCCCGCATCTCCCGCGCCCGCGTGGTCGATGCCGGGCGGATCATCACCGCAGGCGGCATCGCGTCGGGCATGGAGATGGGCTTCCACCTGCTCCGGCGCGCCGGCTACGACGAGGCGTTCATCTCAGAGGTCTCCCGCGTCATGGAGTACAAGGCCGCCTACGAGCTCTACCGCGACGATGTCGAATACGCCGACGCTTGAGCGTTCTGTCGGCGGCTGGCGGGCGGACAAGCCTCATTTCCTCTATGAGCCCTCAAAGGGCTCAGCGCGAGACCCCCTAAACCCCGTGGCCAGCACATAGGTCTCGGGTGACTCGGCTCTGGAGGCCTTGGGCTTCACGTGCTGCACCTTGGCGAAGGCGCGCTTCAGCCGGCTCCCTAGCTCCTGGCCAGCGCCACCCTGGAACACCTTGGCGAGGAAGGTGCCACCCGGTGCCAGCACATCCTCGGCGATGTCGAGCGCGGCCTCGACCAGCGCCACCACGCGCAAATGGTCGGTCGACCGGTGCCCGGTGGCGGGCGCGGCCATGTCCGACAGCACCACTTGGGCCAAGCCGCCGCCAAGCGCGGCCTTGATCCCTTCGGCCGCTCCGGGCGCAGTGACATCGAGCGCCAGCACCTCGACACTGGCGATTGGCTCCATTGCCGCAAGATCGACAGCGACCACGTTGGCCCCGCCCTCACCCGACCGCACCCGCGCCGCCACCACCTGGCTCCACCCGCCCGGCGCCGCCCCGAGGTCCACGACCCGCATGCCGGGCTTGAGGATGTGGCTCTTGTCGTCGATCTCGCTGAGCTTGAAGGCGGCGCGTGAGCGAAGTCCTTGGCTCTTCGCCTCCGCCACATAAGGATCGTTGAGCTGCCGTTGCAGCCAGCGGGTCGAGGCGATCTTGCGCCCCTTGGCGGTACGAAGCTTCACCGCGAGCCGGCGGCTGCCCTTCCCCGCTCCCCCGGATTTGATTTCTTTTACCATTTGTTAATCGAGCATCTCTTTGCGAGGGCCTTGACCGGTAAGGGCAATCCGCCCCATCTCCGCCTTGTTCGCCCGATTTAACAACACCTGCCACATGCCCCGCTATTTCGTCACGCTCATCGTCGCGGTCGCCCTGTTCATGGAGACCATGGATTCGACGGTGATCGCAACATCGCTGCCCGCCATCGCGGCGGATCTCGGCCAAGACCCCATCGCGCTCAAGCTCGCGCTCACCTCTTACCTCCTGTCGCTCGCCGTGTTCATCCCCTTGAGCGGCTGGGTCGCCGACCGCTTCGGCGCGCGTACGGTGTTCCGTGCCGCCATCGTGGTCTTTACACTCGGCTCGGCGCTGTGCGGCTTCGCCCAGGGGCTGCCCGATTTCGTGCTGTACCGCATTCTACAAGGCATGGGCGGCGCCATGATGGTGCCGGTCGGACGCCTGGTCATCCTGCGCATGGTGCCGAAGTCGGAGCTGATCTCGGCGCTCGCCTGGCTCACCATCCCGGCGCTGCTCGGCCCGGTCATGGGGCCGCCGCTTGGCGGCTTCATCACCACCTACATCTCCTGGCGCTGGATCTTCTGGATCAACATCCCAGTCGGCGTCTTGGGCGTGATCCTCGCCACCTATTTCGTCGCCAATGTACGCGAAGAGGATATGCCGCCGCTCGACGTGAAGGGCTTCATTCTGTCCGGCATCGGGCTCGCCGGCCTTGCCTTCGGCCTCACCACCATCGGCCAGGGGCTCTTTCCGCCATCGGCGGTGCTGGGGCTGATCGCGGTCGGGGGCTTGGGCTGTTGGCTCTATGTCCGCCACGCCCGCCAGGCCAAGGCGCCGCTTCTCGACTTGAACCTGCTCAAAATCGAGACCTTCTACGCGAGCGTGGTGGGCGGCTTCCTCTTCCGCGTCGGCATCGGCGCCATGCCCTTCCTTTTGCCGCTGTTGTTCCAGCTCGGTTTCGGCATGACGCCGTTCCAGTCCGGCCTGCTCACGGTGGCGGGCGCCATCGGCGCGGTGACCATGAAGGCCACCGCCGCCCGTATCCTGCGCCGCTTCGGCTTCCGCCGCGTGCTGCTCATCAACGCGCTGGTGAGCAGCCTCTTCCTCGCCGCCTCCGCGCTGTTTCAGCCGGGCGTGCCCCTCATAGTCATCTTCGCCGTGCTTCTGGTGGGCGGCTTCTTCAAGTCGCTGCAGTTCACGAGCATCAACACGCTGGCTTATGCCGACATCGAGCCCAAGGCCATGAGCCGGGCGACGAGCTTCGCCTCGGTCGTCCAGCAGCTGTCTCTGTCGGCCGGCGTCGCCATCGGCGCGCTCATCCTGGAGCTCGAGCGCATGGGGCGGCATGCAACGAACGTGGAGGCGAGCGACTTCATTACCGCCTTCCTGGTCGTTGCCGCCATCGCCGCGAGCTCGGCGCTGATCTTCGTAGGCCTGCCGCAAGAGGCAGGCGCCAGCCTCTCCCGCGCTCGCCCGCTCAGAGTTCCTCAGGATTCCGTATCGCAGGCCTAGAGCGCTATCGCGTGAAATGGAATCGCGACAACGCGCTCAGCGCCGACCATGCAGCCCGTGGCCGGAGCGCCCGCGCGACCGATGCCGGCTCGATCCGCGGCGGTCGTGCCCGTCCTCGGCCATGAGCGTGGCGAGAATGCCTTCGCGCAAGCCCCGATCGGCCACGCGTAACCGCTCGCAGGGCCAGATCCTGAGCAGCGCCTCGAGGATGGCACAGCCGGCAAGCACGAGATCGGCGCGCTCGTTGCCAATGCAGGGCTGCGCCACGCGGTCGGCATAGCCCATATCGATGAGGTTACCCGATACGGCGCGGAAATCCGTCGTGGCGAGCCAGCAGCCGTCGACGCGGGACCGCTCGTAGAACGGAAGCCCAAGATGGATGCCGGCGATGGTGGTAACCGTGCCAGAGGTGCCAAGGAAATGGGAGGAAGCGCCGGCGATTCTTTCGCCGAAGCGGTGCTCGGCCTCGAAGGCTTCAAGACCCTCCACCACCTCGGCCACCATCGCCTCATAGCTCGCCCGCGTCACCTCGCGGCCGCCGTGGCGCTCGGCGAGACTGACCACGCCGATGGGCAGCGAGGTCCAGGCGGCGATGCAGCTCTGCACGTCGAGGCGATCATAGATGGAGCGCCGCCTGGGGCGCCGCAATTGCCCGAGATCGAGCCAGATCAGCTCCGAGCTGCCGCCGCCGATGTCGAACACCAGTGCCCAGTCGCAATTGCGGTCGATCAGCGAGGCGCAGCCGGACACCGCGAGCTTGGCCTCGGTCTCCTGGCTCACGATCTCGATGGCAAGGCCCGCCTCGCTCCGCACCCTCTCGATGAACTCAGCGCCATTCGCCGCGATCCGGCACGCTTCGGTGGCGATCAGCCGCGAGCGCGACACTCCCCTCCTCCGCATCTTGTCGGAGCAGACCTTCAAGGCCTCGATGGTGCGGCTCATGGCGGCATCGGACAGCCGGCCGGAGCCGGTCACACCCTCGCCGAGCCGAATGATGCGGGAGAAGGCATCGATGACGAGAAAGCCCCGGCGCGAGGGCTTGGCGACGAGTAGCCGGCAATTGTTGGTGCCGAGATCGAGCGCGCCATAAACCGGAACGGTGAGATTGCGGGCGGATGCGCCTCCCTCCGTTTTGCCCTGGGCTGCCCCCAAGAGACCTTCAACCGGCGCGTTCAGCAGCGCCGCGACATGAGTCGGACCGCCACCTCCCCCACAGTCATCGGTCTCGCTCCGCTTGGCGCCGAGGTCACGCGGAGCTATGGCAGCCGTGCGGGCATCGCCGCTCGGCCCAGTCACGGTGGTCAACCTCGCATGCTCCCGAAGCGCCGGCTCTTGGATTGGCCTGGCCGGCGGCGGGGCCGGTTCTATGGACCTACTCTACCAAGCCTAGAGGGCAGGTAAAGCGGCTTCTAGGGCAGCGTGCCCCGCCACTTCAGGCGGGCTTGCGGAAGCCTTGCCAAGCAACGGGAAGGCGGCCGCGAGCAGCATGGCGATCCAGGCGAGCGCCAGCGAGGCGATGAGCCAGGTCTGCCAAAGGTCGAAACCCGAGAGGCCAATGGCGGCTACGGCGGCGAACAGGCCATAGGCGCCCGCCTCGACCAAGGACGGCCAAAACTGCAGCTGCCAGAGCACCGCAATGCCGAGCACGCAAAACAGCAGCGCCCCAATGCCGCCGAGCTCGAGCCAGATCTGCAGGAAGACGGTATGGGCGTGGCGGCCGGGCCTGAGCGTGTAGAACGGATTGTCCTTCTTGGTCAGGACCTGCGTGGGGATCGTGCGCGTGTTGCGGATGCCGATGCCGGTGATGGGCCGCTCATACACCTTCTCCGCCGTGTAGCGCCAAATGTAGAAGCGCGCGACGACGCTATCGGGCGGAAGCCACGTCACATGCTGCCAGCCGAGCGCATAGGGCAAGGAGCAAAGGGGCACCGCCAGCAAGGTGGCGACGATCCACCCGGCAGCAAGCAGGTAGCGCGTCGCCGGCAGCGAGAATGCCGCCAGCGCGAGCACCGCACCGCCGACGATCAAAGCCACCACCGAGGTGCCGCTCTGCGACAGGAGCACGCAAGCCAAGGCGCCGACGACGAGAGCGCCGAGGAAGGCGCGTCTGGCCCTGACCGTCGCCAGGTTTGAGGTGAAGAACATGCCGGGAATGAGCAGCATGACGAGACTGGTGACGTTGCGATTGAGGACGAAGTCCTTCACCCGCGTCACCTCGCCGTTCACGACCTTCGCTTTTTTCGGGCTCGCATTGAAGAGATGAACGACGTGGTTGTCGAGGAACCGCATGATCGGCTCGCCGAAGACAAGCTCAACCAACAGAAATGCGATTCCCAGCAGAAGACCGGCAAGGGTCCATCTGGCGAGCACGCCGGCGTCGGCGCCCTCGCGCAGCGAGACCGAGGCCGCGATCAGCAACGCGGCCACCGCCATGAGGGCGACGCTTCCGGCTTTCGCTATCGCCGCCGGCCGGTCGGTGGCCCAGCTTGAATTGATGAACAGATAGGCGATGAATACGGCAAGTGCGATGCCCAATGGCGCGCGCAGCAAGACGAGCGGCCGCTTCCGGTCCACCACAAGCACATGGACCGCCGCCACCAATGCGAGTAGCCCCAATAGGATCGGCAGCGCCCGCGGTACCGCGGAAACGGCGAAGCCGACCGAGGCGAGCAGCACGCCTTCCAGGCGCAGCAGCCATAGGGCCGAACCACGCCGGGGAAGCGCGCCGGCGCGCGAGAACGTGGTCATGCTAAGGTAACGTCCTCTCCGGCTTCGCTTTGGCCTTCATTGTCGCTAAAGCGCTGTCAAGGATAAGGATCATTTCGCGAGCAGGTACCGCTGGACGTGTGCGTCATGACGAAGCGTTTACTGATCTTTTCGGCACTCCTCGCCTTCAGTGCCGGCGGCTTGCGACAGGGTGCGCGAGCCGAGGATATGGTGCGCAACGAAGAGCTGCTCGACAAGCTTGTCGCCGCCTATCCCGACTTTCTCGCCTCCCATCAGGGCAACAGCCTCCGCTGGAAGGATGGCACCGAGATGGCTTTCGACGACGGCAAAGGCGGCAAGGACTTTGCCATGCGGCTCGATGCCCCCGACCTCGAAGACGAGTTCTATGTCTCCTACCCGGTCGGACGCGCCGGCATCCCGCCTGGTACCGATATCGACCCCGGCCGGGTGCGCTACGAGCCGTTCTTCGCCAAGATGTATGGCGACTGCCAGAAGGCCGGGGTGGCAGGAAAACTCGTCGACATCGTCTGGCTGCCGAAGCATGGCGGCAAGCGGATCAAGATCACGGCAGTGAACGGCGTCGCCGCCAGGCTGCAAGCGGTCTCCGACGAGCTCGACCGGCTGCCGGAGAGCTTCATGCACGACCTCACCCCCTCAGGCGGCACGTATAATTGCCGCGTCATTGCCGGAACGAGCCGCCGCAGCGTGCATGGCTATGGCGCGGCAATCGACATCAATGTCGCCGCGTCGGACTACTGGATGAACAGCCGCGCCGTGGGCGGCCAATATCCGTACAAGAACCGCATCCCTTGGGAGATCGTGGAGATTTTCGAGAAGCACGGCTTCATCTGGGGCGGCAAGTGGTACCATTACGACACCATGCACTTCGAATACCGTCCGGAGCTGTTGCCTTGAGGCTTCCGGGCCGCGCAGCCTTGGCCACGCGCATCGGCAGGCGCCCGTAGCTCAATGGATAGAGCACCAGACTTCGAATCTGGGGGTTGCA
>PLBV01000018.1 GCA_003135455.1 Hyphomicrobiales bacterium | reverse complement strand
CCTGCGCCATTGACGATGCAGCCGATCTCGCCGTCGAGGCCGATATACTTCAGATTGTGCTCGGCCGCTTGCGCCTCGCGCGGATCCTGCTGCGAGGGGTCGTGCATGTCCGCCACGCTGTGCCGGCGGAACAGCGCGTTGTCGTCGAACGACATCTTGGCATCGAGCGCGAGGACTCGGTCGTCCTTGGTCACGACCAGCGGATTGATCTCCAGCAGGATGGCGTCGCAGTCGCGGAAGGCCCGGTAGGCGTTCATGATCGTGGTGACCACGCCTTGCACCTGCTTGATGTTCAGCCCGAGCTGGAAGGCGAGCTCGCGCGCTTGGAAGGGCCTGCAAGCCCACCGCCGGCTCGACGATGACCTGCAGGATGGCGTCGGGCTCGTTCTTGGCGATCTCCTCAAACTCCATGCCGCCCCGTTGTGAGGCGATCACGCGGATGCGCTCCGTTTTGCGGTCGAGCACATAGCCAAGATACAGCTCGCGATTGAAGGGCTCGGCCACCTCGATATAGACCCGCTGGACCGGCTTCCCTTCCGGTCCCGTCTGGATGGTGACCAGACGCTTGCCGAGCAGCTCCTGCGCCGCGGCGCGGACCTCGTTATAGGTCTTGCACAGCTTGATGCCGCCGGCCTTGCCCCGAGCACCGGCGTGAATCTGCGCCTTCACCGCCCAGTTCCAGCCGCCGAGCTCGGTTGCGGCATAGACCGCCTGATCAGGGCTGAAGGCGATAGCGCCCTTGGGCACCGGCACGCCGAACTGTGCCAGCAATTCCTTGGCTTGGTACTCGTGGACGTTCACCTTACATCCTCCCTTTTCGTCTTCTTAGCCGGGCTTTGGTTGCGCGAGCTTGCCAGCCGCAAAACATGGCGAACGAGCTTGAGGCAGAGTCCCTCCAAATAACATTGGGGTCGCTGATCTCGCGCGCCTCGCCGACCAGCCAGTCGCGAACGGCGAGCGCTTGGCGCAGCCGCTCGTTCGAAAGGATTGTGGCCCGCTCCGACATCACCAAGACTATGGTGAGTCGTGCACCATCTGATGACCCCAGATCAAGCGTGGTTTTCCAGAATCAGTGGTGCTGCAAGATTTGAAGGTTGATGGCTTGAAATGACACTGCCCCTTGGCCCTGAGGCTCACCAGACAGTCAAATTCGTTAGTCAGCCTACGACGACATCGTAACGCCACGCCGAGCGTCCGTTACTTCTGCCTTGGCCGCTGCAATTCCGTGCTGGCCGCCATGAACCTTCCCGCCACTCTGAAGCTGGCGCCGCACAAGGATCGAGATACGGACATCCTGATTTCTTCAGCGCGGGTGGTGGTGCTCCTATGATATTGATGGGAGTGGGCCATGGCCGAGCCAATATGTTCTGAAGCGCTAAATTGTGGCCTAATGCCCGCGATTGGAACTGATCCAGACGGAGAAAATTTATGGCCCAAAACCAGCCCTTCGAGATGCCTAAGCAGCTGCGCGAGCTTGCGGAAAAGAATGTCGAGCAAGGCCGTGCGGTTTACGCTCAATTCATGGACGCTATGGCGCAAGCGATGAGTGTGTGGTCGACGGCGCCATCGAACGTGATGACGTCTGGGTTCAGGGACGTCCAGGAGTTGGCGATCCGGTTCGCCAAGGAGAACGCAGAGGCCGGCTTCGCGTTGGCCAGTGAAGTCGCCAATGCCAAAGACATCCAGGGCGTAATGACCCTTCAGAGCCGCTATGCCCAGACCCAGCTCCAGTCTTACGCACGTCAGGCCCAAGAGCTCGGCCGGCTCATGGCCGAGGCTGTGGGGAGTATGAAGCCCAGAAGCTGAGGGCGGGTCACCCAATACGCATCCCGAGCAACGAACGGCTTGTGGAGGGAAGGGGCCTACCGAGCCGCGGGAGTGATTTAGCCCTGAAGACGTATGGCTCGCGTGAAGTAGCAAGGGTACGTCTCGGCTCAGGCCGGCGTATCGCGACCATGGACCTCGGCCGGTGGCGCAGTCGCCTCCACAGCCGTGAAAGGCTCGATGATCGTATATTGGTGCATCGCTCCCGCTGGCACTAGCCACGAGTCTCCAGCCTTGAGGTTTAGCGTTTGTCCTTCCAAATCGAGCCTTGCGCTGCCCGATATTACGTAGCCCTCGGTCTCGTAGTCCCTCGTTGTTGGGGCTTTGCCCTGGGGCATTACCAGGAGAGCCAGGACAAAGCACAGACAACGCGCATAACGACTTTAGACGTCCCACTCTTGGCGCCGATTGTTGCCCGCGCTGCTCGTCGCTGAGTTTTTCAACAGTATCGGTCAGTTGCTGACGTCACAGCGCCCCATCGAGCTTGTCCGCTTGGTGCCAAATCCAGACATGAGCATTCCGGTGAGAGGACTGTTGATCCGGGTCGATCTCAAGCCGCTGGCTCAAGACGGGAACTAGGCGTTGAGCGCGAGATCTCCAGCTCTTCATTGGTCATATCAACCGCGACATCCGCAAAAAGCGGCGTGCTCAAATATCGCTCACCTGTATCGGGCAGCATACAAAGGACCGTTGAGCCCTTGGGCGCCTCCTCGCAAATCCGGAGCGCCCCCGCAAAGGTCGCGCCGGCCGTAATTCCAACGAAGATTCCTTCCCTCTGGGCGAGCTGCTTGCTCCAGTGCATCGCGTCGGCGCCCGTAATCGTCAGGATGCGATCGATGACGCCCATGTCGACGGCGTCACCTGTCAACTTGGGAATGAAGTCGGGGCTCCAGCCCTGCATCGGATGCGGCTTGAACGCCGGATGGGCCGCCGCTGGGGAGCCGTCCGCCTTTCTTTCCTGTTTGATTCCGCTGGTGAGCATCGGCGCGTCTTCCGGCTCGCAGACGACGATTTTCGTATCCGGCCTTTCCTTCGCAAGAACGCGCGCAACGCCCTTTAGCGCGCCGCCGGTGCCAAATCCCGTCACCCAGTAATCGAGCGGCTCGCCCTCGAAATCCGCCACGATCTCCCTGGCCGTGGTGCGCGAATGCATGTCAGGATTAGCCTCGTTCTCGAATTGGCGGGTCAGGAACCAGCCGTGGGCTTCGGCAAGCTCGATAGCCTTATTGACCATGCCGACCCCTCTTTCGGCGGCCGGGGTAAGCACCACCTTGGCGCCGAAAAACCGCATCAGCTTCCTGCGCTCGATGCTGAAGCTCTCGGCCATCGTAACCACCAGCGGGTAGCCCTTTTGGGCGCACACCATGGCAAGGCCTATTCCTGTGTTGCCGCTCGTCGCCTCGATGACCGTTTGCCCCGGGTTGAGCTTTCCCGACCGCTCTGCCTCCTCGATCACCCCAAGAGCCAAGCGATCCTTTACCGAGCCCAAGGGATTGAATGCCTCGATCTTCACGAAGAGGTTCGCCTCCGGGGGCGCCAGCTTGCCGATCCTGACAATCGGTGTGTTGCCCACGGTTCCGAGGATATTTGCGAATTTGCGTCCCATTTTATGAACCCCCCACAATTGGTCGGCCAACTAAAGGCGGCGCCCCAAAATGCCCATTCAGAAATACCGGCGGGCTCCGCTAGCTCCGA
>PLBV01000046.1 GCA_003135455.1 Hyphomicrobiales bacterium | reverse complement strand
GCTGAGATAGCCGACCACCGGCACATCGGCGCGAAGCCTGATCTCGACCGCGCGGGTGAACACGGATTCGAAGGCGTCGATGAGCGCGCCCTCGTCCGCTGGGTCCTCCTCCTCGCCCCAGTCGGGGAAATCGAGGTCCCAATAGCGGCGTTCGACCGGCTCGGCGGCGGTGCCGTCGCTGCGAAGAGAAATGCGCAAATAATGCCCAGGCACGATGGCCTGCACGCCACGGAAGGCAGTGCGGCGCGAGCTGAGCGCAAAGAACGTGAAGAGATGGTCGAGCCCGCGCGGATCGGCCGCAGCCTGCACGGCGCCCGAGGCGATCAGCGCCTTGATCTCGGAGCCGAANNGCGCGCGAGCAGCACAATGCGCCGCGCGAAATCGACGAGCACGAAGGCGAATTGGCCTTTGAGGTGGGGGAACAGATCCTCTCCATGCTCCTCATAGAGATGCACGATGAGCTCGTTGTCGCTATGGGTGCGGAAGACATGGCCCTTGGCCTCGAGCTCCGCCCGCCGCTCCGGATAATCGAACAGCTCGCCATTGCAGATGACGGCGACGGTGCGGTCCTCGTTGAAGATCGGCTGCCGCCCGTCCTCCAGCCCGAGAATGCTCAAGCGGCGATGGGCAAAGCCAAGACCCGGTGCGAACAGGAAGCCGGAATCGTCGGGCCCGCGATGGGTGAGCGCCGCGCCCATCCGCTGCACCATGGCCTGGTCGGGCTCCTTGCGACCTTTGAGGTCGATCACGCCTGCCAAGCCGCACATAGTGCCTCACTAAAGTTCAGTCCCGAACAGGGTCGCAAATCCCCCGACAGGGAGCAACGACGTCAACGCTTACTCTGTTGAGGACGAAATTGCCCCACCCTCAGGGCTTGGCCTCCTCGGCCCAAGCCCCGCCGCGACGACCGTGATGGAGTGGCTGGACATTTCTATGGCGGCTTGATCCCGGGGACTCAAGGCGTTTTCCCCGCTAACGATGGCGAGCGCATACAAAGGAGCGCGCGCGGGACTGCAACCGCGGCAGGTCGACGCACGGCCGAAATCGGCGGCGCGCCCGCCCCATCCGCCCCACCACCATTGCGCCCGCGTCATACGCGCTATATATCGCAAGCATATGAACCGCGGGCCTTTCTGGCCCGCGTTTGACTCCTGGACCCCCATGAACCTCCGCAACATCGCCATCATCGCCCATGTCGACCATGGCAAGACGACCCTGGTCGACCGGCTCTTGCAGCAATCCGGCTCATACCGCGAGAACCAGCGCGTGGTCGAGCGCGCCATGGATTCCAACGACCTGGAGCGCGAGCGCGGCATCACCATCCTCTCCAAGGCCGCGTCGGTGGTCTGGAAGGACACCCGCATCAATATCGTGGATACGCCCGGCCACGCCGATTTNNGCCGCCGAGGGCCCGCTGCCGCAAACCAAATTCGTGGTGTCGAAGGCGCTGCGCATGGGCCTCAAGCCCATCGTCGTCATCAACAAGGTCGACCGCTCCGACGCGCGCCCTGTCGAAGTCATCAACGAAGTGTTCGACTTGTTCGCGGCGCTCGACGCCACCGACGAGCAGCTCGATTTCCCCATCCTCTACGGCTCGGCCAAGCAGGGCTGGATGGCGACCAGTCTGGAGGGATCGCACGACGACGGCATGCAGCCGCTGTTCGATCTCGTGCTGCGCCACGTCAAGCCGCCAGTGGTGGAAAGCGGGCCGTTCCGCCTGCTCGGCACCATTCTGGAAGCCAATCCCTATCTCGGCCGCATCGTCACCGGCCGCATCACCTCCGGATCAGTGAAACCCAACCAGCCGGTGAAGGTGCTCGATCACGACGGCAAGCTGATCGAGAGCGGCCGCATCACCAAGGTGCTGGCGTTCCGCGGGCTTGAGCGCGTGCCGGTGGACGAGGCCGAGGCCGGCGACATCGTCGCGCTCGCCGGACTGCCGAACGCGACCGTCGCCCAGACGATCTGCGATCCGTCGGTGGAAACCCCGATTCCCGCCCAGCCGATCGACCCGCCGACGCTGTCGATGACCTTCCGCGTCAACGATTCCCCCCTTGCCGGCACCGAAGGCGACAAGGTGACTGGCCGCATGATCCGCGACCGGCTCCTGCGCGAGGGCGAGGGCAATGTGGCGCTGCGCATCACCGAATCCGACGATAAGGATTCGATGGAGGTGGCCGGCCGCGGCGAGTTGCAGCTCGGCATTCTGATCGAGACCATGCGGCGCGAGGGCTTCGAGCTCAGCGTGTCGCGGCCCAAGGTGCTGATGCAGCGCGACGCGACCGGCGCGCTGCTAGAGCCGATCGAGGAGGTCGTCATCGACCTCGACGCCGAGCATGCCGGCATCGTCGTGCAGAAGCTTTCGGAGCGGAAGGCGGAGCTTGTCGAGATGCGCCCCTCGGGCGGCGGCAGGCAGCGGCTCGTCTTCTATGCGCCGACCCGCGGGCTGATCGGCTATCAGGGCGAGCTCCTCACCGACACCCGCGGCACCGGCATCATGAACCGCCTGTTCCACGGCTATTCGCCACATAAGGGGCCGATCCCGGGCCGGCGCAACGGCGTGCTGATCGCGACCGAGGCCGGCGAAGCGGTCGCCTATGCCCTGTGGAATCTCGAGGACCGCGGGCCGATGATGATCGAGCCCGGCTGGAAGGTCTATCGCGGCATGATCGTGGGCGAGCATACCCGCGACAACGACCTCGAGGTCAACGTGCTCAAGGGCAAGAAGCTCACCAACATCCGCACCACCTCCAAGGACGAGGCGGTGCGCCTCACCCCGCCCATCCGCATGGTGCTGGAGCGGGCGCTTGCCTACATCCAGGACGATGAGCTGGTCGAGGTGACGCCCAAGTCGATGCGCCTGCGCAAGCGTCATCTCGACGCCAATGAGCGCAAGAGGGCCGAGCGCGCGCTCGCCTCCTGACGTCCCGGCGCATGAGCCATTGGCTCGGCGCCAGGTGAAATCACCCGATACTCAAGCAAGCGAGGCCTTACCCTCTTGGGAGGGCGGCTGTCGTCAGCAGTGAAGGCATTGCCTAAGTAAGCAAGAAAGCCGTCAAATGTTATAGGAACAGTTGCTTAGTATTACCATTTTAATCCAAGCTTAATCCCATTGTAATCCAGGTCGTGATCCATCTCAATTATTTGACACTCTCATCGAGTAGTCTTCCGCTGGTAAGTAAACATCTAGCAACCCCAACGGAGGCTTTTTGCCATGATGAAAACATTTGCGATCGCGCTCCTTCTTGCCTTCGGCAGCACCGTCGCGCTCGCCGCCGATGATGACGACAAGGTGCCCGCGGCAGACATGACCAAGCTCAAGGCCGCACCGGCCGAGCTCGGCTGTGGCGATGCCCAGGGTTACAAGAAGGAGGAGCAAGGCATCTACGAGATCGACGATGCCAAGTGCAAAATGGGCACGATGGACATCAAGCTCGACAAGGACTTCTCGGTCATCCTTATCTCGCGTTACTAACCCTACCGCTTCGCGCTCAGCCGTTTCGAGCGGCTGAGCGTCCGCTCCCGCCGGCCATGGAGCCAGTCGGCTCATGGATGCGCTAGTGATGGGAATTCAAGAGACTCCGAAAGCGGTGCCGCAAGCCTTGCGATCGAGCAGTCAATGGCGCTGCTCCTTCCGAACGGTCCCCTTGGCGTCGCCGGCTTCCCGCTCACTTGTGAAGTCCGCGCGGAAGACCCCTGCACAGCGCCTTTCGTCTGCGCTAGGCTACCTTCCATGGAAACCGCCAACGTCGTGCAGATCAGGCAGGCGCGGGTCAAGGACGCTCCGGCGCTGGCGGAGGTCTATGCCGAGGCTTGGCGCGGCGCCTATCGCGGCATCATCCCGCATCTCTGCCTCGAGCGCATGGTGGCAAGGCGCGGACTTCCCTGGTGGAAGACTGCGCTGGCCGAGCGCCGGCCGCTGCTCGTGCTCGATTTCAGCGGCGAGGCAACCGGTTACGTCACCTATGGCCGCTGCCGGCTCGGCCGCACCCCGTTCCAAGGCGAGATCTTCGAGCTCTATCTGCATCCGATCTATCAGGGGCTCGGGCTCGGCGAGCGCCTGTTCGACAGCGCGCGCAAGCGGCTTGCCGATCTCCGCCTCAAGGGCCTCGTGGCCTGGGCGCTCACCGACAATGAGGGCGCCTGCGCCTTCTATCTCAGCCTGGGCGGCAAACCGGTGGCGGAGGGTGCCGAGCGGTTCGGCGAGGTATCCTTGCGCAAGGTGGCATTCGCCTGGAGCTGATGCGCTTAACGGCTCGCTAACCGCGATCCTTTTTTCGACCTTAACAACCACTCCCCTATAAGCGGACTCTCCTCTTCGGATGGGCGGCAAAGGGAGCGGTCAATGCTGGGTGAAGTCGGTGCGCGGGATCGGCTCGTCATGGTCGGCCTCGTGGTGCTTGGGTTGCTCACCGTCGTGGCAGGCGTGGTGTCGGGCCGCTCCACGATTACCTACGTGCTTAACAAGGATGTGCGCGACGCGGCCTTGAGCTGGACGGCCAAGCTCGAGGCGAGCCTTGCCGGCCCAAGCCGGCTCGGCAGGGGCACGAGCGACAAGTCCTCGCTCGCGCCACGCATGCTCGACAAGGACGTGCAGGTGCTCGATGGCGCAGCCTTGCGCGAGCGGTTCGCCGGGTCCGAGGACAAGCCCGCCACTCTGCCCCCCGACCGCGGCTTCGACGATGAGAGCTTCAACCTGCTTGGCGGCCTCGACCGGATGGTCATGGGTTGGGCGACGCGCCGCATGCAGGGGCCCAAGGACGACTTTGTGAGCAAGCTCGAAGGCTTTGCCGTGCTCAGTCCCGACAAGACGCCGCTTGCGCTGGGCGGCGCCCTTTCCCCTGCCGCCGTGCAGAGCATGCTTGGGCGCCCGGATTTGGCGGCGGCTTTCGACGGCGCGCTTGCCAAAGACACCATCGCCATTGCCAACGCGCCTGCGGGCGGCAAGGCCGACCGCGTCGCCTTCGTGCCGGTGAGCGAGGACGGCAAGGTGATGCGGGTTTACGCCTTCACGATGGACCAAACCGCCGCCGCCGCCATGACCAATATCGCATTGACGGTGGTGACGCTGACCACGAGCCTCCTCATCGTCATGGGCTTCTCGGTGCCCGCAGCCATCGCCTCCCGCCGGATCCGCGAGCGCTGGCTTGCCGAGGACCAGATTCGCTTCCTTGCCCTGCACGATTCCTTGACCGGTCTGCCCAACCGCCTGCAGCTCCGCCAGCATTTGGAGCGGGGGGTGGCGCGGAGCAAGCGCCACGGCCAGTTGCTCGCTGTGCTCTGCCTCGACCTCGATCGCTTCAAGGACGTCAACGACACGCTCGGTCACGCCACCGGCGATGCTCTGCTCTCCGAGGTCGCGGCACGCTTGCGCGACAATGTGCGCGAGGTGGATCTCGTCGGCCGGCTGGGCGGCGATGAGTTCACCATCGTGGGGGAGGACATCACCTCCCCGGACGACGCCATGCGCCTGGCGCGACGCGTCTGCACCGCGCTCGCCGAGACCTATCACGTCAACGGCCATGAGGTGACCATTTCGGCAAGCATCGGCATCGCGCTCGGGCCCGTCGAGGGCGAGGCTGTCGACGTGCTGATGAAGAACGCCGACCTCGCGCTCTACCGGGCAAAGCAGGACGGGCGCAACACGTTCCGCTTCTTCGAGCCCGCCATGGATGCGGCGTTGCAGAAGCGGCGGCGCCTGGAGAACGACTTGCGCACCGCGATGCGCAAGAACCAGCTCTATCTCGATTACCAGCCGCAATTCGATCTCGCAACCGGCAGGCTCTCCGGCTATGAGGCACTGGTGCGCTGGTGGCACCCGACTGAAGGCGAGATCCCGCCCGCCACCTTCCTCCCCATCGCCGAGGAGACCGGTCTGATCGCGCCGCTCGGCGAATGGATCCTGCGCACCGCTTGCGCCTACGCCACAACCTGGCCGTCGGACACCACCCTCGCCGTCAATCTCTCGCCGGCGCAGTTCAAGACCCAGGACGTGGTGGGGCTGGTGCGCAAGGTGCTGGCCGAGACGGGGCTCGACGCCACCCGTCTCGAGCTCGAGATCACCGAGGGCTTGCTGCTGCAGAACACCGACGCCGTCATGGAGACGCTGAAGCGCCTCGATGAGCTCGGCGTCGCCATCGCCATGGACGATTTCGGCACCGGCTATTCGAGCTTGAGCTATCTGACCCGCTTCCCGGTTCGGAAGATCAAGATCGACCGCTCTTTCATCGAGACCCTGGGCATCAGCCCAGAGACCAGCGCCATCGTGTCGAGCATCGTCGGCCTTGGCCAATCGCTGAAGGTGACCATCACGGCGGAGGGCGTCGAGACCGAAGGCCAGGCGGCCATGCTGAGGAAGTGGGGCTGCGACCAGGTCCAGGGCTACTATTACGGCAAGCCCGAGATGGAGGTTCCGGGAATCGGAGGCCGCAAGCTTGACCGCCCGCTGGTGGCCTGAAGGCGGCCTTGCAGCTCTACCGGCCGTTCCTTAAGCTCGGCGCTCTAAGCGTGCCGGAGACGTCACCCCGCCTTGCAGCTCTACGATACCATCGGTGCCCCGCAGCTGGCCGCCGTCCTCGTGCTCATCCAGCGCTTCGGTGAGGAGCAATACTCGGCGCGTAACATGCGCGCGCTGCTTGCCACCGGGGCGCATGAGGCAGGCCAAGACTACTATCCCGTGGTGGCGGTCACCCATCTTGCCTGGATCGCGTCGATTTATTTTCTCATTCCGCCGGACGCGCCCGTCGTTTGGCCGCTCGTCGTTTACTATCTCGCCCTGCAAGCGGCGCGTTATTGGGTGATCGCGAGCCTCGGCGGCTACTGGACCCACCGGATCGTCACACTGCCTGAAGCGCCGATCGTCGTGAGCGGACCCTATGGCACGGTGCGCCACCCCAACTACACGGTGAGCATCATCGAGACCATGGTCTTGCCGCTCTGCTTCGGCGCGCTAGCCCTTGGGGTCATCATGACGGCCGTATGGTGGGCGGTGCTCAGCTACAAGATGAAGCTGGAGGATGAGGCGCTGAAGGCGCGGCGCCTCGCTCAGAGATCGACCGCAAGAAAATAAACGGAGAAGCCCGGGCCGAAAGCAGTGAGGAGATGCGGCCCGCGCGCACCGGACTGCACGGCCTTGGCGAGCGCGAAGAGCACCGTCGGTGACGACATATTGCCGAAATCGCGCAGCACCTCGAAGGAATAGGCAAGGTCGTCGCGCTCAAGACGCAGCACCTGCTGCACCGTCTTCAGGATCTTGGCACCTGCCGGATGCAGCAGGAAGCCGCTGAACTCGCCAAGGGTCATGCCGCTCCGGTCGAGGAACTCTTGCAGGGCGCGAAGGAACTTGCTGCGAATGAGGCCTGGCAATTCCGGGCTCAGCACCACGCCGAAGCCGTCCTCCTTGATGTCCCAGCCCATGATGTGCTCGGTCCCACGCCAGAAATGCTCGCCCATAGCCAGCACCCTGCCGCGTCCGGTGGCATCGCTTTCGAGGCCACCGGTGTTGCGCAACACCACGCCCGCCGCGCCGTCGCCGAACAGCGCCGCCGAGACGAACATCGCCATGCTCGGATCGGCAATGCGCAGGCAGAGCGTGCACAGATCGACGGTGAGAAAGAGCACATGGGCGCCCGGCATGGCCTGGGCGTAGCGCGCGGCCCGCGCCAGCCCGGCGACGCCGCCGCCGCAGCCAAGACCGAAGATTGGAATGCGCTCGACCGAAGCTGGCAGGTCGAGCCGGTTCATCAGCTTGGCATCGAGGCTCGGGATGGCGAGCCCGGTGATGGTGTTGACCACCAGCGCGCCAATGTCGCTAAGGCTGATGCCGGCGGCGGCTATGGCCTTCAGCGCCACCTCTTCGAGCAGGGTAAGCGCGTGGCGCTGGAACGCCTCCGTCCGCGCCTCCCAGCCATGGCGCTGGTAATACCATTCCGGCGGCTCGCAGGCGTAGCGGGTCTCGATGCCGGTATTGGCATAGAGGCTTTCGAGACGTGCCAGATGCGGGAAGACGGTCTTGGCCTGCTCACTGATGTCGGCTTGCGAGACTTTGTGCGGCGGCACCGCGATGGCAACGCCGGCGATCTCGACGTCGAACCCCACAGCCGCGCGCCGCGTCTGCCCAGTCTTTTCGGCCGTCTTGAGCATGAGTCCTCCTGGGGCACACTAGCCGGTAACCGGCAGCCTAGTGTGCGATGGGCAGCCGGCTGCTAACCAGCGGTTGCGATGCCGCAGCGCCTCAATTCTTCGTGTGGCGGACAGCCATCTTTCGCCACAAAGGGGTCGGCGCGGGAGCGGGCGCTCGCTTTGGGTGAGAACTTGGTCTCGCGCTGGGCCTTGGGCGCCCAGATAACGGGCCTAAAGCATGATCCGGAAAAGTGGAAGCCGATTTTCCGATAAGATCATGCGTCAACAAAAAGCTAGAGCGCTGTCGCGATTCAACCGGACGCGATAGCACTCTAGCGGCCTCGACCATGGGCCTTGCGGGCGTCCCTGATCACGTCCTCGACGTCGAGCTCCTGCCCGCAACCCGCATCGAGCTCGTTCAGGCCGGCATCGATTTCGGCGCGCAGCTCCGTAAGGCTGTCGATCCGCTCCAGCAGCTCACGGCCGAGCTGCTCCTGCGCCGCCTCCGACAGGTTCGCGGCCTTGGCCATCGCCAGTTCCAGCGTTTTCACCATGGTCATCACAATAGCACATGTCCTGGTCCGGACGCCGGGCTTCCACCCATCCTCGCTCACACAGCGCGACATAGGGCCCCGTGCGGGCTTGTGAGCGAGCCACCCCCGTCATAGAAGGTCTCGGGCCTCAGTCTACCAACATGCCGGTGAAAAAATGAGTGACATGAAGATCGCTGTGCTGGGCGCCGCCGGACGCATGGGCCAGGCTTTGACCCGCACCATTGCCGCGACGGAGGGCTGTGTCGTCGCCGGCGGCATCGAGGCGATGGGCTCGCCTTCCATCGGCCGCGACATCGGCGAGGTCGCAGGCCTGGAGCCGCTCGGCTTCACCATCACCGACGATGCGCTGCCCGTGTTCGCCAACGTCGACGGCGTGCTGGACTTCACCACGCCGGCGGCCACCGTCGCCTTCGCGGCGTTCTCGGCACAAGCGCGCATCGTGCACGTCATCGGCACCACCGGCTTCTCGGAGGACGACCTCGCCAAGCTCGACGCCGCCGCCCGTCATGCCACCATCATCAAAGCCGGCAATATGAGCGCGGGCGTCAATCTGCTCGCGGCGCTTACCGCGCGCGTGGCGCAGGTGCTCGGCGAGGACTTCGACATCGAGATCGTCGAGATGCATCACCGCCACAAGAAGGACGCGCCGTCGGGCACCTCGCTGATGCTGGGCGAGGCCGCCGCTCAAGCACGCGGCGTCTCGCTCAAGGACAAGAGCGTGCGCAGCCGCGACGGCGACATCGGACCAAGGCGCACGGGCGACATCGGCTTTGCCACCATCCGCGGAGGCGACGTCGTGGGCGAGCATCGGGTGATCTTTGCCGGTCCCGGCGAGCGGATCGAGCTCGCTCATATCGCCACCGACCGCAGCATCTTCGCCCGCGGGGCGGTGCGGGCGGCGCTATGGGGGCGTGGCAAGGGCCCCGGCCTGTTCACCATGGCCGACGTACTGGGCTTTTGATCCTCCCGCTCTGGCTTTATGCATGCAGGCCCGCCGAACCAAAGCGGCCCGTCAAGGTTGAATGGGCGTGCGCATGAACAGAGATAAGCGACCCATGCAGAACGTGCTCGTGCTGGTGCGTCACGGCGAAAGCGAGTGGAACAAGCTCAACCTGTTCACCGGCTGGAAGGACGTGGATTTGAGCCCGGCTGGCATCGAGGAAGCGCGCCGTGCCGGCAACGCCCTCAAAGCCGCAGGTTACCGATTTGACTTGGCCTTCACCAGCGGGCTGAAACGCGCCAAGCGGACGCTGACCCTGATGCTGGAGGAACTCGGCCAGCCGACGCTGCCGATCATCGAGGACACCGCGCTCAACGAGCGCGACTATGGTGACCTGGTCGGCCTCAACAAGGACGACGCGAGCGCCCGCTTTGGCGAGGACCAGGTGCAGATCTGGCGCCGCTCCTACGACATCGCGCCGCCCGGCGGCGAGAGCTTGAAGGACACCGCCGAGCGTGTGCTGCCCTATTTCGAGGCCCGCATCGTGCCGGAGGTGTTCGCCGGCAAGAGCGTGCTCGTCTCGGCCCATGGCAATTCGCTGAGAGCACTGGTGATGCGGCTCGATCGCCTGAACCCCGATGAGGTGACCGAGCTCAATCTCGCCACCGGCATGCCGATGATCTATCGCCTGAACCAGGACGGCACCGTCGCCGAGAAGCGCGACCTCGCCGCCTGAGGCCCGCAGCCTGCACGTAACAGGTCAGCCCCCGAAACTGCACTGTGCGCAAAAGGGCATCCTACCGTGCCGGGTATGCTTGACGCCGTTACGTTACGCATTACGGATGGAGATTATCCGGTCGATCCGTCACAAAGGGCTGAAGCGCCTTTATGAGGACGACGACCCGCGCAGCGTGATCGCCGAGCATACGCCAAAGCTGCGCGACATTCTGGCGCGGCTCGATGCTGCCGGTAGCACGGCAGATATGGATTTGCCGGGCGTCCGACTGCACCCGCTCAAGGGCAATTTGAAGGGTTCTGGGCAGTCACGGTTCGCGCCAACTGGCGGGTGATCTTTCGCTTCGTTGAAGGCGACGCGGAGGACGTTGACTATGTCGATTGCCACTGAGGAGAGAGAGGTTAATCCATGGCGATGAAGAAGCCACCACATCCCGGCGGCTTTGTGCTGCGCCAGTGTGTCGAGCCACTGGGCTTGACGATCACTGCCGCGGCGTCGACGCTTGGGGTCACTCGCACCACTCTGTCGGAGCTGGTGAACGAGAAGCGCGGCATTTCCCCAGAAATGGCCGTGAGACTATCCAAGGTCTTCGGTGGTAGCGCCGCAAGCTGGCTGACGCAGCAGGCGCACTATGACCTTGCGCAAGTCCATGCCGACCGGATCAAGCTCAAGCGGTTGGCAATGACTTAAGTCTACCTCGTCGGGTCCTTGCAGTCCGCCGGTCCGTCCTCGCCCTTGCCGGGCTTGAAGCTCAGGGCGACGCGCTTCGCGATCGGCGCGTAGAGCTCGCTCTTGACCGCCGGGTAGCTGATCGACACCTGGTTGAGGAGCTGGTTGTCGCAAGTGAAGACGACCCTGTCGTAGAGGACATTCTCCTTTTCCTTGCGCACTAACACGAACCAGTTGCCCTCTCCCTCCTCGCTGATGACTGTCTCGCCCTCTTTCAGCTCTTTGCGGTAGCTCTCGGGCGTCACCCCGGTGTCGACGTTGAAGCTTGCCTGGGCGAGGATCTCGGCGCCGTCCTTGGCCGTGAAATCGAGGCCCGCGCCGTCGGTCGGCTGCTTTCCCGATTTGAACAGGTCGCGCGGATAAACCATCTGGAACCCGAAGCGAATGTTCCTGTAGGTTTTCCACCGATGCTCCGCCGGCCAGGTGGCTGGCGCCGCTGCGAGAGAGATCAGCGCAGCTGTCACAAGCATCGTTGCGGCGCGTCCGATCGTGGCTCCTCCCGTGGCGCCGCGGGTCGGGGGGCAGTCGCCCACGCCCGATCCCACCCGCGCGGTAAGTCTATACTACGCTGGGACTCCCTGAGGCCACGATCGCTGCAGATAGCGCCGCGGCGAAATCCTCGCGCTCGGCGTCGGTGAGGAAGCTCGCAATGATCAGGCGGTTGCCATGCGAAGCGATAGACAGCTCGGTCGAGCGGCCGATGCGCGGCTCGAGCTTGAGCCGCACCCAATAAGGGTTGAAGCTCCAGACCTCGGCCTTGCCTGAGGGCTGCACCCGGGTCACGGTCAGCGCCTCAGGCGTGAGGTCGACAGTCTCGTAGAGCCGGAGCGCCCGGAAATTGAGCCGGAAGGCGATGTAGATGAGCGCCACGTCGAGGCCCATGAAGCCGATCACCGGCCAGGCGCCGATCATGTAGAAGAGGACGCCGGTGCCGAAGCTCACCGCGCAGACGGCCCCCATCAGCACCATGAAGCCTTTCGGCCCGAGCGAGCGGTGAGGCGTCAAAAGCGCGGTGAAGCTGGCGGGCGCCTCTGGCGCGGCGTACGGCTCGGTCATGGCAAGCCCGTGATCCTGGATGACATGGGTCATCTGATGACGCCAACAGTGGTAGACAAGGCCCCGTGGCCGTTCAACCCAAAAGCATCCCCGTCAGGGCGAAGGGCAAGAGGCCCAAAGGCTCGAAACCGAAGGGTTCCAAACCAACGGGCTCGAAACCAAAGGGCTTGCTTCTGAGCGAAGCCGAGATCGAGGAAATTTTCCGCAGATTCCAGGCGGCCAACCCTACGCCTAAGACCGAGCTCCACTATACCGACCCATTCACCTTGCTCGTCGCCGTGGTGCTGTCGGCGCAAGCCACCGACGCCTCCGTAAATCGCGCCACGCCGGATCTGTTCCGGCTCGCCGACACCCCGGCCAGGCTGGTCGAGCTCGGCGAGGCCAAGCTCACCCAGAAGATCAAGACCATCGGGCTGTATCGCAGCAAGGCCAAGAACCTGATTGCCCTTGCCCAGAAGCTCCTCGCCGAGCATGGGGGCAAGGTGCCCGACAACCGCGAGGCGCTCGAGGCGCTGCCGGGCGTCGGACGCAAGACCGCCAATGTGGTGCTCAACGTGGCCTTCGGGCAGCCGACCATTGCGGTCGACACGCATCTCTTCCGCGTCGCCAACCGGACGGGGCTCGCCCCCGGCAAGACGCCGCTGCACGTCGAGGAGACCCTCAATCGGGTGGTGCCCGAGCGCTACAAGCACAACGCCCATCATTGGCTGATCCTGCATGGACGTTATGTGTGCAAAGCGAGGCGGCCCGAATGCTGGCGCTGCATCATCGCCGACATCTGCCTCTACGAGCCCAAGACCCCGCCACCTGGGTAGGGGTCCGTCCGTTCAACGCTTGTCATCGCCCGGCCCGACCGGGCGATCCAGTAGCCACAACAGGAAGTTATCGGCGCCTACCGTGGTTGCTGGATGCCCGCCTGCGCGGGCATGACAAAGGGAGCGACTAAGCCCGTCGCACCGAGAGCCCGCCAAGGCCGCCGCGGCGGGCAATCCCCTTATAGATGTGGACCATGAAGGCCGTGGCGAAGAGCGGCGTGAGCAGGTTCAGGATCGGCACCGAGGCGAGCCCGGCGATGACCACGCCGCAGAGAAAGATCGTCCCCTTATGCGCGCGCCGCAGCTGCTTTGCCTCGGCGGGCGGCAGATGGCGCATGGCGGCAAGCTCGAAATATTCGCGGCCGAGCAGGTAGCCGTTGCCGAGATAGAAGGCGATAAGGTTGATGCCCGGCACCAGCAAGAGGAACAGCACGAGCACGTTCACTAGGACCACGACGAGGAAGAACTTCAGCGCAATGCCGATCGATTGCAGCACCGGGAGCTCGTGGCCGGGAGGATCGGCCGGGTAGTAGACCCGCTCTACCTGGCCGGCGATCTCGTCGAGATAGAGGCCCGCGATCAGCGACGTCACCGGCGGGATGACGAAGATCGAGCCGAACACGAGCGCGAGCCCGCCGAGCCATTCGATGGTGGTCTCGATCCAGCCCGGCAAGCTCACGAAATGGCCGAACACCCATTCCGCCGCAATGATGAGCACGACCAGCAGCCCGATGGTGAAGCCGAGGCATTTGAAGAGAACGACGCGAAAGGGCGGGGTGAACAGCTGCTGGAAGGCTTGGCTTGCGGCGGTCAGCATGACGTGCTCCTGCTCTCGGGCTGCGCGACTATAGTGGCGGCGCGCGAACCTGAAGCGATAGCGCTTCTTGCGATCAAATCAAGCGGGGCGGGGAGGGGATGGCGGACAAGACTTACGACGTGGTCGGCATCGGCAACGCCATCGTCGACATCATCGCCCGTTGCGACGACGCCTTCCTGTCCAAGCACGATCTCGCCAAGGGTTTCATGCGCCTCATCGATGCGGCCGAAGCGGCGCGCCTCTATGAGGCCATGGGGCCGGCCATCGAGCGCTCCGGCGGCTCCGCCGCCAACACCATAGCCGGGCTCGCCTCCTTTGGCGGCAGAGGCGGCTTCATCGGCAGGGTCGCCGCCGATCAGTTCGGCGGCATTTTCCACCACGACATCCGCTCGCTTGGCGTGGCCTATGACACGGCGCCCGCCATCGACGGCGCTCCTACCGCCCGTTGCCTGATCCTGGTCACCCCGGACGGCGAACGCACCATGAACACTTTCCTCGGCGCGAGCGTGGATTTCGCGGCCGCCGATATCGATAGGGATATGATCGCCGCCGCCAAGATCGTCTATCTGGAGGGCTATCTCTTCGACCGCGAGGAGGCCAAGGCCGCCTTCGGGGAGGCCGCCAGGGCCGCCAAGGCCTCAGGCGCCAAGGTAGCCTTGAGCCTGTCGGACGCCTTCTGCGTCGACCGCCACCGGGCCGATTTCCGCCACCTGGTGCGGGAGGGCGCCGACATCGTCTTCGCCAACGAGAAGGAGATTACGGCGCTCTACGAGGTCAACAGCTTCCAGGAGGCGGCCGACGCCGCACTCCAGGACTGCGAGATGGCGGTGCTCACCCGCTCCGAGGTTGGCTCGCTGATCGTGGCCAAGGGCGAAAGCATCCCCATCCAAGCCGACCCGGTGGCCAAGGTGGTGGATCTGACCGGCGCCGGCGACCTTTATGCAGCCGGCTTTCTCTTTGGCCTCAGCCAAGGCTTGCCGCTTCCGGCCTGCGGCCGCCTTGGCAGCCTTGCCGCTGCCGAAGCGATCGGCCATATCGGCGCCCGGCCAGAGACCTCCTTGCGCCAGCTTGCCCAAGCGAGCGGTGTCCTCGACTAGAACATGATCCGGAAAAGTGGGAACCGGTTTTCCGAAAAGATCATGCGTCAAACAAAAAACCTAGAGCGCTGTCGCGAAAGCGCTCTAGACCCGCGAGGCCTGTTGCGCTTCTCCCACGAGGGTTGAAAATCGTCGGAACCCCAAAATTATCCTCAGCTTCGTTTACGCTTGGCCTGTTATCTTTTCTGCAATTTGGAATCGCTGGGGGTTTTCCATGAACAAGCGGGCATGCCTTGTCGCAGCCGTCGTTCTCGGCGCGGCCACGTGCGGAGCAGCACCGGCCGCCCTGGCGCAAGATAGCGCCTCGATGACCGTCAACGGCACGACCATAACCTTTGGCGGCGGCGGACAGTATCTCTCACTTCCCGACATCAAATTCACCGGTGTAGGTTCGCCCGGGTCGTTCCGTCGACAAACGAACAGCGACTTTGCCGATTACGGTGGCGCCGTCGGCGGCGGCATCGAGACCCCGCTCGGTTTTTGGGGCGGCTATCGCGTGACCGGCGCGGTCAAGGGCTTCTTCTCCAGCGTGCAGGACAACGATACCACCCACTGCGCTGACCATTGCGTGGTGGTCGCTCCCACGAATGGGTTGACCACGACTGACTCGGCGCTAACGACCAACACCGGCCGTGACGTGGATTATTGGGGTGGTTCGCTCGAGGCGAAATTTGGTGGCGCGGAGCCGGTGCAAGTCCGGCCGAATTTCATGCGCTACGATTATTTCCTCGTCGGAGCCGACGTCCGCGGCATCGACCAGAACAACGACCTCCACGGCCGTTCCGGCAACCCCTCAGTGTTCCAATACGATTAGGATCTGAACACCACTTATTACGGCGGCTATGTCGGATTCGGCGGCGAATACAGCCTCGGATTTCTCGGCGCCGGCGGCCTTTGGGATAGCCTTGGGCTGCGCTCCTATTATTCCGCGCGCGCCGGCCTCTACTCAGCCAATACGGACTATAATGGGCACTTCAATGCTATCGTTGTGCCATCCCCGATTAGTCATCTCTCTCTGTCCAGCGACGACCTCGCCTTTATCGGCAGCGTCTCATTCGAAACCCGCAAGCAGTTTGGTCCTCGCACGAGCCTGTCGCTGTGGACCGACTATGAGTACATCTCTTCGGCGCCCCAAATGCGCTACGCCGACTCGTCAGGTCCAACGCGGATCGAGGACAACAGCGCCTTCGCCGCCCGCACCATGCTGAGATTGAATATCGGGCTTGGCCCCGCTCCCCTCTACCCAGAACCGATGAAATAGGCTTCCCGCTCGCGGGTCGAGCCGCCCCGCCGCGCTCTATCCGAGCCAATAACCCCTCAAAGCTTCCGCAGCGCCACCGTCTCCACGGCGTGATCGGCGCCCTTGCGCAGGATCAGGTCGGCGCGCTGCCGCGTGGGCAGGATGTTGTCTCTGAGATTGACCAGGTTGATGGTGCGCCACAGAGAGAGCCCAGTGGCATGCGCCTCCTCCTCCGACAGCGTGGCGTAGCGATGGAAGTAGGAAGCGGGGTCGCGGAACGCCGTCTGCCTGAGCCGCAGGAAGCGCTCCACATACCAGCTCTCAATCAGCTCCTCGGCTGCGTCGATATAGATGGAGAAGTCGAAGAAGTCCGACACGAACGGGATCGCTTGCCCGTCCTTGGGCAGCTTGGCCGGCTGCAGCACGTTCAGGCCTTCGACGATGACGATGTCCGGCCGCTCGATGACGATCTCCTGCCCCTTGAGCACGTCATAGATGAGATGCGAATAGACTGGCGCCTCGATGCGCTCGCGCCCAGACTTCACTTCGGCGAGGAAGTTGAGCAGGGGGGGCAGGTCGTAGCTCTCGGGAAAGCCCTTGCGATTCATCAGCTGGCGCTCTTCCAGAACGGCATTCTCGAACAGGAAGCCGTCGGTGGGCACGAGCTCGACACGCGGGTGGGAAGGCCAGCGCGCGAGGAGGGCCTGCAGCACGCGGGCCGTGGTGCTTTTGCCCACGGCGACGCTGCCGGCGAGCCCGATGATAAAGGGCATCTTGTCGTCGCTCTTGCGCAGGAAGGCGGCGGTCGCCCCATGCAGCCCCTGCGCCGCCTCGACATAGAGATTGAGCAGGCGGCTGAGCGGCAGATAGATGTCGATCACCTCCTGGGTCGAGACCCGCTCGGTGAGCCCGCCCAGATTGACGAGCTCCGCCTCGTTGAGCGGCATGGGCGTGTCGGCCCGCAACCCCGCCCAATCGTCGCGGCTATAGACGGCATAAGGGGAGAATGCGACGGACGGACGCGGATTCATGGCAGGTTTTTAGAGCATGATCGGCGAAAAGTGGAAACCGGTTTTCGCAAAAAGTCATGCGTCAACAAAACGCAAGAGCGCTGTCGCGGTTCAACCTGAAGGGATAGCGCTCTATCCCGCCTGCCCTAGCATGACGCGGCTTTTCGCCTTGCTTGGTTAAGCGCCGTGGCGCTCATGCGCCGCTCAAGCTCCGCCAGCACGTCGTCGAGTGCGATCTCGCGGGATTCCAGCACCACCAGCAAATGGTAGAGGAGGTCCGCGGTCTCGAGGATCAGCGCGTTATCGTCCTGGGCGAGTGCGGCGATCGCCACCTCGACCGCCTCCTCGCCGAGCTTCTTGGCAGGCTTGATCGGCGCGCCGTCGAGCAGCCGACGCGTATGGGAGTCTTCCGGCCTTGCGGTGCGGCGCGACTTGATGGTGGCCGCGAGCCGGGCAAGCACGTCATTGGTCATATCAGGGCTCATACACCGGGAAGGGGAGGCTGGGAATAGGCGCGCGCGATTATCCTAAAGCATGATCTTAGAAAAGTGGGAACCGGTTTTCCGAAAGATCATGCGTCAAAAAAAGCTGGACGGGCACTCTGCCTGTTTGGTAGGCGGACAACCGGTCTTCGCTCAATGCGAACGCGCCCGCTCTGCTGCCGAAGAGGCGGGCTGGTCGAGCCGCATGGGCAGGCCGGCGGCCGCCATATGGCGCTTGGCCTCGGCAATCGAGTAGGTGCCGTAGTGGAAGATGGACGCGGCGAGCACCGCGCTCGCGTGCCCCTCGCGCACCCCTTCGACGAGATGATCGAGCGTGCCCACGCCGCCGCTCGCGATTACCGGCACCGGCACCGCATCGGCAATGGCACGGGTCAGCGCGATATCGAAGCCGGCCTTGGTCCCGTCGCGGTCCATGGAGGTGAGCAGGATCTCGCCCGCGCCGAGCGCCACCACTTCCTCGGCATAGGCCACAGCCTCGATGCCGGTGGGCTCGCGGCCGCCATGGGTGAAGATCTCGAAGCGCGGCGTTTCACCTTCCTTGGAGACACGCTTGGCGTCGATGGCGACGACGATGCATTGAGCGCCGAACTTCTCCGACGCCGCGCGCACGAGCTCCCGGTCCTTCACCGCCCCGGTGTTGATCGAGACCTTGTCGGCGCCCGCCTCCAAGAGCCTGCGCACGTCTTCAAGCCTACGCACCCCACCGCCCACGGTAAGCGGCATGAAGCAGCGCTCGGCGGTTCGGCTGACCACGTCGAGGATGGTGTCGCGGTTCTCATGGCTCGCGGTAATGTCGAGAAAGCAGAGCTCGTCGGCGCCACCCAAATCATAGGCGGCAGCCGCCTCGACGGGATCGCCCGCATCGCGCAAATTCACGAAGTTGACGCCCTTGACGACGCGGCCGTCCTTCACGTCGAGGCAGGGGATGACGCGAATCTTCAGCAATTATTTCGCTCCCATCTCGCCGATTTTCGCCGCAACTTCAGAAGTGACGACGAGCATGCAAGAGTGCGATACGTAGTCTATCGTCATCATTCACTCCAGAAGCGCCTTTGCAAGTCGTCGCTCTTCCGCCGAGAATTTTTGCTCATCCCCGGGGCCCAATATCGTAATCTCTCCTAAGGGCTTTTTTCCTAGGAGGAGTTTGTTGGACCATCGCCGCGTCGTTTTCCTTCACATCCCCAAGACTGGCGGCACGACGCTCCATCGCTTCCTAACCAGCCAGTTTCGGCAAGACGAGATCTGTCCGGAACGCTTCAATAGCCTATCTCTCTAACCTGACGAGAAGCTCGCGCGCTACAGGCTCTTTTCGGGACATTTCGATCGCACCACGGTCGACCGCTTGCCGACTCCGATCGCCAAAATCACGCTTCTCAGAAATCCGCGGGATCGCATCATCTCGCTCTACCGCTTCTGGCGGTCCCATACCCGCGAGGCGCTTGAGCGCACCGGCAGGGCCCCGTGTCTCGCCAAGGAATTGCCTCTTCTTGAGTTCCTCAGATGGCGCTCCGACGGCGTTCCCGAGAGCATCGACAACATGCAGCTGCGAATCCTTTTGGGCGATGGGAAGGTCGGACCGGCGGGCGAATATTATTATCGCGGCGTAGAACTGGACCTTGCTTCGGCGGTCCGCTGCGCCACGGACTCTCCGCGCCATCGCCAGGGCGCTAGGCTACAAGGCGCCGGTGCTGACTAAGCACGCCAACGACCACCGGCAGTTCGGCAAGGACGGTCGTGACCTGGAGGCTGCGGCCGATATCGGCGAGCTGACGCCGGAAATCAATGCGGAGCTGGATCGGCTCACGCAAGGCGATATGGTCCTTTACGAATACGCGAAACGACGGTTCGAGGAGTCTCGGCCGAGCTTCCTCTCGGTGCTGAGGAACAAAACGCGAGAAGCGCTGTCGCGATTCAGCCTGACGCGATAGCGCTCTAGCCTGCGGCATCGGGCACGTCAGCCCGTTTGAAGCGCCCGGTGAGCGCGGCGATGATCCAGGCCAGCAGCAGGGTCAGCAGCGCGAGCGCGCCCAAGGGAAAGGTGAACATCACGAACCAGGCGAAGAGGCCCATGGCGTAGAGAGCACCGCCGAGGTCCACGCCAGGACCACACAAGAATGCACCGAGCCCTCATCGAGCGGACAGCCTAAGACGCCCGCAATCGCGGCGGCGATGAGCGTGACGATCATCGGCGCGACCGAGATAACGACGATCGCCAACCCCGTCAGCAGGAAACCTTTGGTCGGCTTGGACATGCCTTACGCACCGGGTTGCTTGCGCTTGCGCAAGGCAGCGAGCAAAACGATGGTAGCGGGCACCAGCCAGATCGCGAAGAGTACGACTCCGGCCAGGAGCGTCAAGTACGAATACCAGATGGCGAAGCCGAGATTGTAGGCCAGGTCGCCGTAATCCTTGCCGTGGATCACGCATGGAATCGCACGGTTCAGATCGACTTGGCAGCCGAACGCCTCGGCGATCTCCTGGCTCCCCACCGCGATGATGGCGGGCCCGAACGCGATCAGGACGATCATAACGAGCAAGATGATGAGGATGGTGCGTGCGCGCATGATGTCCCCCGCTTATGCCAAACCTGGTGTTGCTTTGCTGCCTGCGGCGATGAGCGCGAGCGCTGCTGCCGGATCGAGCCTCCCATCATAGAGCGCGCGGCCGGCGATGGCTCCTGCCAACATCGCATAGCGCGGCTCGAGCAGCCTGGCGACGTCATCGATGGAGGCGAGGCCGCCGCTGGCGATGACCGGTATGGAGATCGCACTTGCTAGCGCCGCAGTGGCCTCCAGATTGAGCCCCGTGAGCACGCCGTCGCGGGCGATATCGGTGTAGATGATGGCGGCGACGCCCGCATCCTCTACTCGCCGCGCGAGCTCGAGCGCCGTCGTTCCGCTCGTCTCGGCCCAGCCCTCGATGGCCACCTTGCCGTCGCGCGCGTCGATGCCGACGGCGATGCGGCCCTTGAACTCACGGCAAGCCTTGCGCACCAGGCCGGGGTCGCGCAGCGCGACAGTGCCCAGGATCACGCGGGCGATGCCTTTGCTGAGCCATTTCTCGATGGTGTCGAGGTCGCGAATGCCGCCGCCGAGCTGTGCCGGGATGGTGATGCCGGCGAGGATCGCCTCGACCGCGGCGGCGTTGACCGGCTTGCCGGCAAAGGCGCCGTCCAGATCGACGATATGCAGATAACGGAAGCCTTGGGCCTCGAAGGCGCGCGATTGCGCCGCCGGATCGGGGTTGAACATTGTGGCCTCAGCCATCTCGCCCTGGCGCAGGCGGACGCACTGGCCGTCCTTGAGATCGATGGCGGGGAACAGGATCATGGGCAAAACCTCCCCCTTACAGGGGGAGGGAGAAGGCGCACCTCGGCCTTCCCCCTTGTAGGGGGAGGGAGAACAAGTACCAGCGCCAGCATCATGGTTTCCATTTGAGGAAATTGGCAATCAGCGCCAAGCCCAGCGTCTGGCTCTTCTCGGGATGGAACTGGCTGCCGGCCATATTGTCCTTGGCGACGAAGGCGGTGACCGGGCCGCCATAGTTGGTCGAGGCCACGAGCACGCCCGCCTCCGCCGGCACCAGATGATAGGAGTGCACGAAATAGGCGTTGAGGCCCTCCTCGCCCGTGGGGATGCCTTCCAGCAGCGCATGCTCGCGTGCCAGATCGAGCGTGTTCCAGCCCATATGCGGGATCTTCAAGGAGGCGTCGTTGGGCGCGATGGGGCGCACCTCGCCCTTGATCCAGCCGAGCCCCGGCGTTGAGCCATGCTCGAGCCCGCGCGTCGCCATGAGCTGGAGGCCGACGCAGATGCCGAGAAACGGCTTGCCCCGTTCCCGCACCGCCTCCTCGAGCGCCTCGATCATGCCGGGGATGCGGGCGAGGCCCTGCTTGCAGTCGGCGAAGGCCCCGACGCCCGGCAGCACGATCCGCGTCGCCGCGGCCACCTCCTCAGGCTCGGCCGTGACCTTGATGGCGACGCCGTTGCCATGCTCGCGCGCGGCCCGCTCGAACGCCTTGGCGGCGGAGTGGAGGTTGCCCGAGCCATAATCGATGATGGCGACGTGCATCGTGGTTCAAGGCCTCGGGAACAGTCCGATGACCTCGTCCCCATCCCCGCTCGCAGCCTGGGCGTCGGGGTAGGATGCGCGCTCGGGACCGCGGTCGAGACCTCCGTGCCTTTCGCCGCTTGTCTGTTGCGGCAGCCACGAGCGGAAGAAGGCAAGCTCCGCTGCGTCACGGCCGCGCCCGCCAGCGATACCGGCAAGCCTGTAACCCCGCCGCTCCAGCGCCGCACCGCGCAAATCATTGGCCTCTAGCGCCAGCAGCAGCACCAGCGCGAAGCTCACCCAGCCGAAGAGGGCCTGCGCCCGGCCGTCGAGGCCGAACACCCATCCGAGCGCGGCAAACGCGGCAACGAATAGGACAAGCTCGATCCACATGCGCTGATAGACGAGCCACACCACCGGGAAGAGCAGCGCCGGCCAAGAGAAGCCCTGCTTGACGAAGGCGAGCTTGTCGGCGCGCTTGGCGAGATCGAACGCCTTACCTCGGGGCTCATAGACGCAATAGAGGGTCACGGGCACGTCACGCTGCTGCTTGGAGGCCAGGCGAAGGGCTTAGAGCTGGCCTTTGGTGGAGGGCACGCGGCCCCCTTGGCGCTCATCGATGGCGACCGCCTGGCGGAGTGCGCGTGCGAGCGCCTTATAGCAGGTCTCGGCGATGTGGTGGCTATTCTCGCCATAGAGCGTCTCGACATGCAGCGTGATGCCCGCATGTTGCGCGAAGGCCTGGAACCACTCCCGGAACAGCTCGGTGTCCATCTCGCCGATCTTGGAGCGGGTAAGGGCGACCTTCCAGACGAGATAGGGCCGACCCGAGACGTCGATGGCCACGCGGGTCAGCGTCTCGTCCATGGGCAGATAGGCGTAGCCATAGCGGGCGATGCCCTGCTTGTCGCCGAGCGCGCGTGCCACCGCCTGGCCGAGCACGATGCCGGAATCCTCGGTGGTGTGGTGCTGATCGATATGCAGGTCACCTTGCGCTTTCAGCGTGATGTCGATCAGGGAGTGGCGGGCCAGCTGCTCGATCATATGGTCGAGGAAGCCCACGCCGGTCGCCACCTGATAGGCGCCGGTCCCGTCGAGATCGACGCTCGCGGTGATCGCGGTCTCCTTCGTGCGGCGCTCGATGGTGGCGCTGCGTCCAGGGTTGGTTTTGGCCGGCTTTTGCATGGGTTTCAGCATAGCGTAAGCTCGTTAGCAATTCGCTGCGTAAGGGCAGAGCAAGCATCTTGCTCTCGTTGCAGTTCCCTTGTTGAACAAGGGGCCGGCGTGCGCCTGATTTAAGGAAAATAGAGCCATGCGTCGATGGGCACTGCCGATCCTCGGTCTTTTTCTGGCGCTTTACGTCGCTTATCCCTATGTCACGCTTTGGCGCCTCGACCAAGCCATTCTCAAACCCGATATCCGCACCCTCGACACCCTGATCGACTGGGAAATCCTCCGTCGGCAGCTGAAAGCGGACGTGAAGCTCGCTTTGATCGACAAGGCGCAAACCGATATCGGCAAAGGCGGCTTCGCCGGGATTTTCGGCGGCGCGCTCACCGCCCTGCTGGTGCCGACGCTGGTGGACAGCGCCGTCGACGAGATGGTGACACCCGAAAAGCTCGTGCATAACGAGAAGGTCGATGGACTGCGGCGCCAGGGTAAGTCGCTGGCCCGCTTCGTCACCTACGCCTTCTTCACCTCGCCGACCGCGTTCCGCGTGGACTTGAAGGACCCCGACGACAAGGACGCGCCAACGATCACGACTCTGCTCGAGCTCACCCATGGCCGCTGGAGAATTGTGGCACTCAAGCTGCCGCCGCCCGAGACCTGGTTGAAGGGTTCGGGCTCCGGCAACACGGGCCCAATCCCGCCGCCTTCATCCTGACCTTTGCGGCGCATTAGCCTCGTTTCTACCGAAATGCTTGACGAAGGCCCCTTTCGACCCGATATCGCAGTGCACCATGGGTTCGACCCACACCTCTCCCAACACCTGGTACGGCACCACTATCCTCACCGTCCGCAAAGGCGGCAAGGTGGTGATCGCGGGCGACGGCCAGGTTACGCTCGGCCAGACCATCCTCAAGGCGAATGCCAAGAAGGTGCGCCGGGTAGGCTCAGGCAATGTGATCGCGGGCTTCGCCGGCGCCACCGCCGATGCCTTCACCCTGTTCGAGCGGCTGGAGTCCAAGCTCGAGCGCTTTCCCGACCAGCTCAAGCGCGCCTGCGTCGAGCTCGCCAAGGATTGGCGCACCGACCGCTATCTGCGGAGGTTGGAGGCCATGATGATCGTGGCCGATGCCGATGAGAGCCTGGTGCTCACCGGCACCGGCGACGTGCTGGAGCCCGACGACAACGTCATGGGCATCGGCTCTGGCGGCGCCTACGCTCTGGCCGCGGCCCGCGCCCTGCTACCGACCGAGCTCGATGCCGAGACCATCGCACGCCGGGCCATGGCCATCGCCGCCGGCATTTGCGTCTATACCAATGACGAGGTGATCATCGAGACGCTGGAGTCGACGAAATGAGGATAGGTTTGGACTCAGTCGGCGCGGCATCCTCCACCTCTCCCCACCGGGGAGAGGGAGCGCGCAGTGCCTCAGGTTAGGTCCGTCATGAGCAGCAGCTTTTCCCCCCGCGAGATCGTCTCCGAGCTCGACCGCCACATCGTCGGCCAGCGCGACGCCAAGCGCGCGGTCGCCATTGCGCTGCGCAACCGCTGGCGGCGGCAGCAGCTCGAAGGCGAGATGCGCGAGGAGGTTCTGCCCAAGAACATCCTGATGATCGGCCCGACCGGCGTGGGCAAGACGGAGATCTCCCGCCGGCTGGCCAAGCTCGCCGGCGCGCCCTTCATCAAGGTGGAGGCCACCAAGTTCACCGAGGTGGGCTACGTCGGCCGCGACGTGGACCAGATCATCCGCGATCTGCTGGAGGCAGGCATCGGGCTCGTGCGCGACGCCAAGCGCAAGGAGGTGCACGCCAAGGCGCAGCTCAACGCCGAGGAGCGCGTCGTCGATGCGCTGGTCGGCACCGGCGCCACGCCCGCCACCCGCGACGCCTTCCGCAATCGCCTGCGCACGGGCGAGCTCGACGGCAAGGAGATCGAGATCCAAATGGCCGATACCGGCGGCGGCATGCCCTCCTTCGAGATTCCAGGCATGCCGGGAAGCCAAGTCGGCATGATCAATCTGAGCGAGATGCTCGGCAAGGCGCTGGGCAATCGCACCAAGTCCCGCCGCGTCACCGTGCGCGACAGCTTCCCCATCCTCATGGCGGAAGAATCCGACAAGCTGATCGACAGCGACATGATCGTGCAGGAGGCCATCAAGAACGTTGAGAACAACGGCATCGTGTTTCTCGACGAGATCGACAAGATCTGTGCCCGCTCCGAGCGCATTGGCGCCGATGTGAGCCGCGAAGGGGTGCAGCGCGATCTCTTGCCGCTGATTGAGGGCACCACCGTCAGCACCAAATACGGACCGGTGAAAACCGACCACGTGCTGTTCATCGCGTCCGGCGCCTTCCACACCGCCAAACCCTCCGACCTGTTGCCCGAGCTGCAGGGGCGGCTGCCCATCCGCGTCGAGCTGCGGCCGCTGACGCGGGAGGATTTCCGCCGCATCCTGACCGAGCCCAAGGCCTGCCTGATCAAGCAATATATCGCGCTGATGCAGACCGAGGGCGTGACGCTCGAATTCACCGACGACGCCATCGACGCCATCGCCGACATCGCGGTCGAGGTGAACACCAATGTGGAGAATATCGGCGCGCGCCGTCTCTCCACGGTGATGGAGCGCATTCTCGACGACATCTCCTTCGACGCCGCCGACAAGGCTGGCGAGAGGATCGTCATCGACGGGGCGTTCGTCCGCGACCATATCGGCGACCTCGCCAAGAACACCGACCTGTCACGATTTATTTTGTAGCGGCGCGTCCCGGCCCCTGTCATTCCCGCGAAGGCGGGAATCCAGTAAACCCTGGCCGACGAGCTAGACCGCTACCGGGATTACTGGATTACCGGGTCAAGCCCGGCAATGACGAGTGCGGGGGCGATGAAGATTACCTCGCCGCACGAAGACGCCGCAAGCGCACATAGAGCGCGCCCTCGCCGCCAAGGCGCCGCGGCGCGGCTGAGAAGCTCACCACCAGCGACGCGAAGTCCGGCTCGGCCAGCCAGCGCGGCACGGCCTGCCGTAATACGCCGCGCTCCTCTCCCGCGTAGAAGCTCTTGCTCGTGGTTTGCTCGGTGCCCTTGCCGGTGATCACCAGCACATGGCGCAAATCGCGCGCCTGCGCCGACTTGAGGAACGTCCGCAATTGCGCAAGCGCGTCGCGTTGGCGAAGCCCATGCAGATCGAGCCGCGCTTCCACCGCGAGCCGGCCCTTTTCGAGCTGCCGCGAGGTCTGCCGGTCCAGCGTGACGGCACTGGCCGTCGGACGCGGGCGCGGCGCCGGCTTGGACTGCATTGGCGTTGGCTGGGGCGACGGCGGTTGCTTCTTGAGGAGACGCGGTGGCTTGGCGGGCGCGAGGCTGACCGACACCCGGTTGCGCTGCTTGAGCGGCGCGGCGCTGCCGGTGACGCGCGCCCACAGCTCCGCCTCGTCCTCCTTGTCGCGCTTGCCCATGCGCACCACTGTAGAACGCGCGCCTTAATCCTTCGGCAGCAAAAGGGTGAACCGCGCCGCAGCCTTGGTGCCCCCCGCGATGGCGCCGGCCGCCTCCCCTGAGCCAAAGAAGATATCGCCGCGCTCCGGCCCCCGGATCGCCGAGCCCACATCCTGGGCGATCATCAAGCGGCGGAACGGCGCGCCCTCGGGTGTCACGAGATCAGGCGCGGTCACGAATATCGGCGTCCCCAGCCTGTGATAGGACGCATCGACGGCGAGGCTGCGCTCAGGGGTCAGCGCCACGCCGTCGGCACCCAGCGGGCCGTGGCAGCCCTCGTCCACACCGAGCGCACGGAAGAACACGTAAGATTCGTTCTCCGCCATGAGCGCACCCCCGCGGGAGAGCCAGGCTTTCACGCCTTGCATGGAGGCGGCGCCCGACGGCAGCTCGCCCCGCTCGATGAGCAGTCTGCCGATGGAGGTGTAGGGATGGCCGTTCTTGCCGGCGTAAGTGAGCCGCAGCGTGGAGCCGTCAGCAAACCGCACGGCGCAAGAGCCCTGCACCTGCATGAAGTAGAGCTCCACCGCATCGTCGAGATAGAGGAGCTCCAGCCCGCGACCGGCCAGCGCGCCATCGTCGATCTGCCCTCGCGTGTAATAGGGCACGAGCCCCTCGGCCGCCTGCCGCATCGATGTAAGGCGGTCGTTGAAGCGGGCGCGCATCCTGTCGGGCGTCAGCGGAACGAGATCGTCGGGCCGGCCATAGACCGGGACATGGAATGCGCCGCCCCGCTCGCGGGCCCCCTCCACCTCGGGCTCGTAATAGCCGGTGACCAGACCCGGCTCGCGGCAGCCCTCGATGCGGTGGGGCGTGTAACGGGTCTCGAAGAAAGCGCGCGCGGCACGGCACCCGACCTCGCGACGCCCAAGACCGATTGCCTCTCGGCGCAGGGAGGCGAAGCATTCGCCCGCAGCTTGAGTACGGCAGGATCGTTGCAGCGCGTGCAGCGCCGCGGTCGGATCGTCCTCTTGCCAGCCCTCGATGTCGGCAAAGCCGATGGGGGTGAGGCTGATCGCCTCGTCAAGCGCGAACCTGCTCAGTTCGCGGCTTCCGTGGCGACGAGCTTCCAGTTCGGGTTTTTGGAGGGGGCCTCCCGCGCGAAGGTCCAGATGTCGGTGACCTCGCGCACCTTCTTGGGATCGCCCTCGACGACCTCGGCTTCGGCGTCGCGCGTCACCGAGATCAGCTCGCTCACGAACTTCACGGTGACATAGGCCATGCGATTCTTCACCTCGGCCTCGATGATGTCGGCCTTGTTGATGCCGACCAGCGTCGATTCGACCTTCTCGCCTTTGGTTTCGCGCTCGCGGATGGCGGCCTCGAAGCCGTCATAGACATCGGTGCCCAAAAGCTGCTTGAGCACGGCCTCGTCGCCATCGGCAAAGCCCATGACGATCATCTCATAGGCGGCCTTGGCGCCTTCGAGGAAGTGAGTGGGATCGAAGCTTGGATCGACGCGCAACAGCTCGGTGAGCGATTGCCGCAAAGGACTGTCCTTCGGCGCGTGGCGGCCGAGCTTCGCCTCGATATCCTCGATGGAGGGCACGGAGGTCTCGAGGATAGGCGCGCGCCCCGAGCTGCCAGGCGGCAGCGCCACCACGGGCTCGTTGGGCTTGGGCGTTCCCGGCCGCTTGGCATCAGGCGTGGCAAACGGGTCATACGGCGGCCGCTCGTTGCCGGTGCGCCGGCCGAGCACGTTGCGCAGCCGGATGAAGATCACGACCGCCAGCACCAGGAACAGAAGCGTATAGATATCGAAGGCTTCACTCATCTTGCCGCCACCCGCAATTCCATGAATTGGCCCGCGTTCATGCGGACCCTCTAGGTGGATATTGGATCGCACCGAGAGATTTGCCAGCGGGAGCCCGAAAGCGGGCAGGAACAAAGAAGGCCTGCCCGGATCAATGACACCACAACTTACGGCATTCGGGGGGCCCAAGCCAACCCTAAACGGCTCAACTCGCTTAATGGCAGGCAGTAATCAGAATTCGGAGACTGAAGCGTGCCCTGCGCTGTCCCGTCCCTCCCCTGCAGAGCGGTTAAGAAGGCCTCACGCCGGGAGCCCTCTAAACCAGTGTGGGAAATGCTCGCCAAAGACGAAACCGTCGGAGCGGTCGAGCGCGAGACGCACTGCGGTGCTTTGGAGCGGCAAGAAGGGGCCATCTGCCCTTGCGATTGCCGGCCTTTGGGTGCCGTGCTAGCCAACGAGCCGAAAGGGCTCTAGGAGGCAGGCCGCCATGGCGAAGAAGACGGAAAAGCCTGCCGAGAAAGCGAAGACCAATGGCGACGAGCCGCCGGCGCCCCAAGCTGGCGTGCCTCAGCAAGAAGCGGCGCAACTCAACGTGCTCGCCCAATACGTCAAGGACCTCTCCTTCGAGAGCCCGGCCGCGCCTCAGAGCTTGCAAGCGCCAGGGCAGAACCCGCAGCTCCAGGTCAGCGTCAATGTGGGCGCCGGGCCGCGGCCCGACGACGTCTACGAGGTGACCCTGAATGTCGAGGTCCACGCCAAGAACGACGCGGGCGTCATCTACAATGTCGAGCTCGCCTATGGCGGCCTGTTCCGCCTGCGCAACGTGCCGGCCAACTTGCTCCAGCCGGTGCTGTTCGTCGACTGCCCAACGCTGCTGTTCCCCTTCTTGCGCCGGGTGCTCGCCGACGTGACGCGGGACGGCGGCTTTCCGCCGCTGATGCTCGACCCCATCGATTTCGGCCGGCTCTACACGCAGAACCTTGCCCGCGCCCAAGGGCAGGCGGAAGCCGCGCCTATGAATTAGGCAGGCTCAAGTACCGCAACCCTCGCCTCTTCCCTCGGGGAGGGGGGGGTTGGGTAGCTAAGCCAAAGTGCGTCCGCGCCGAGGCTCGCCACGAAGGCGCGATGGGCGTCGGCCTCTTCCGCCGACAGAAGCGAGGGAAGCGGCATCGGCCGCTCGCGTGCGCCTTCACCGCTTGCTTGCAGCAACGCTCCCTGTCCGCCATTGATGGCGAAGTCGAGCCGCGCCTGATGGCCGCCCACCAGCTCCACATAGACGGCGGCGAGCAGCTTGCAATCGGTGAGCGCACTATGCTTCTCGCGCTCCGACAGGTCGACGCCATAGCGCTTGCACAGCGCATCGAGGCTGCAGGGCGAGCCTGCATGCTTGCGCCTGGCAAGTGCGAGGGTGTCGATGGTGCGGTCATAGCGGAGCAGCGGCCGGCCAAGCCGGTTCAGCTCCGCATTGAGGAAGGCGAAATCGAAGGCAGCATTGTGCATCACCAGCATCGCCCCTTCGATGAAGGCGAGCAGATCGTCGACGCGCTCGTGGAAGCAGGGCTTGGTCGCCAGGAACTCGGAGGACAGCCCGTGCACCTCATAGGCCTGGAGCGGCACGTCGCGCTCGGGGTTGAGATGGGCGTGCCACACCCGCCCTGTAGAGATGCAATTGATGAGCTCGACGCAGCCGATCTCGACCACGCGGTGGCCGTCGGAGGGATCGAGCCCTGTCGTCTCGGTGTCGAGGATGATCTCGCGCAAAGCGTCGCTCGTCCGTGTTGTCGCTAGCCCGTGTTGATGTGGCGCAGCCGCTGCATGACCGTTCCGTTGCGGCCCTTGAGCGATTCGAGCAGTGTATCGATCTGCGCATGCATGTCTTTGAGGCCCGTGCCGCTGTCCACAATGAAGTCGGCGCGGGCGCGTTTGGCGGCATCGGGGAGCTGGCGGGCGAGCAGGCCCGTGAGCTTGGCTTCTGTCATGCGGGGCCGCGCCAGCACCCGTGCTCTCTGGGCCGCCTCAGGCGCGCTGACCACCACAGTGACGTCCACGCGGGCTTCCGCACCGGTCTCGAACAGCAGCGGGATCTCCAACAGCGCGAGCTTGGCACCTCGGCGCTCCTCGGCGCGGAGGAAGTCGATCTCCGACTTGACCACCAAGGGATGCACGATGCGCTCGAGCTCTTTGAGCTTTTCCGGCGAGCCCGCGACGCTGCGCGCAAGCAGCTCCCGGTCGACGCTTCCCTGGCGGACGACGCCGGGAAATACGGCCTCGATCAGAGGCACCGCTTCGCCCGCATAGAGGCGGTGTACCTCGGCATCGGCACTGAACACCGGAACGCCGCGGCGGGCGAAATGGGAGGCCGCCGCCGACTTGCCCATGCCGATCGA
>PLBV01000118.1:6191-18291 GCA_003135455.1 Hyphomicrobiales bacterium | reverse complement strand
ATGCGGAATTGCTCCTTGGCCTCGAACCCCATGGAAGCGCGGCAGTAATCGAGCACCTGGCTCCATGAGGCGAGCACCGGCCGCTCCAGCACCTCGCCGCGCACTAGCCTGAGCGCCGCGGCGCGCACGAGCTTGATCTCGGCAACCGCCGCCGCGCCAAGCCCCGGCACCTCGCGCAACAGCTCCTCGGGAGCGTTCAGGGCTTCGGCGAAGCTGCCGAAGCGGGCGAGGATCGCCTTGGCGAGCGGCTTGGTGTCCCGGCGCGGCACCGCCCGGAACAGGATCAGCTCGAGCAGCTCGTAATCGGGGCCGGCGTCGGGGCCCGCCTCGCGAAAGCGCCGCCTGAGCCTCTCGCGGTGGCCGCGATAGTGCGGCTTGCCAGCATCCTTGAAACCCATTCAGCCTTCGCTCGATTGGCGGGAAGTGGGTGGCCGGTCGAGGCCTTTGGGCGAGGCGGTGAACACCTGGCAGCCCTCTTCGGTCACCCCGACGCTATGCTCGAATTGCGCCGACAGCGAGCGGTCGCGGGTTACCGCCGTCCAGCCGTCGGAGAGGATTTTCACGGGCGGCTTGCCGAGATTGATCATCGGTTCGATGGTGAACAGCATTCCGGGCTTGAGCTGCAGCCCTTCGCCGGGCTCCCCGTAATGCAGGATGTTCGGCCGGTCGTGGAACACGCGTCCCAGCCCATGGCCGCAGAAATCGCGCACCACACTGCAGCGCTCGCCTTCCGCATAGGCCTGGATGGCGGCGCCGATGTCGCCGGTGGTGGCGCCTGGCCTGACGGCGGCCACGCCGCGCATCAGTGAGTTATAGGTGACCTCGAGCAGGCGCTCGGCGGCGCGGCTGATCTTGCCCACCGCATACATGCGGCTCGAATCCCCATGCCAGCCATCGACGATCAGCGTGACGTCGATATTGAGGATGTCTCCCTCCTTCAGCGCGCGGGGCCCAGGTATGCCGTGGCAGACGACATGGTTGAGCGAGGTGCAGATCGATTTTGGGAAGCCGCGATAGTTCAGCGGGGCGGGGATGGCGCCATGGTCGACAGCGAAATCGAACACAAAGGCGTCGAGCGCCTCGGTGGTCACGCCGGGCTGCACCTGATCGACGAGCAGGTTGAGCACATGCGCCACGAGCTGGCCAGCCTTGGCCATGCCGGCGAAGGCTTCCGGTCCGTGCAGCTTGATCTTGGTGTCGCGCGCGTGCGCGCGGGCGAATTCGAGGTTGGACATCGTGCTTTTCTAACTTAGGTGACCCCAAGTGACTTAAGGAAGTGACTTAAGGCGAAACGTGCCGCGGTGCAACGGCGCCGCCGCCCTGCGACTCTAGCGCAGGATCCAGCAGTGGAATGCGGCGCGGCGGCAACAGCCCGTCCACGGACAGCGCGCAAGCGATCGCGATCGCCTCCACGCCCTGGCGGATCGCCGCATCGAAGGCCCGCGCATAGGCAGGATCGATGTCGCGGGCAAGCGCGAAGGCCTCCGCGAGGAAGCGCTTGTAGCGGCGGATCAGGCGGCCGCCGATGAGAGGCGAGGGGAAGCGCAACAGCATCGGAGCGACCTTATGATCCTGGCGGAGCAGCGGCAAGACGTTAGAGGTTCCAGCCAACGAGCGCCGTCATGCCCGCGCTTGTCGCGGGCATTCACGTCTTTTGTCACACGTCGAGATCAAAGATGTTGATGGTCGGGACAAGTCTGCCATGACGGTCGATAATGCCGGTGGTTCCAACACTCCACACCGCTCGCCATGACCGACGCGACCCCAACCTCCGACACTGTCACCGCCGCGCTCGTCGTGATTGGCGAGGAGATCCTGTCGGGGCGCACGGCCGACGAGAACATCGCCTATATCGCCCGTTATCTCACCAAGGTCGGCATCGGCCTTCGCGAGGTTCGAATCATTCCCGATGTGGAGGATGAGATCGTCGCCGCCGTGAACGAGCTGCGCGCCCGCTTCACCTACGTCTTCACCACCGGCGGTATCGGCCCCACCCATGACGACGTGACCACGGAGGCCATCGGCAAAGCCTTCGGGGTCGGCGTTCCGATCGACCCGCGCGCGGTCGAGGCGATGGGCAAGGGATACAGCGGGGCGGAGCTGACGCCGGCGCGGCTCAGAATGGCGCGCATCCCGGAAGGTGCGGAGCTGATCGACAATGCCGTGTCGCGCGCTCCCGGCTTCAAGATCGGCAATGTGATTGTCATGGCTGGCATCCCGCGCATCATGCAGGTGATGCTAGACGCCGTGGCCCCGCGGCTTCTCAAGGGCCGGCTGATGCTTGCCCGCTCGGTGCGCCTCGACGTGCCGGAAGGAGACGCTGCCCCGGGGCTGGCGGCCATTCAGTCCACCCACCCCGATGTGCAGATCGGTAGCTATCCCTTCTTCGAGAAGAACAGGCTCGGCACCTATGTGGTGTTGCGCAGCGTGGATGCGGATCGGCTCGACCAGGCGCGAGCCGCGCTCTTTGCCCTGATCGACAAGGAAGGCTTCAGCGCCGTCGCCACCGACGAGCCGTAAGAAGACGAGCCGTAAGCGGGAGGAAGCGCGATCTCTACGCCTCAGGCGGCAGACGCCGGGGCCTCAGCCTGCACCATGCGGCTCATGAAAGGCAGAGATTAAAAAACGACCCCGCGCCAAGGCCAAAAATAGCGCGTCAGATCAAGGATTTCAGCGACTTGCAGCGAGGCGAAGCGCTAAGGGCCCGGGCGATTCGCTGGGCCGAAAGAGGGGAAAGGCGCGGGGGGCCTCGAAAAGCGCGCACCCCGCGCCTTACCAGCTACTTTCTTTTCGTCGCCGGCTTGCGGCGGGCGGTGCCCGTCTTCTTTGCGGCCGGCTTCTTGGCGGCGACGGTCTTTCTCGCCGCAGGCTTCTTCGTCGTCGTCTTCTTCACAGCTTTCTTCGCTACTGCCATGATTGCATCCCTCCTATCGGGCTGGCTGGCTATCGATCACTCTAACTACATCCGCTCGTCCCTCCGCACGTATCGCATTTGAGACACGTGCCGTCACGAACGAGGGTAAAGTTCCCGCATATTTCTCCTTCATAACTCTTAACGTGCGACTCGGCGAGAAGAGTTCGTCGAATGGAGAGGATGCGAATCGTTCATTCCCAATTCCCTGTCTTCCCTCTCGCATACGACATCGTGCATCAGTTCACAATCCTTTCAAGCATCATCCGAGTCCAGCAAGCTGGTGATCGGGCGACCTCGACGCTTGGCCTCGGACAAGTAGTCGATGGCCGACGACGGCAGCGGCCGTCGCCGTTTAGCTGCTTGATACTCAGCTCCACCGACACGATTGCCCGTAGCGTTGTTACCTGAAGACGGCTGCTGCGGAATCTTTGTCATGGAGTGCCACCGTTGCGACGGGGGTATCTCTTGCGAAGCGAGCTGATCCAATCGAATCTCGGCGGCCTCGCGGCTAATGCCAAACTTCTCGCAGAGCTCATCAATCGACTTGTAAGAGAGCGCGAGGTAGGTCGGTACCAAAAAAACGGCGGCAAATTGCTTCGCCTCTGCCTCCTCACGATTAACATCGCGGGTGGATCTTTCCTTGAGGACATTCGTCTGACGGTAGCGCGTGCCAGCGTGACCTAATGCGATGTGGGCAAGCTCGTGCGCGAGAGTCATTCGCGCTCGCGGCTCACCCATGACGCACGCAGCGTAGACGCTTTCCCTGACCGTTATCCTCTTCTCGTAGCAATCAGCTTTGGCCTCACAGTCAGGAAGTTCCCGGTCGGTCACCCTAACCAGCAGAAACCCGGGAAACACTTCAGGGAGCCTTTGGAAGAGATTTATCAGGTCGGGGCTCAAGAGCGCGTCGACCCCTAGACGCTGGCGAAGTCGCCGCGCCAGCTCTTCAGCTTCCGTGAAGCCTCGCCAACGCTTAGCCAATATCCCCGTCCCTTAGCTACACCCACTCGTCGCGCCACACGTGTCGCATTTGAGACACGTGCCATTTCTGACGAGCGTGAAGTTACCGCACTCCTGGCAAGCCTCGCCCACATAGCCCCTAACTCGCGCTTCGCTGATGAGGTCGGACTCGCTTCGTTCGGCCAACGCTTCAACTGCCCGCGCGACGCTCTGCGTGAGCGCCGAGGGAGCAATTAGCTCCGCTGCACCTACGTCCCCCTCTTCAAAAAAGTGATTTGCACCGGCTACACGGGCAGTAGCGACACGGTTGCGGCTCGCTATTTGGAGCTTATCCGGCTCGGCAGCCCGTTTTCTCACAAACCCGCGGGAGGCTCGATTCTCGCTGTCTAGCTCGGCAGCGCCACGAATTTGGTTGGCTTCCCCAGAGCCTACTCCCGTGTTGGCATTCTCATTTGGATCAACATGAGCAAGCTCGTAGCGCCCTAAATAGGAAATTGCGAGCTCTCTGAAGATATAATCGAGGATCGAGGTCGCGTTCTTGATTGTCTCGTTGCCGCGCACCTGCCCCGCAGGTTCGAAGCGCGTGAAGGTGAAGGCTTCGACGAACTCGTCGAGCGGCACCCCATATTGCAAGCCCACCGACACGGCGATGGCGAAGTTGTTCATCAGGGAGCGGAAGGCGGCACCTTCTTTGTGCATGTCGAGGAAGATCTCGCCCAAGCGCCCATCCTTGTATTCGCCCGTGTGGAGATAGACTTTGTGCCCACCGACGACAGCCTTTTGGATGTAACCCGTGCGCCGATCGGGTAAGCGTTCGCGCACTGCGCGCTTACGCTCTACCTCACGCTCGATGATGCGCTCGACGATGCGCTCGGCCATGATTGTGGCGCGCTGTGCGCCTGGCTGATCGGAAGCAACCGCGGCAAGCACCTCGTCCTGCTCGTCCTCATCCTCGGCCAAGAGCTGCGCGTTCAGCGGCTGCGACAGCTTGGAGCCGTCGCGATAGAGCGCGTTGGCTTTGAGCGCGAGCCGCCAGGAAAGCAGATAAGCCTCCTTGCAGTCCTCGACGGAGGCCTCGTTTGGCATGTTGATGGTCTTGGAGATGGCGCCGGAGATGAAAGGCTGGGCCGCCGCCATCATGCGGATATGGCTGTCCACCGAGAGGTAGCGCTTGCCCTTGCGCCCGCAAGGCGACGCGCAGTCGAACACCGGCAGATGCTCAGGGTTCAGGCCGGGCGCGCCTTCCAGCGTCATCGCCCCGCATGCATATTCATTGGCGGCCTCGATGTCCCGCTTAAGGAAGCCGATCTCGGCCAGGAGGTCGAAATCGGGCGCGTCGAGCCGCTCGCGCGGCAGCTTGAGCACGTCGGTAAGGAACGCCTCGCCGAGCGTCCATTTGTTGAAGGCGAATTTGATGTCGAAGGCCGAGGCCACTGCCTTCTCGGCCGCGGCAAGCTTCTCCGGCGTGAAGCCACGCGCGGCGAGGGACTCGTGGTTGATGCCAGGCGCGCCGGCCAGCGTGCCCCGTCCCACGGCGTAGTCGACGATGCGCTTGGTTGCCGCCTCGTCATAGCCGAGTGCCCGCAAGCCTTCGGGCACCATGCGGTTGATGATCTTGAAATAGCCGCCGCCCGCGAGCTTCTTGAACTTGACCAGCGCGAAATCGGGCTCGATGCCGGTGGTGTCGCAATCCATGACCAGGCCGATGGTGCCGGTGGGCGCGACCACGGTTGCTTGCGCATTGCGGTAGCCATGCTGGCGCCCAAGCTCGATGGCCCGGTCCCAGGCATGCATGGCGTGGGCAAGCAGCGCAGGATCGGGGCAGGCGGCATGGTCGAGCGGCACTGGCATCGTGGCGAGCGCCTCATAGCCGCCCGTCTCGCCTCGAGCGGCGCGGGCATGGTTGCGCATGACGCGCAGCATCGGCTCGCGGTTCGCGGCATAGCCAGGGAAGGGCCCAAGCTCCCGCGCCATCTCGGCACTCGTGGCATAGGCCACGCCGGTCATGATGGCGGAGAGCGCGCCGCCGAGCGCGCGGGCCTCCGGCGAATCGTAAGCGACGCCTGACGCCATCAACAGGCCGCCGATATTGGCAAAGCCCAAGCCCAGCGTCCGATACTCATAAGAGAGCTTGGCGATCGGGCGAGAGGGGAACTGCGCCATGGTGACCGCAATCTCGAGCACGATGGTCCACAGCCTGACCGCGTGCTCATAGGCCTCGACGTCGAAGCTCCTATCCGCGCGGCGGAACGTCATCAGGTTGAGCGAGGCGAGATTGCAGGCGGTGTCGTCGAGGAACATATATTCCGAGCAGGGGTTCGACGCCCTGATGGCGCCTGAAGCCGGGCAGGTGTGCCAGTCGTTGATGGTGGTATGGAACTGGATGCCGGGATCGGCGCAGGCCCAGGCCGCATGGCCCACCTGCTCCCACAGGTCCCGCGCCTTCAGCGTCTTCGCCACCGCACCGTCCTTGCGGAAGGTGAGCTGCCAGTCCTCGTCCCGCTCCACCGCGCGTAGGAACGTGTCTGTCACCCGCACCGAGTTGTTGGAGTTCTGGCCCGAGACGGTGCGGTAGGCTTCCGAATCCCAATCGGTGTCGTAGGTCGGGAACTGGATCGAGGTATAGCCCTGGCGGGCGAACTGGATCACCCGACGCACGAGATTGTCCGGCACCTTGGACTTGCGCGCGGCCCTGACTTCCCGCTTCAGCGCGGGGTTGCGCTTGGGATCGAAACAGTCGTCGCCGTCACCCTCGCAATTCACGCACGCCTTGAGGATGGCATTCAAGCGCTCGGCGAGCACCTTGGAGCCGGTGACCAGCGCCGCCACCTTCTGCTCCTCGGTGACCTTCCAATTAATGTACTGCTCGATGTCGGGGTGATCGATATCCACCACCACCATCTTGGCGGCGCGGCGGGTCGTGCCGCCCGACTTGATGGCGCCCGCGGCACGGTCGCCGATCTTGAGGAAGCTCATCAGCCCCGACGACTTGCCGCCGCCCGAAAGCGGCTCGTTCTCGCCGCGGAGCTTGGAGAAGTTAGAGCCCGTGCCCGAGCCATATTTGAACAGCCGCGCCTCACGCACCCAGAGGTCCATGATCCCATTCTCATTGACGAGATCGTCCTGGATCGACTGGATGAAGCAGGCGTGCGGCTGCGGGTGCTCATAGGCCGATTGGGATGCCTTGACCTCGCCGGTGGCGAAATCGACATAATAATGACCCTGGCTCGGGCCATCGATGCCATAGGCCCAGTGCAGCCCGGTGTTGAACCATTGCGGGCTATTGGGCGCGCCCATCTGCAGGGCGAGCATGGCGCGGAGCTCGTCGTAGAAGGCGCGGGCGTCCTCCTCGGTGGTGAAGTAGCCGGCCTTCCAGCCCCAATAGGTCCAGGTTCCGGCGAGCCGGTCGAACACCTGGCGCGCGTCGGTCTCGCCGCCAAAGCGTGCTTCCTCGGGGATGAGCGCCAGCGCATCCTCATCGGGGACCGAGCGCCACAGCCAAGAGGGAATGGTGGTCTCTTCGATCTTCCTTAGCCGCGCCGGCACGCCGGCCCTGCGGAAATATTTCTGGGCGAGGATGTCGGCCGCCACCTGGCTCCACTGGGTGGGCACCGTGAGGCGGTCGAGCGCGAATACCACCGAGCCGTCAGGATTGCGAATCTCGCTCCCGCTCTCCCGAAACGGGATCGCGTCGTAAGGAGATTTTCCTGCCTCGCTAAAGCGTCGTTCGATCCGCATCCCTGTCCCCCGGCTGCACACGAAAAATCAGCCTGGAACCGTGTTTCGATTCGTTCCCTAGAGCAAGATATAGTAGCTAAGGGTCAAACCTTCCACAAAAACTGTGCATAATCGACCATTCGGCCGAAGCGCCCGAGGCGCCGATCGCTGGTTCCGCGCGCCAGCGGAAGTCGGCAGGATCCACTCGCAGGCAAGCGCTCTTTACCCTTCATTTACGATCGCAGCAGTATTTTTTCGACAGGCCTGACGGCGGGCCGCGGGCAGGGATTTAAGTTCAATGCTCACCCATCGCGCACTTGGCCGCGATCTCGACCAGCTTCGCATCGCTGTCATCGACAACAAGCGTCCGATGCTCGCAGTGATGCGCGCCATGCTGGCGGCGATCGGCACTGGTCGCATCGAAACCTTCGAAAGCCCGACCGAAGCGCTCGACGCCATGCGGAGCGATGTTCCCGACGTGGTCATTGCGGCCTCCGCCATGCAGCCTCTGTCCGGCTGCGCGCTGGTCAAGACGATGCGACGGGCAGGGGGGGAGCCGCTCTGCTTCGTCCCGGCCGTGATCATGAGCGCCCATGCGCGGCCGAGCAATGTCGAGGACGCGCTCAAAGCCGGCGCCCATCAGGTGCTGGTGCTGCCGACCTCGGCAAGCACGCTGTACCGACGCCTCGACTGGCTACTCAACGACGACCGGCCTTATGTGCTTGCCGACGGGCATTATGTGATCGCCGGCATCGAGGAACGCCTCTCCTTGAGCTGTCAACGGCCGACCTATATGTGGCCCCGCTCAGGCGGGCCGCTCGCCACGGCGCTGCATGATGATGAGCTGAAAGCGGCCAAGCATGAGCCAGCCGATGTGCCGGGCGCCCAGCCCCGCGTAGCCCGCAGCTGAGGCTATACCTTCATGCACTTTGCGCGCCCTGGACAAGGGCGCAGCGATAAGGCCATAGTCCGCCCAATCTTTTGAGGACCAGCGCGGTATCCATGGGACTTTTCACCGAGCTGTTTGCCTGGTGGACCGGCAACACCATCGGCACCCGTCTCTATACGTGGCGCAAGGGTAGCCGCGTCGGCTCCGACAGCTTCGGCAATGTCTATTATCAGACGCAAGGAGGGACGCGGCGCTGGGTGATCTATCGCCACCTCGCCGAGCCATCGCTCGTCACGCCGGCCTGGCATGGCTGGCTGCACCACACCGTCGACGTGCCGCCCAACCAGGAGAGCTACGACCCGCGACCGTGGGAGAAGCCTCCGCTTCCCAATCTAACCGGCACGCCCTTGGCCTATCGCCCGCCGGGCAGCACCCTGAACCCGGACGGGGGCCAGGCGCCGCCCTTGGACTACGAGCCCTGGCGTCCGGGCCCGCGCTCATGACGACGCTGGAATCCTTTCCCCCCAAATCCGTGCAGCGCTGGTCGGCCGACGACTATGCGACGAACGGCCGTTTTGTCACCGACCTTGCCGGTCCCATCCTCGCCATGCTCGCGCCCGCAAAAGGCGAGCGCATCCTCGATCTCGGCTGCGGCCATGGCGTGCTCACCGCCGAGATCGCGGCGGCCGGCGCTGATGTGCTCGGCGTCGATCTCAGCGAAGAGTTGCTCGCCGCGGCGCGTGCGCGCGGACTTACGGTGCTCCGGATGGATGGTCATGCGCTTCCCTTCCGGGGTGAGTTCGACGCCGTCTTCTCCAACGCGGCGCTGCACTGGATGCGGCGGCCGGAGCTCGTCATCGCGGGCGTGGCGCGAGCGCTTAAGCCGGGCGGTCGTTTCGTGGGCGAGATGGGCGGCCACGGCAATGTCGCGGCCATCGCCACCGCCATGCGCGCGGTGGGTGCCCTGCGGGACGGCGATCCCGTCAAGATCGCGCCCTGGTTCTTTCCAAGCGTTGCCGAATATCGGCGGCTGCTCGAAGCGGGCGGCCTCACCGTCAACACCATCGCGCTGATCCCTAGGCCGACGCCGCTCGCCACCACCGGCATCGAGGGGTGGCTGACGACCTTCGGCCGCTCCTTCTTCGAGCAGTTCGCCGAGCCGGAAAGGACGGAGGTCATGGGCGAGGTCGTCGCGCTGTTGCGGCCGTCCTTAAGCAACGCGGACGGCGTCTGGACCGCCGACCACATCAGGCTCCGCTTTGCGGCGGTGCTTCCATCATGAGGCATGCAGTCGCGTTGCCCGCGCCTCAGCAATGCCTCATTGATGGACGAGGCGTTGGCGCGTCCGGAGTGGGAGCCCAGCCACAGGCTGAAGGGCCATCGTCGAGGGTTGCGGCATGATGCAAGACCTGAAGGCCGTTGCGGCAGCCCCGGCGCGCGCCAGATTTGCCCTGATCCTCCTACTGACCGGCGTATTGAGCGCGACCGTCGCGGGCCAAGCCCTTGCCGATAAGATTCAGAACCCGATCGCGGCCTTTGCCGCGCTCGACAAGGTCACCGGTCGGATCTCGCATCTGGAGATCCCCATCAATCAGACGGTGCAGTTCGGCGCGCTGAAAGTGACCCCGCGCGTCTGCGACTCGCGCCCGCCGACCGAGCCGCCGCACAACGCGGCCTTCGTGGAGGTGGACGAGATCAAGCTGACGGGGGAGGTGCAGCGCATCTTCACGGGCTGGATGTTCGCCGAAAGCCCTGGCCTTCACGCCGTCGAGCACCCGGTTTTCGACGTCTGGCTGACGAGCTGCAAGACTTCCGCGCCCGAGAGCCCCCCTCCGAGCAACGAGAACTCGGCCGCCGCACCGCCGCCGCCGGCAAGCGCCCCTTCCAGCAGCCGCTGAAATTCCGACCGCCCAACCTCGGTCGCGCCGAAGCGGGCAAGGTGGCCGGTGACGAATTGGGTGTCGAGCAGGACGAAGCCGCCGAATTTGAGCCTGGCCACCAGATAGACGAGCGCGATCTTGCTCGTGTCGCGGGCTCTTGAGAACATGCTCTCGCCGAAGAAGGCGCGGCCGAGATGCATGCCGTACAGGCCGCCGATCAGCCTCTCCCCCTCATAGATCTCGACCGTGTGGCAATGCCCAAGCGCGAAGAGGTCGCGATAGAGACTGCGGATGCGGCCATTGATCCAGGTGCTACGCCTGCCGGAGCGCGGCGCGGCGCAGCCTTCGATCACCGCCTCGAAATCGTGGTCGATCCGGACCTCAAAGCCGCCTTTGCGGATGGTGCGGGCGAGCCGCTGGGGCACGTGCACCCGGTCGAGCGGCAGGATGCCGCGCCGCTCGGGATCGATCCAGTAAAGCGCGTTGTCCTCAGCACTTTCCGCCATGGGAAAGATGCCGCAGGCATAGGCCTTGAGCAGCACCTGCGGCGTGATCTCGATCATGACGTCGTCGATGGAGGTCATGGTTCCGTTCTCCGCCTCGCGTCCTTTAGCTTCGCGCCAGATGATTCTCCAGCCAATGGATATCATAGAGCCCATTGGCGATGTCCGGCTCGGAGATGAGCGAGGTAAAAAGCGGAATGGTCGTCTCGATGCCGTCGACCACGAACTCGCCGAGCGCCCGCTTCAGCCGCATCAGGCATTCGTTGCGGGTTCTGGCATGTACGATGAGCTTGCCGATCATGCTGTCGTAATAGGGGGGGATGGTGTAGCCGGCATAGGCGCCGGAATCGACGCGTACGCCAAGACCGCCCGGGGGGTGGAAATGGGTGATGGTGCCGGGCGAGGGGCGGAAGGTGCGGGGGTTCTCGGCATTGATGCGGCATTCGATGGCGTGGCCGTTGAAACGCACGTCCTCCTGGCGGAGCGAAAGCGGCGCTCCCGCCGCGATCCTGATCTGCTCGATGACGAGGTCGAGCCCGGTGATCATTTCGGTGATGGTGTGCTCGACCTGCAGCCGCGTGTTCATCTCGATGAAGTAGAACTCGCCCCCCTCGTATAGGAACTCCACGGTGCCGACGCCGCGATAGCGCAGGTCGCGCATGGCCTTGGCCACGGTCTCGCCGATGCGTGAGCGCTCGTTGGCATTGAGCGCGGGCGAGGGGGCCTCCTCCCACAGCTTCTGATGCCGCCGTTGCAGCGAGCAGTCGCGCTCGCCGAGATGGATGGCGTTGCCGTCGCCGTCGCCCAGCACCTGCACCTCGATATGGCGCGGGTGGATGAGATATTTCTCCAGATACACGGTGTCGTCGCCGAAGCTCGCTCTGGCCTCGGTGCGGGCGGTGGCGATTGCCAACTCGAGCTCGTTCTCGACATGGGCGACCTTCATGCCGCGTCCGCCGCCGCCGGCGGCCGCCTTGACCAGCACCGGATAGCCGATGCCTTCCGCAAGCACCCGCGCCTCGGCGATGTCGGTGATCGGGCCATCCGACCCCGGCACCACGGGAATGCCGAGCGAGCGCGCCACCTCCTTGGCCAGGATCTTGTTCCCCATCAGCCGCACATGCTCTGCCGACGGGCCGATGAAGGTGATGTCATGCTCCTCTAAGATCTCGGCGAAGCGCGCATTCTCGGCGAGGAACCCATAGCCCGGATGGACCGCGTCGGCGCCGGTGATCTC
>PLBV01000118.1:0-6147 GCA_003135455.1 Hyphomicrobiales bacterium | reverse complement strand
GGCGATCAGGATCTTGTCGAACATGCCGTCCTTAAGGGCTAGCCTTGCTCGATCACGGCCAGCGGCTCGCCATATTCGACGGGCTGCCCATCGTCGATCAGGACGGCAAGCACGATGCCGGCGTGGGGGGCGGGGATGTGGTTCATGGTCTTCATGGCCTCGATGATGAGCAGCGTCTGTCCGGCCACAACCCGCGTGCCCATCTCGACGAAGGGCGGGGCGCCAGGCTCAGGCGACCGATAGGCGGTTCCGACCATGGGCGAGGTCACGGTGCCCGGATGGACGACGAGCTCTTCGGCCTTGGCAATTCTGCCGCCACTGTCGCGGGCGCCTTGGCTGCCGACATCGGCCAGGAAGGATGCCTTGGCCCCGCGTGCGACGCGCACCCTTTGACCGTCATGCTCGATCTCGATCTCGGTGAGACCGGTCTCGTCCAGGAGCTCGGCAAGCTCGCGGATGATGTCCTTGTCGAAGCTCGTGCCCTTTTTTGCCATGGGCGGCGTCTTCTCCTCAGCCATCAGCTTGCCGTGCCTGCCGCGTCGGTTGCGGCCAGCGCCTCGATCGCCAGCTCGTAGCCAAGCGCGCCGAAGCCGCAGATCACACCCTTGGCCGCCTTGGAGATGTAGGACTGGTGGCGGAACGGCTCACGGGTGAAGATGTTGGACAGGTGGACCTCCACGCAAGGAATTTGGCAGGCGAGCAGCGCGTCAAGCATGGCGATCGAGGTGTGGGTGAAGGCGCCGGCATTGATGATAATGCCAGAGGCAGCCATCCTCGCCTCCTGGATCCATGCCACCAGCTCGCCCTCGTGATTGCTCTGGCGGAAATCGAGCGGAAATCCCAGCTCGGCCGCCCTCCGTTCGCATCTCGTTCGCACGTCGTCCAATGTCTCCCTGCCATAGACCTCGGGCTCGCGCGAGCCGAGCAGATTGAGATTGGGGCCGTTCAGCACGTAGATCGGTTTCGCCATGGCGCGGAATTGGAACGGAAGCTGCCCCAATCTCGTCGCGGGTCGGCCGGGGCAGAGGGGCCGCGAGCCCGTTTATCAGCTTTTCCCGCGCCGAGCAAAATGCGCAAAGGCAGCACAAGCGCGCCCGACCACCCGGGTCTCCCCTCAGCAGGTGGCTTTGCAACCCTTCTCGCGCACGTCCGCCACGTTTTTCGTCAGCTGGTCGTAAAGGTCGTCGGGCGCGCCAGCGATCACGCGATCCCCGATCAGATAAAGCGGCGTGCCCTGCAAGCCGAGCTTCTGGGCGAGCAGCTTGCTCTCCTCGAGCGATTTCTTGACCGCGGGATCGTTCATGTCCTTCTCGAGCTGCGCCACATCGAGCCCGAGCTCCTTGGCGATGGCCAAGGCCTTTTCCTTGTTGGCCTTGCCCGGCTCGCTGAACAGCTTCTGGTGCATCTCGAAATATTTGCCCTGCTTTTGGGCGGCAAGCGCGGCCTTGGCTGCGTCCTCGGAGTCGTCGCCGAAAATGGGCAGCTCCTTCAGCACCAGCCGGACTTTGTTGTCGTTATTGACGAGCTTGACCACATCGGACAGCGCCCGCTTGCAGAAGCCGCAATTGTAATCGAAGAACTCGACCACGCTGACATCCCCGTCCGGGTTTCCGGCCACGAAGGCGACCGGCGAGCGGTAAATCTTGTCGGCATTCTCGCTGATCGTTTTTTCCTGTTTCTCCGTCTGCTCGGCCTGTTGGCGCTTGTCGAGCTCGTTGGTCATCTCCACCAGGATCTCGGGGTTCTTGGTGAGATAATTCTTGAGGATCGCTTCGACGCGTGCCGGGTCGACGGCCCCGCCTGCGGCGAGGCCGGCGGCAGGGCTCGCGCCCAAATAGATGAAATGGACGAGCGCGACGGTTACGACGGCGGACACGACGGCAGCCACCAATGCGGCGGCAAGGCCTGACTTGAGGTTCATGCTCTAGCTCTCCAGGGGGCGTTCGTTCTAATCATCGGTCTTCGGAAGCTCGAAGGCGAGGATGTCGTCGGCTTTGATCCAGTTGGACGACCCGTCGACGAAGCCCGCTTTCGCGCGCTTGGCTTGCACCTTAGCCAACTTCAGCTGTCCTTCATAGAAATAGGCCTCGGCCGATGCAAGCTCGGCTTGCGCCAAATATTGCTGCCTGGCAGCTCCAGGCGCCGATTCCCCCTTCCGCGCAAAGGCTGCGGCGAGCTGGCGGTAGCCCATGGACGAGCTGTCCTCCCGCGCCAGAGCGGTGCGGAGGTTAGAGATCGCTTCCTCCACATTCGGCTGGTTCGGGGTGCCGAGCAGGGCCTGCGCCAGCATGATGCGAATGATCGCTGCCTCGGGGGCGAGCTCCACCGCCTTGCGCAAGGGTGGCACCGCCTCCACCACACGTCCGCTCTCGAACAGGAACTGGCCCTTGATCTCGTAGAAATAGGGCCAGTCGGGCTTATCGGCGATGAGCGCATCAATCTGCGGCTGAGCGACTTGGATGCCGGACTGGCGGTAGGTGGCGATGGCGCGGGCATAGCGCGCGGGCAGCGTCTGGTCGGTCTCGGGATAGCGGTTGAACAAGGCCTGGGGCTGGTCGAGAAAGCCGAACAGTTTGGCCTTCATCATGTCGTGGCGAAACTGCAGCTCCGGCGGGTCGACCGCGTCGTAATAGGGGCTCGACATGACGAGCTCGCGCAGCTGCACCAGCCGCTGCTGCGGCAGCGGGTGGGTCTGCAGGAATGGATTGATGCCGGTGATGCCTATCATCTTGCCGGCCAGGACCTCGAAGGATTCGAGCATGCCGCGCGCGGACTGCTTGGTTGCGTTCAAGAATTTGACGCCCGCCTGGTCGGCGGAGGATTCCTCATCCTGTTGATAGGCGAGCACCATGCGCATGGCGGCATCGGTGCCGCCGAAGGCGACGCCGGCACCGGCTTGGCCGATATTGCCGGCACCGGCAAAGGCACCGCCGACCATGGCAGCTAGGCCTAGGATTTGGAGCATCAAGGCCGCCGACCTTGCGCGCGATAGCTGCCCACGCAGCCTAGCGAGGTGCCCGCCGGTAATGTGGCCGCTCTCATGGGCGATGACGCCGATCACCTGATTGGGCGTCTTGGCAGTCATCAGCGTGCCGGCATGGATGAACATGTTATGGCCGTCGACCACGAAGGCGTTGAAGCTACGGTCGTTGACGATATGGATATCGATGACTTGCGAGCCGAGACCGGCGGCCTCGAAGATGGGCTTGGCGTAATCGCGGATCAGCGATTCGGTCTCCGCGTCGCGGATGATGCCCGCGGCATCGGCCGAGGTCGAGGCGACGAGCGCGATGGCCAAGACTGCCACCGCCGCGGCCCGGACCGGCCGCCGAGGGGTAAGCTTAGCGAAGGGAGCAAGAAGCGGCATGGATGGATGCGATTGTAAGGGTTTTGCCAAGGTCAGGCAAAGGTAAGACGCATGCCTCCTGAGGCGCGAATTCACGGCCATGGGCGCCCAGTCTCGGAGATTTCAAATGTCGGGCCGCCTCTGGCTGTCGCCAACCACTGGCCAATGCCTTTTGAGTCGCCCCGGCCGCATCTTTGCCTTGAACAAGGATTGATTGGCTCTCGAATGCGGCGACAAATTGACATGACGTCTCACGCCGGCATCAACAAAGTGCGAGTGAGCGCTTCATCCATGAGGTTCAGGTGGACAGCACTTTGAGCGCCCCCTTGCCCCGCCCGCTCGCTCATCGCAGCAGCGTCGATCCCTTCATCGTGATGGACGTGATGGGGGAGGCGAATGCACGAGAGGCGAAAGGAGAGGACATCATCCATATGGAGGTGGGCCAGCCCGCCACGCCCGCGCCAAGGGCCGCGCGGGAGCGGGCGCAAGCCGCGCTGGCGAACGATCGGCTGGGCTATACCGAGGCGCTCGGCCTGCCGTCGCTGCGTGAGCGCATCGCCCTCGATTATGGCGAGCGCTATGGGGTGAGCGTGCCGCCTGAGCGCGTCGTGGTCACGGCGGGCTCCTCGGCCGGTTTCGTGCTCGCCTTCCTTGCCCTGCTCGCGCCAGGCGATGCTCTGATGCTGCCGTCGCCGGGCTATCCCTGCTATCGCCACATCCTGAAGGTGCTCGGCGCCCGAGCGCTGCTTGTCGCGACCGGGCAAGAGGCGCGCTGGATGCCGACCGAAGGCGATGTCGAGCGCCTTGCGGGAGAGGGCGTGGCCGGGCTCTTGGTTGCCAGCCCGAACAATCCGACCGGCACCATGGCGGTGGGGGGACGCTTGCATGAGCTTGCGCGCGCCTGCCGGCGTTTGGGCCTCTGGCTCGTCTCCGACGAGATCTATCACGGGCTCGACTACGACCAGCCGGCGGAGACCGCCCTTGCCTTTTGGGACGCGGCCATCGTCGTCAACAGCTTCTCCAAATATTTCAGCATGACCGGCTGGCGGGTGGGCTGGCTCGTGGTGCCGGAGGGTTTGGTCCGGCCGATCGAGCGGCTCGCCCAGAACCTTTACATCTCGCCGCCTGCCATCTCGCAACACGCAGCGCTCGGTGCCTTCGACGCCATCGAGGAGCTGGAGGCGATCAAGTCCGTCTACGCCGCCAACCGCGCGCTTCTCTTGCACGAGCTGCCCGGAGCGGGCTTGACTGACATCCTTCCCGCCGACGGCGCCTTCTATCTCTATGCCGATGTGAGCCAATACACCGCCGACAGCGCCTCCTTCGCCAAGCGCATGCTGAAAGAGATCGGCGTCGCCATCACCCCCGGCATCGACTTCGATCCCGAGCGGGGGCATCGCTTCGTGCGCCTGTCCTACGCGGGAGCGCCGACGGCGATGCGCGAAGCTTGCCGCCGCATCCGTAGTTGGATCAAAGCGAAGTGAGCGGATCATCGCAGGAAGGTAAAGGCGCCGCACCCCGCTCCCCCTCCGAGGGGGAGCGGGCTCCGCCCAAAGGCGGAGCCGAGGGGGGTGAGCTATGCGCTTTAACCCCTTCCCTATCCCTCCCCCAAAAGGGGGAGGAGAGAGCAAGCAACCGGACCGAGCTAAATAACGGAGCCTCGGTTGAATTCACCCGCGTCTTAAACTGATGGGCTCGTTGCTAGAGCTTGATCCGGAAAAGTGGGAACCAGTTTTCCGAAAAGATCATGCTCCAACAAAAGGCTAGAGCGCTGTCNNAACCTGAAGCGATAGCGCTCTAGCGCTGCCACCAGCCACGGCGCCTCGGTGCCGATTCGCTGTCGCTCTCTGATTTGGCCTCCGGACTTGCAGCGGACTCGGCCCCTGCTGAAGGGGCCCCGCTGAACACGGGCTCGACCTCCTTCATGGGACGTTGTGGGACCTCCTTGGGCAACGGCTCGGGCGCCAGGGGCTTTGCCTCGCGCCAATCGCCATTCCGCTCGGACCTGCTCTCGACAGCCTTGGGCGTATCGAAGGGCTCAGGCTTGGGCACCTCGCGCGCCGGCCGGGCAAAGTCGTCGCCGACCGCTTCGGCCCCTAAAGCCTCGCTGGTCCCCGCGGAAGCGGCGCGCTCGGACGGCTGCCCGGGCCTGCCGCGGCGCCCGCGACGGCGCGGCTTGCGAGCCTGTCCAGGACCCTCGGCAGCACCATTACCATTGCCAGTCCTCGCTGCCGGCATTTCCGGCGCCGGCTCCTCGTCCTCCTCCTCGGCCTGCGCGTGCCCTCCGAGGCGGATGGGCGCGGCTTCGGCCACATCAAGATCCTGCTCGCCAGGCTCGCGGCGCTTGCGCCGGCGGCGGCGTGGGCGGCGGGGGCTCTCATCAGCTTCCGCCTCGGCTTCCGGGGCATCTGCCGGGGCATCGGGCTGCGGTTCGTGATGGGCCCAATCCATATGCACCACGGCGCTCGCGCCATTGGTCATCGCAGTCTCCGCCGAGCGCTCGATCACGAATTGCGAGACATGCAGGTCCTCATCCGCCGTCACCGTGATGGGGATGCGGTAGCGTTGTTCGATGTCCTTCAGATGCGCGCGCTTCTGGTTGAGGATGTAGAGGGCGACGTCGACCGCCGTGGTGGCGACGAGCGGCACCACGGCGTCGGTGAGGAGCCGGTCCTCGATCGAGCGCAGGATGTCGAGGGCGACCGATTCGATCGACCGCACGATGCCGGTTCCCTGGCAAATGGGGCAGGGGGTGGTGGAGCCCTCTAGCATGCCGGGGCGCAGGCGCTGGCGCGACATTT
>PLBV01000091.1:26693-49561 GCA_003135455.1 Hyphomicrobiales bacterium | reverse complement strand
TTGGTGGAGAGCGGCGCGTAGAGGGTCCAGCCTGTGCCGATGCCATAGCCGCCAGGAGGCCCGGGGACGAAGAGCGAAATCAGCAGCAACGCGAATGCTGCGGGCAGCAGCCAGAACGAGATGTTATTCATGCGCGGGAAGGCCATGTCGGGGGCGCCGATCATCAAGGGCACCATCCAGTTGCCGAAGCCGCCGATCATCGCTGGCATGATCGTGAAGAAGATCATGGTGAGGCCGTGAGCACTGACGAAGGTGTTGAAAACCTCGGGATCGCCGAAAATCTGCATGCCCGGATACATCAGCTCTGCGCGGATGCCCATCGAGAGGATGCCGCCGATCACCCCGCCCACAATGGCGAAGATAAGGTACATCGTTCCGATGTCCTTGTGGTTGGTCGAGTAGACCCATCTCCGCCAGCCATGCGGACGATCGTCGTGTTCGGCTTCTGCCTGGGCTCCATATGCCATGATTGCTCTTCCTTGCTTTCTCAAAGTCGCGAGCGACCAAACCAGGTGTCGAAGAGCCTGACTCCAGATGAGGAAGCATTCCCCATCTGGAGTCTTCGGTTCGTCGCTAGTCGGAGGAGAGCCTAAACGTGTAGAGCGTGCCGCCTTGCGGGATCTTGTCCAGCTGCGCGGTCTTCGCCATGGCTGTGGCACCGATGGCGCCGAACTTGTCGTTCAAGTCGAGGCCGGCGGCAACGGGCAGCCCGATCCAGCCGCCGATACCGCTGAACACCCCCACATATTGCTTGCCACCCACCTTGTACGTCATGGGATTGCCGACAATGCCGGAGCCAAGTTTCCGGCTCCAAAGCACTTTTCCGCTGTTGCGATCGACGGCGCGGAAGTCGCCGTTGAGGCTGCCGTAGAACACAAGCCCACCATCGGTCACCAGAGCCCCGCCCCAGTTCGGATAGGGATCCGGGATTTCCCACTCGGTCTTCCCGGTCAGCACGTCGAACTTCTTGAACTTGCCGGTGACGCCGGGCTTCTCGGGATACATGTACACGTTGGCGAACACATAGACCGTGCCCTGGTTCGTGTGCGTGCGCTGCTGTGGCTCGTCCTCCATGCACCAGTTGTTGGTCGGGCAGTAGACCATGTTCGGCTCTTTCGGATCGACGGCGCAGGGCTGTTGATCCTTGCCGCCCATGGCGGAGGGACACACCGAGGCGTTCACGCCAACGGCGAAAGGCGAATGCTCCTTGACCTTGATCGGGCGGCCGGTTTTGAGGTCGATCTTCTCCGCCCAGTCGACGGTCACGTATTTGCTCGCGCGCAGCAGGGTGCCGTCAGTCCGGTCGAGTACATAGGCAAAGCCGTTGCGGTCAAAATGCGTGAGCGCTTTGACCTTCTTACCGTCGACGTCGATGTCGGTGAGCATGTTCTCGTTGACGCCGTCATAGTCCCACTGGTCAAAGGGCGTCATCTGATAGGCCCAGACGACCTCACCGGTGTCGACCTTGCGGGCGAAGATGGTCAGCGACCATTTGTTGTCCCACTTGCCGGTGTTGCATTCCTCATGGGTTTTGTCACCGCAGCGGACCGATGGGCTCCACAAACCCGGGTTTCCGGTCGAGGAATAGACGAGCTTTAGCTCGGGGTCGTAGCTGAACAAACCCCAGAACGCACCGCCCCCGATCTTCCAATCGTCTCCAGGATAGGTCGAGATACCGAGATCCTTGCCGTAGGTGCCGTATTCCGGATGCGCCTTGTTGGTGTCCGGTGTGAGGCAAACATCTTTGTCGGATCCGGTCGCATGGCATGTCCACACCACTTTGCCGGTATCGAGATCGTAAGCCGTCATGCGGCCTCTCGCCGCGAACTCGTCACCGCCAAAGCCCGCGATTACCAGATTCTCGGCAATGAGCGTTGGGCTCGTCTCCGTCTCTCCGTGCTCGGGATATGCGTTCTTAACAACCCAGAGCTCTTTGCCGGTGAGCGCATCGAGCGCGATGACGAAACCGTCAAGAGTATGGGTGATGATTTTGCCCTTGGCATAGTTCAAACCGCGATTGACGGTATCGCAGCAAGCGCGCGGCACGGCCGACTCGTCCCGGTCCGTCTTCTTCACGTAGTTCCAGACCACCTTTGGATTGTCGGGATCGGTCAGATCCAGGGCTTGCACCACGTTGCAGTTCGACATGGCCGGGCAGCCACTGACCATGAAGAGCATGGGCTTACCACCGACGTCGCTGATCACGATCGGCTGGCCTTCAGCCCCGCGAAGAGCACCGGTCGATTGCGCCCATATCATCTCCAGCTTCTTGACGTTTTCGGTATTGATGTCCTTCAGGTCGCTATGGCGAGTAAGCTTGTTATCCCGGCCGGGTGCCGGCCACTGATTGGGGTCTTTCGCCCGCTGATCAATCTCGGCTGATGCAGACTCCGCGGCCAAAGCCGACCCGGAAAAAGCCAACAGAGCGGCGACAAGGCTGCCTGCGATCAAACCACAATTTCGATATGTCATCTGATGTTCCTCCTAGACTGCAAGCAGCGTTCTGGGCTTTGCAGCCAATTGGTGCTCACGGACCGTCTCAACCACGGTTCCCTAGGGCCTTTTTTTGGGTCACCCCAAGCGCTCCGCCATTGTTTGCTAATCGGCATACCGCCTGTGTGACGGCGGATTCGGCCAACCTGGCACTTGAATGTACCGAGGTGCCGCCGACATAACTGCGCAACGAGCGCCAAGCAGGGTTGCCACGCTTATCAAGGCTGCGAACGCCATCGCTCGTACTCCTCATCTCGGCTAGAAACATGCACAGAACATACATCTTTACACGCGGCTGGCGTCAAAGCAATATGATAGATACATGTTTGTGGCGTGACAGGAGGATCCGTTGCTCTAGGCCAAATCATCCGGGGAAACCCCGGTCGCCGAACCAAGGATTATCGTGCGACAGGGTGAAGCAGCGTGGAGCAAACCCGATGAGTGCGAAAATTGCGGCGGCTAACGTTAAGCTGAAGCGGGCGTATGAGGCTCCGGCCGCTGAGGACGGCATCCGAATTCTGATCGATAGGCTGTGGCCGCGCGGGATCTCGAAGAAGAAAGCCGCTCTCGACCAATGGATGCAGGATATCGCGCCCAGCGCCGAGCTTCGTAAGTGGTTCGGGCACGACCCCGCACGGTGGGATGAATTTCGTCGCCGCTACGCCGAGGAGGTGCATCAAAACGCTGAATTGCTCGATCGGTTACGCTCCCTTGCGCGGCAGGGTCCGGTCACGCTGGTGTATTCAGCTCACGACGAGGTGCACAACGATGCCGTCGTGCTGAGAAATCTGCTTCTGGAGCGGTAAGCGCGATCAAACGACGTCGCTTGCAAACAATCTTTGCATCAATTCCCGTAGTGCAGGAATTACCGTGTGTTCGAACCAAGGATGTTCCCGCATCCAGATTGCGCTTCTCCAACTTGGGTGTGGCAAGGGAAAAAATTGCGGCCCGTATTCTGAGAAGGCTTTTACGGTCTCTGTCACGGAATTGTTCCAGACCGGTCTCAGATAATGCCTTTGAGCATATTGACCAACCAACAGCGTCAACTGGAGATTGGGAAGGTGTCCGAGCGCGCGTTCATGCCAAAGCGGTGCACATTCCGAGCGAGGTGGATTGTCGCCACTGCTCTTGGCGGCGCCCGGGTAACAAAATCCCATGGGGACGATCGCAACTCTCGATTCATCGTAGAAAACGGAACGATCCAGCTTCATCCAGTCGCGCAGGCGATCGCCGCTAGCATCACTCCAGGGAATTCCGCTGTCGTGTACCTTGCTGCCGGGGGCCTGACCGATGATCAACAGGCGAGCGGAACTGGCCAGACGTAGGATTGGCCGAGGCCCCAGCGGCAGGTGCGCTCCACAGACCCGGCAAGCCCGGACTTCGCGCAATAGACGTTCCAATGACATTCAGTAAGCGATCCCGAACCTAGTAGACTGCGACACATGTAAGGTCGCCGCGAATGAATCAATAGAGGACCCATGAGCGCGCTTCTGCGGACACCAGCCTGCAACATGTTTGGGTGCGAGCATCCTGTCGTGCTGGCCGGCATGGGCGGTGTAGCCCGATCGGAGCTCGTCGCTGCGGTAACTCAAGCGGGTGGTTTCGGATTCCTCGGCATGGTTCGTGAGTCGCCGAGCCTGATACGCCGTGAGGTAGATGCGGTGCGACGCCGCACCTCGAAGCCGTTCGGTATCAACCTCATTCCTGCTGCTACCGACGTTGGGCTGCTCGATCAGCAGATTCTCACGTGCATAGAACTTGGCGTGCCGGTGGTCGCCCTATTCTGGGACCTGTCCAGAGACATCGTCAGGCGTCTTCGCGACGCAGGCATTTTGGTGGTGTGTCAGGTTGGATCGGCGAAGGAGGGAGAATTGGCGCAACGAGCCGGAGCGCAAATTCTGATTGCCCAGGGTGTTGAAGCCGGTGGACATGTTCGAGGCATGACGCCTCTGCGTCTATTATTGCCCGAGATCGTCTCTTCCAGCGATGTACCAGTCCTGGCAGCCGGCGGCATCGTCGACGGCCGCGATCTTGCCGCCGCGTTGCGATCAGGCGCCCAGGGCGTGGTGATCGGTACGGCCTTTCTCGCGTCGCCTGAGTCGTTTGCCCATGACTATCATAAGCAGCGGATTCTGCAGGCCAAGGCGGAGGAGACCGTCCTCACGGACATCTTTCACATCAACTGGCCCATTGGTGCCCCGGTTCGCGTGTTGCAGAACAGCGCGACGCGTGGCGAGAGAGGTAATCCGTTTGCCTCGGACCAAATCATTGGCGAAGAGGAAGGCCGGGCGATTTTCCTTTTCAGCACGGACTCGCCCTTGCGTTCGATGACGGGGGACTTCGAAGGAATGGCACTTTATGCGGGCCAGGGCATCGACCGGATCGACGCCGTCATCCCGGCCGGCGAACGGCTTGCGGCAATCGTCGCCGAGGCCGCCCGGCTGCTGCAAGAACCAAATGCGAATGTCACAATGTCAATTTGACAGGTATGAGATTGGAAATGCTGCTGTTTACCACTGCTTCTGCCCCCCCTAGAAGCTCTTCCACTTGCCTGCGTCTGGACTCGGTAAATGTCTTGTCCGTTATCAGTTTTGCGTTAGCGTAAACATTCAGCGCGCCGCTTCGGAGTGCAGTATAAGCGGCGAAGACGCCGACGCCTGCGTCACCCATCGCGTTTACGTTGCCTTTCTCAGTCGCTATCGCCGCTAGGTCTATAACTTCGCGCGCTACCTTGCAGCAGCGCAAAGCAATGTCGGTGGTCTGCTTTAGCGCTGGTTGGATAGCGGCGCTTCGAGCCACTTTCTCTGCATCAGTCCCTTTCGGCATGCCGTAAGCACGCATGGCCGCATCGGAAGCCCATACGTCCGCTTGGATCATCTCGGTTAATTGCCGTCGAAAGTCTTCGGACTTGATGAGCAGCGATTTCATTTCGTCCTCGACGTCTCGATACTTGGCCCTGCCGACCGTGAGATTGCACGCCATGCTGACGAGCGCGGCACCCATGGCGCCAATGATCACAGCCGCGTTGCCGCCGTCGGGAGTCACGCTCCGGCTGGCAAGGCTGTCGAGAAACGCTTTGATTGCGCTATCTTTGATCATCGCCGGGGAGGGGGATGGCTAGATACTGGGTATACGAGAACTGGATCAATAGGCGCGTTCGGGTCCATCGCGGTGAATGCGGTCACTGCAAAGATGGTCGCGGCTGTCAGATCGAAGACTCCGGCCGTAACGGTAAGTGGCACGGTCCTTTCAATGATCGAAGCGAAGCCTTCGATGTCGCCAAGAGACTGGCGAGATTAGACACGAAATCGTGCGCAGTGTGCAGTCCGTAAGAATGCTGAAACATTGAGGTCGTGTCGTGCGCGCTTTCTAAGCAGGACTCGGCCGCAGGCCACCTAGTCTGCCGTGTTTTGAGTCTCCGCCACGGCACGAGCCGCAATTGGTTGGTGCCGGCCCGCGCCTGGCCGATCGCGTCGAGCGACCTGTAGCCTCCCAATGCGGCAGCGGCCATTTGGTTGGCGCCGACACCGAAGCAGGAGCTGCCTAAGAGGAGTATCACCATGCAAAATCCAGAGTTGCTGAGGTAACAGCGGCCCATAGGATTGGCCCGCCTCCTGCCAGGAGCAGATGTTGTTCGAATCCGCGCGATGTTTCGCATTTGGAGATGCGGTGAGATAACAGTATCCCCCTGTATGAAAGGGCGGTCTAACGAGAATGCCTGGTCCGCAGGAACCTGACCCGGTTTCCAGCCCTTCGACAGAGTGAGCCCATGTCTCGCCCCGTAGTTCGCGCGTCCCGCTCCATTTATCGCGTCGCCGGCGACGCCCGGGGGGAACGCGCCATCCCCGAAGAGACGGCTGTGGCCTTCACCTTCAACACCGCATCCTACGCGGTGATGATGGCAACGCCGCAGGACCTTGAGGACTTTGCTGTCGGCTTCAGCCTGACAGAGGGTGTGATCTCGTCGCGTGATGCGATCGACAGCGTGGAGATCGTAGAGGAGGATATCGGCATCGAGCTCCGCATCTGGCTAAAGGCGCCGCACGCAGCAGAGCTTCTGGGACGCCGCCGGAAGATGGCCGGTCCCACAGGCTGCGGGCTTTGCGGCATTGAGAGCTTGGTCGAGGCGATGCGGCTGCCACCCAAGGTGCAGGAAGGGCTCGTCTTTACGCCGGACCAGATCATGACGGCGATCGACTCGCTCTTTCCGCTCCAGGTGCTGAACCAGGAGACCCGTGCGGTGCACGCCGCAGGCTTCTGGGACCCGGCGCGCGGCCTCATTGCCGTGCGGGAGGACGTTGGCCGCCACAATGCGCTCGACAAGCTCGCCGGCGCGCTCGCGCGCGAATACGCCACGGCGCAACAAGGCATTGTCGTGCTCACGAGCCGCGTCTCGGTCGAGATGGTGCAGAAATCGGCGGCTATTGGGGCGCCGATGATCGTCGCGGTCTCAGCCCCCACCGCCTTGGCCGTGCGCATGGCGGAGGCGGCCGACATGACTCTGGTGGCGATTGCCCGCAAGGACGGCTTTGAGGTCTTCACCCATCCCCATCGAGTCAAGGGAGTGTTGACCAGCCACGTCGCCTGAAGCGTCAGGACGGCTGCAGGCCAAATTCAGTGAACGGGATAAAATCGACCAGGTCGCCCTCCCTCACCTCGCTCACATCCTCGGCTACTTCGACCAGGCCGTCGGCCTCCCGTAAGGAAGAGATCAACCCCGATCCGTCGCGAGCGAATTTGGCGACCGAGAGCCGCCCATCCCTCTGCGTGAGCTTTGCCCGCCAAAATTCGCGCCGCCCCGGCTTCTTGGTCTGGGCGAAGGCTGCCGGCAGAGGATAACGCGCGGGCTCAGGCCACGCGCCCCCCGCGAGACTCGCAAGCACCGGTCTCACATAGAGGAGAAAGCAAACGAAGACTGCCACCGGATTTCCCGGGAGGCCGAGAACCACGCATTGGCCGATCTGGCCGAAGCTCATTGGGCGTCCGGGTTTGATGGCGATTTGCCAAAGATGACGCTTTCCTAAGGCGTCGATCGCCCTGACCACGTGATCTTCGGCGCCCTGGCTTGCGCCTCCTGAGACCACCAGGACATTGTAACGACTGGCGGCATCTCTGAGCGCCTCCCGCACCAGCTCGGCTTTGTCCGGGAGGACGCCGAGGTCTATCGGCTGCGCGCCAGCAGTCTCAACCAGACCCTCCAGCATCGGTACATTCGCATCGAAGACCTTGCCTGGGACAAACTCGGCGCCCGGGCGCAGGATTTCATCGCCGGTCGAAAGGAGGGCCACCTTGAGCGGGACGTAGCAACGTAGCCGGTCGAGGCCGCAGGCTGCGGCGCTTGCCACATCTTGCGGCCGCAATCTTGTACCCTCTTCGACCAGCACGGCCCCCGGTTTGGAATCCTCACCGGCAAGCCGGCGATTGGCGCCCTTCTTCAGACCGGGAGGTATCAGGGCCCAGCGTTCTTCGCCCATCGTATCGACGGGCACATCCTCTTGCATCGCCACAGTGTCGAATCCACTCGGCATGACGGCGCCGGTGAAAATGCGGACGACGCCATTCGCGGGCGGAAGGGTTGGAAGCGGATGTCCGGCGGCGGCCTCACCAACGACCTTCAATCGGGCGCCGGACCGCCGATCATAAGCCGCATGCGAGAAGGCATATCCGTCGACGGCAGAATTGTCGTGAGCCGGGATAGGCCGCGGAGCTACGACGGGCGTGGCGAGATAGCGACTGGCAGCCTTGTTCAGGGGCACGTCTTCAGTGTTGACGACTGGCCGCACCCGGGACTTCAGGATGGCGAGCGCCTCGCAATGCGGTAGTCGGTCCTTGTCATGGAAGAAACAATCATCGGCGAGCTTGATGCTCATGGCGATGCAAGCCTCAGATAACCGACGATGAAGTCGGCCATGCCGCCTACATCATCGAGATGGAACTTGGGGAGCGCGTCCGCTTCCTCACCGGGACGGTCGGAGGCGATGGCCACGACCTGTGGTGAACTCCCGGCGAGTGGTTGCCGCGATGCGCTGGAGTCCCGGCGTATCTCGATCTTGGGAAAGGGCTCCCGCTTGTAGCCCTCGATCACAATGACGTCGCAAGGTCCGGCCTCGGACACGATTTTGGTGAATTGGATTTCCGGCTCGCCACGAAGCTCGTGCATGAGCGCCCAACGCTTGGGCGAGGACAAAATCACCCGCCGCGCCCCCGCCTCGCGCAGCTTGTAAGAATCGCGCCCGGGCTGGTCGATGTCAAAGCGCTCATGCGCGTGCTTGATCGCGGAGACCACATAACCCCGTTTGCTAAGCTCGGCGATCAATCGCGCCGCGAGCGTCGTCTTGCCGGAATTCTTCCAGCCGGCAATGCCGAACATCGGCGGAGTCATAAGGCGCTCCTTTGCAGCAGCGCCTCAGCCTCGGCCAAATCCTCCGGCCGGTTGATATTGAAGAACGGATCTAACAATCGCCCGCCAATTTTCCCGGGCGGAAACGCCACCTCCTCCGCACTGTGCTCCTTTACCCAATCTCCGACTTTGCGCATGCCGCTTTCCAGCGAGTCTTCGAGAGCCGAAGCAAGCGAGACGGGCCAGAGGCCGAAGACTTGGTGCACGCCCTCCTCCGAGCGGGCTACCAGAAGCCGGGGACTACAATCCTTGATTGCTGAACAGAATTGGCTGACCAGATCGGCGGGAAAGAAGGGCGTGTCGGTCGCTGCGGTGATCACGAAGCGACTCTCGGGCCGATTGGCACGTGCCCATACGATTCCCGCATGAACGCCGGCCAAAGGTCCGGCATGGCCGCCAAGGCGGTCCGCAATAACTGGCAGGCCAAATGCCGAGAACCGAGCGAGATCGCCATTGGCATTGATGATGAGGTCCGAGACCTGGGGGCTCAGCCGATCGATGATATGAGCGAGGATCGGCCGGCCGGCGAGCCGCAGCAGGCATTTGTCGCCGCCACCCATGCGGCTCGATCTGCCGCCGGCTAGCAGTATACCGACAACAACCTCAGGCAAATCCATCTTTGACGACTAGGGCTACAGACCAGAAGCGGTCACGTTCCGACTGAACTCGGTCACGGGCCGCTCTTTCCCGTGACCCGGCTCGATCTTCACGGCGCAATATTTGTATTCGGGGATCTTCGCAATCGGATCGAGCTGCGGATTGGTGAGCACGTTGGCCGCCGCCTCGACATATGCAAACGGGATGAAGATGGTGCCGTCTTGGATCGCGCGGTCGGCGCGGGCGGTAAGCTCGATGGTTCCCCGCCGCGTGGTCACCTTTACGATTTGCCCGGGCGCGACGCCATAACGTGCGAGGGTGATCGGGTTGAGGCTCGCGGTCGGTCCAGGCTCGAGCAAATCCAGCACCTCAGCGCGGCGAGTCATCGCACCGGTGTGCCAATGCTCGAGCTGACGCCCGGTCATCAGCACCAAAGGATATTCCCGGTCGGGGACCTCGGCGGGAGGCCGCACGTCGGCCGGCACGAGCCTCGCCCGGCCGGACTTGGTCGGGAAGCCGTCTGCGAACACCACCGCCTCTCCTGGCTGATCTGGTCCCGGACAAGGATAGATCACCGACGATTCTCGTTCGAGTCGCTCCCAGTTGATGTTGTCGAGCGATGGCATGGCAAGCATCATCTCGGCGTACACTTGCGAGGGATGGGTGTAGGTCCAGGGCAGGCCGAGGCGTTTGGCCATCTCGACGATGATCCATAGATCTTCGCGCGTGTCGCCCGGCAAGTCGAGCGCCTTGCGGCCCATCTGGACCTGCCGGTTGGTATTGGTGACCGTGCCAAACTTCTCGGGCCATGCCGAGGACGGAAGCACGACGTCAGCGAGCATCGCCGTCTCGGTGAGGAAGATGTCCTGCACCACGAGATGCTCGAGTTTGGCGATGCCGGCCCGCGCGTGGTCGACGTCTGGGTCCGACATCGCAGGGTTCTCTCCTTGAATATACATGCCCCTGATCTCGCCCGCGTTCGCTGCATTGATGATCTCAACCACCGTCAAACCGGGCTTGGTCGACAGCGGCGTTTGCCAGAGCTCCTCAAATTTCTTATGGACCTCTGGACTCTTAACGTCGGCATAGTCCGGATAGAACATCGGGATCAGACCCGCATCCGAAGCGCCCTGCACGTTGTTCTGGCCGCGCAAGGGATGCAGGCCAGTGCCGGGCCTGCCGACCTGGCCGCACATCAGCGCGAGCGCGATCAGGCAGCGTGCATTGTCGGTGCCGTGTACATGCTGCGAGATGCCCATGCCCCAGAAGATCATCGCATGCTCGGCGCGGCCGAAAGCACGCGCGACCGTGCGGATAGTCTTGGCGTCGATGCCGCAGATTTCAGCCACGGACTCCGGGCTGTAGTTGGTAAGATGGTCCTTCAAGCTCTCGAAGTTTTCCGTAGAGGCCTGCAGGTACTGAAGATCGTAGAGCTTTTCCTCCACGATCACATGCATGATGGCGTTCAGGAGTGCGACATCGCTGGCAGGCTTGAATTGCAACATGTAGGTTGCGTGCTCGCGTAGCTGCGTACCGCGCGGATCGATAACGATGAGCGTGGCGCCGCGCTTCACCGCCTGCTTGAAGAATGTCGCTGCGACGGGATGGTTCTCCGTAGGGTTGGCGCCAATGATCATGATGACGTCGGCGTGCTCGACCTCGTTAAAGGTCGCGGTCACGGCGCCGGAGCCGATGCCCTCGATCAACGCGGCAACCGAAGACGCATGGCAAAGCCGCGTACAGTGATCGATGTTGTTGTTGCGGAAACGGGCGCGGATCAGCTTCTGGAAGAGATAAGCTTCTTCGTTGGAGCATTTCGCCGAGCCGAAGCCGGCAATGGCCCCATTGCCGTGCTGCTCGGCGACGCGGGTTAGTCCACTTACGGCAAAATCGAGCGCTTCGTCCCAACTCGCCTCGCGGAAATGGGTGAACGGGTTGGAGGGATCGACATCCAGCCGCTTCGGCAGGCCCGGCTTCCGGATCAGCGGCTTCATCAGCCGCTGCGGATTGGTCACATAGTCGAAGCCGAAGCGCCCTTTGACGCAGAGACGCTTTTCATTGGAGTAACCGTTTCGGCCCTGCACGAAGGCGATCGTGTTGTCCTTGATCTGATAGCTGATCTGGCAGCCAACGCCGCAATAGGGGCAAACCGAGTGGACCTCCCGGTCGACCTCCCGGCTGCCATGCTGAGTGATCGGATCGACGATCGATTTCGGCATCAGCGCCCCGGTCGGGCAGGCCTGGACGCATTCTCCGCAAGCGACGCAAGTGGAGAGGCCCATGGGGTCGTCGAAGTCGAACACCGGCTTCGCGTCGATGTTGCGGAAGGCCATGCCGATCACGTCATTGACCTGAACCTCGCGGCAGGCGCGGACGCAAAGGCCGCAGTCGATACAGGCATCGAGATTGACGGCCATGGCGGGGTGCGAGACGTCGGGTTTGAGAATACCGTGGGCCGGGAAGCGGGAGCCGTCGATCCGCTGCACCTCCGCCCAGTGCCAGAAACTGGAGACGCGGTCGGGGGAGTCCTCTCTTGGCGGCTGGTCGGCAAGCAGCAGCTCCATGACCATGCGCCGCGCCTTCACGGCGCGGTCCGTCGCCGTCTTCACCACCATATTCGGCGTAGGTTTGCGGATGCAGGAAGCAGCGAGCACGCGCTCGCCCTCCACCTCGACCATGCAGGCGCGGCAATTGCCGTCGGCGCGATAGCCGGGCTCTGGCAGCCAGCAAAGATGCGGGATGTCTATGCCCTCGCGTTTGGCAACCTGCCAAATGGTCTCGCCCGGTCGGGCGGAAACGACATTACCATCAAGGCTAAAGAGCAACTGGTCTGTCATGGCCTCATCGCTTTGCTATCGTCGGCACCTCGTTCAAACTAGTACCGATCCGGCTGGCCGGCCACATCGGTCCGGGCAGGCTCATGCGAGAAATGCTCCATGGCGGTAATGAAGGCATTCGGAGCAGCCTGGCCAAGTCCGCAAATCGACGCGTCGCGCATGGCTTGCGCAAGCTCATTGAGAAGGTCCGCATCCCATTCGTCTCTCTCGAGCAAGGCAACGGCCTTGTCGCAGCCAACGCGGCAGGGCGTGCACTGGCCGCAGGATTCGTCCTTGAAGAACCGCAACAAATTCAGAACCACCGCGCCAATGTCGTCGCGGTCGGAGAAAACGACAATGGCGTGGCTACCGACAAACGAGCCATATTTGTCGAGAGTTCCAAAATCGAGGGGCAGGTCTGCGAGACTTGCGGGAAGGATGCCGCCCGAGGCGCCGCCGGGCAGATAGGCCTTGAAGGTCTGCCCATCCTCCATGCCGCCGGCGCGCTGGATGAGCTCGCGGGCCGTGATCCCAGCAGCGGCCAGGATGACGCCCGGTTTTTTTACGCGCCCCGAGACCGACCACGAACGCAAGCCCTTGCCGCCGTTGACGCCTTGGTCGGCAAACCATTTGGCGCCCTTGGCCAGAATTTTGGGCACCCAATGGAGGGTCTCGACATTCTGGTTGAGGGTGGGGCGGCCGAACAGCCCGACCTCGGCGATAAAGGGCGGCCGGTTGCGTGGATAGCCCCGCTTACCTTCGATCGACTCGATCATCGCCGACTCTTCACCGCAGATATAGGCACCGGCGCCGCGGCGGAGCTCGATCTGGCCAGGCTTGATCAGCCCCGCGCCTTCCAGAGCCGAGATCTCATGCGCCAAGATATGAAGCACCGCGGGATACTCGTCGCGCATATAGAGATAGATCCGTTCAGCTTCGACCGCCCAGGCCGCGATCAGCGCGCCTTCGAACATGCTGTGGGGCTCACGTTCGAGATAGAAACGGTCCTTGAAGGTGCCGGGCTCGCCCTCGTCGCCGTTGATCGTCATCAATCTTGGGCCGGAGTAGGACCGCACGATCTGCCATTTGCGTCCGGTAGGGAAACCGGCGCCGCCCAATCCCCTGAGAGCTGCATCGGAAAGCTCGCTGATGACGGAGTCGACGCTCCGCCCGCCTGACCGGCAACCCTCAAGCACGGAATATCCGCCCTGTGCGAGGTACTCGGCCAGAGTCTGGTAAGCGGGGATCTTCGGCTCTCGCTCGCCACTCTCGACTACTGCCTCCACGGAATCGACCGTAGCGTGATCGACATGCAGATGGCCGATTTCGCACACCGGCGCCGTGTCGCAGCGCCCCATGCAAGGCGCTCGTAGAATGCGGATTGCCGAGGGATTCGCGCGCGACTTGAGCGCATCCAGCAGCGCGTCCGCTCCTTTGAGCGCGCAGGTGATGGAGTCGCAGACGCGGATAGTTGTGGGCGGGGGGGGCGTCTCGTCCTCCTTCACGACGTCGAAATGGGAATAGAAAGTCGCGACCTCGTAGACAGCTGCCTGCGGCAGGCGCATTTCCTCGCAAAGCGCCCGCAGATGCCGTGCCGAGAGATAGTGGTAGCGATCCTGAATCAGATGCAGGAACTCGATGAGGAGATCGGGGCGCCGCGGCCGGGAGCCGAGCAATTCGCGCACTTCGCGCAGCGCAGCCTCCTCTAGCTGCCTTCCCTTGGGAAAGGCCCGTGCCCGCTTCCGGGAGCCCACATTGTGGGCCGGCCGGTCCGGACCACCGTTACTTGCGGTTTTCTGCTCCACTTTTAGTCTACTCCGTCCACGACTATCCTGGAGGCAGGGCCGCCAACGGCGCGCACCGGCGAGGTCTGCCCATCCTGATACAGCGCCTTGTACCGACCGGCAAGCAAGGCTCACCATCCGCCTTCTTTTCCCAGGTCCCAGGGCCTAGTCTCAGGGCGAATACCGGCTTTCCCTGTAACTCAACCTTTTGGGGTCGCGCCTCAGAATGATAGACTTGGCCCAAGCTCTCCGCGCCGCCCTGCGGCAAATCGTAAACCTCGATCCAGAGCTAATTCAGATCGTCGCCCTGTCGCTCAAGGTGACCTTGTCCGCCGTTGCGATTGCCACCATCATTGGCTTTGCGGTTGGCGGTATGCTGGCGGTGTATCGCTTTCCCGGGCGCGGCGCTTTGGCCGCGATTATAAATGCCTCGATGGGGCTCCCCCCGGTCGTGGCAGGTCTTTTCGTCTACCTGTTCCTGTCCAACGCGGGACCCCTCGGCGTGCTCCAACTCCTTTACACGCCGCAAGCCATGATCATTGCGCAAGTCATTTTGGTGACCCCTATTATCGCCGCGTTGACGCGCCAGACGTGCGAGGATTTGTTCGAGGAATATCGCGAGCAGCTGCGCTCACTCGGAGCGTCGTCGTCGTCCATCGTCACGACGCTGTTATGGGACGGCCGGTATCGGTTGGTGACAGCCGTGCTCGCAGGCTTCGGCCGCGCCATCGCCGAGGTCGGCGCGGTCATGATCGTGGGCGGCAATATCGACCATGTCACGCGGACCATGACCACCGCAATTGCGCTGGAGACGTCCAAGGGTAATATCGACCTTGCACTTGCCTTGGGCATAATCCTGCTAGCCATCGCCCTCACCATCAATATGGCCCTGATGGGAATAAGGAGGCTTGCCTCCAATTTCGCCTATGCTTGACTACCCTAGATTCTTCGCGACACCGGAGGACCGCGCGCTTTCCAGCGAGAGGCTCCTGCCGCTCGAACTGCGTAGACTCTCCCTTCAAGCACGCGGGCAGCGATTGATCGATAGCGTCGATCTCAAGGTCCAAGACCCCGGCATCAGCGTCATCATGGGCCCGAACGGTTCTGGCAAGAGCCTGCTGCTCAGGCTGATGCATGGTCTGATCGAACCGACCGAGGGCGCCATCCTCTGGGCCGGCACGCCGATGAATGGCCAAATCAGGCGGCGCCAGGCCATGGTGTTCCAGAAACCGGTGCTGCTCCGCCGCACTGCCGCTGCCAACATCACCCACGCGCTCAGCTTGCGCGGCGTTGGGCGCAGCGAGCGGGGCTCGCGTGCCTTTGAGGCCTTGCAGCTGGCGGGACTGGAAAGACAGGCCTTCACCCCGGCGCGGGTGCTTTCGGGCGGCGAGCAGCAGAGGCTATGCCTTGCTCGCGCTCTCAGCCTCGATCCCGATATCCTGTTTCTCGACGAGCCGACCGCTAGCCTCGACCCGGCCTCGACGCTCGCCATCGAGCGGCTGCTTATCGACGCGCAGCACCGCGGCATAAAGGTGATTGTCGTCACTCATGATGTGGGACAGGCGCGCAGGCTCGCGCAAGACGTCGTTTTTCTGCATCACGGTCGGCTTATCGAATATCAGTCGGCGCCCCGCTTTTTCGAGCGGCCCGAAAGCGATGTCGCGCGCTCCTTCATGGCTGGTGGATTGGTGCTCTGATTGAAGGAGATTATTGATGACGGGTGCCTTCGGAAGACGAAATGCTCTGAGATTCGCTCTCGCGGCCTTCGCATCTCTTGCCCTTGCGGTCTCTATGTCCCGGGCAGCGGACGATTTCATCATCGTCCAGTCGACCACCTCCACGCAGAATTCAGGGCTGTTCGAGCACATCCTGCCGCTCTTCACCAAGAAGACCGGCATCGAGGTCCGCGTGGTCGCGGTCGGCACCGGCGAGGCTTTGAAGAACGCCGAGAATGGCGATGGCGACGTGGTCTTTGTCCATTCCGAGCCGGATGAAGAAAAGTTCGTGGCTGACGGTTGGGGCGTGAAGCGTTACCCCGTCATGTATAACGACTTTATTATTGTGGGCCCGGCGGATGACCTCGCCAAAATTGCTGGCCTGAAGCAAGCGCCTGACGCTCTGAAGAAGATTGCTGCGGCACGAGCCCCTTTTGCCTCGCGGGCGGATGACTCTGGCACCCATAAGGCTGAGCTCAAGCTGTGGGACGAGGCCGGCGTCGACCCGAAGGCCTCGAGCGGCAGTTGGTATCTGGAAACCGGCTCCGGCATGGGCGCGACACTAAACACGGCGGTCGGCAAGCAGGCCTACGCGCTGACCGATCGGGGCACTTGGTTGGCCTTTGCCAATAAGGACGACTTCAAGATTCTGATCGAAGGCGACGATAAGCTGTTCAACCAATATGGCGTGATCCTGGTTAATCCGGCCAAACACCCGAATGTGAAGGCCAAGGAGGGCCAAGCCTTTATCGACTGGCTCACAAGCTCTGAAGGACAGACCGCAATTTCCAGCTACAAAATCGACGGCCAGCAGCTCTTCTTTCCAAACGCTCGTCCGCAGAGTTGATCTACGATTGTCAGAGCAAAGCCCTTCGTTCGATCGACCTGGCAGACGAATGTCTGCTTTGGGTCAAAAGCGGCGATGAAGGGAAAGCGACCCGGATGTCTGCTGTTCCCACCCAAAGCGGACTTAAGACGAGCCTCTGCCCCCTGGTCCCGATCTAAGCCGGATCCCGCCGAGCTTGGTGGTATCGGTCAAAAGGGGAAACGAGAGACGCTAGGCGCTCCCACTACCCTAATCTTTCGAGATTGGTACTGCGGTAGGATGCGCGCTCGGCTGCGCTTCAGTTTTTGGGCAAGGGCTTGCCTATTTGGGGAGTGCATGCCTGGAGGGAGCAGCTTCTCAAGCCGTTCGGCGATTTCTAGAAATCGACCCCCACGCTTCCAATTGGTGCGGTTGGTACTGATGGTCGGGTTGATCCCATTTTGCTCGCAGAGGCTGATGACAGCCATTGCAAACCAGTCGTACCAAACATGTCCACTCGGGCCACTCTTGCTTACCTCTGGTCTAACCTTTTGCCCAAGGCTCTCGGATGCCCAGGACAGGGTGCGCACCTGTGCCCTAAATTCGGCTAGATAAGTTGTCGGGTTTCTAACGGTGTTTGGTTTTTTCTCGAGCTCCTTGGCAAGGCGTTCAATCAAGAACGGGAAGTTATAGGTCTCACCATAGTGAACCTCGTCAGGTTCTAGAGCAGGGTATCCCGAATGAGTCCCGAGAGCATACTCGATGGTTCTCAGACACTTTGTGAGCAGCGCTAAACGCCGAACGAGTTCTTGGCCATCAACCTCGGTACGGAGAGGCTGCCGCTCAGTCAGTAATTCCCAATGAGCGATTGCACGGCCAAACAGGGAAACAATGTTTTGTCCGCCGCTCACCAACCCAAGCTCTTTCAGCGCTTCGGAGAGTCCTGGGAATTCTCCCCCGAGATACATACGCTCAGGGATTGACCGAATTAGACGGACCACTTCAGGCCGCCTCGCGTTTGATGTTGGTCAGCAGGCCAGCCAGGTGTCCGCCCCACCGATCCAATGCTTCTCGGCGCTCCGCCAGAAACTCATGACGTTGGTAGACGGCCGCAACGCCTGAGATGGTCCCTGTCTGGTGGTTGAGAACTTTGTCTGCCACATGCGGAGCGATACCGAGTCGTGCCATGCCTGAGACGCAAGTGCGGCGGAGATCGTGAAGGCGCCAATCCGAGACGCCGGAGAGCTTGTCGAGGTCACGTTTCGCCGCGCTGAAGCTCTGAAACGGCTTCGTGCCTGAAAGCGAGAAAACAAAGTCTCCCATGGTCGGTGTGCGATTGAGCACGGCAGTTGCTTCGTTCGAGAGGTGCACGAAGTGCGGCCTACCGTTTTTGGTGCGAGAGGCCGGCAGTGTCCAGGTGCGACTGGCAAGGTCCACCTCGTCCCAGGTGAGTTACGCCACTTCTTCCCGGCGTTGGCCCGTGAGTGCCAGCAATTCGACAATGCCGCCATAGGCACCATGGATTTGCCGAGCAGCCCTTATGATGCGAGCAAGTTCGTCATCATCCAGGACACGGTCACGCGGTCTCTCGCGTGCAGGGGCCACTAACCCATTAGCCGGGGAAGCGTCCAAGATGGCGCGACCCACACACCAGCCGAAGAAAGCCTTGACCACCTTGAGGAGCTTGTTCGCGGCGGAAGGGGTTCCGCGCCCAGACACTTCGGTCACCAGATCGATGACTTGGCGCTTGCCAATCTCGTGAATGCTACGCCTTCCCCAGCTCGGGATCACCTCACGCCGCAGCAATCGGGAGATTTCGCGCGCGGAGCGGGTCTTGGAGACGTGCTCACTGATGAAGAGCTCGACCAGATCCTCGACGCCGTCGACCACGAGGCGGCGCCGCGCGAGCTGCTGCACGAGCCTGGTGCAGCGTGACGCGACCATATGGCCCGATCGTGTATTTGCGCAGACGTGATCCCACTCCCCCGGCCCGATAGAGCACGATGAACACCTTGCGCCCCTTTGGCGTGATCTTGACGCCGAAGCCGGGACAGCCACTATCCCAGTAGACGATGTCCTTTGCAGGTGTCGGGAGCGCATCGATCACGCTCTTGCTCAGCTTCACTCTTGGCATTGCGCAGTCCTCTAAGCCAGTGATTGCTACCTCAGCTCCGAATAGGTAGCTCTGCAGGGAATCAGGATGCAACAAGGTGACCGCCGATCTATGAGAACAGAAGGAGAATCAGTCTGTTATCCACTTCCGTCAACGCACCTCCACCCAGAGGAAAGCCATGCCCGAGAACCGGAGGAGAGAGGGGATGCGGCGAGGCAGTCTCCATCCCTCCCCCTTGACGGCGAGGGATGGAGCAAGGATCGGCGCTGCGGCGCACCTCGCTCGGCGGAAGGGGTGAGGGACTCTTGGAGTCGTAGGCCATATGCACGGCACGTGGCGCGACGCCGGTGCAGGTTGACGGCCCGCGCGCGGGCAACGTCAAATGCGGTAAGGGGACTGGTTATGCATGTGTCTGCCGGCGCGGTTCTGCTTGCGCTCGCTCTTGCCGGGGTAGCGCCCGCACGCGCTGAAGAGCCCGCCACGCCGCAACAATGCTGGACGCCTCAAGCGCTCGCGGGCACGCAAGCGGAAATCACTCCCGTCCGGGCCCAGCATCGCCTCGACCTTGAGCCCTTGAAGCAGACGCCGCTGCCCGCTGCCACGCCAATACCGCCGGAGCTGCGCGGCTCGATCCGCGCCGTGGAGCTGCCACCAGGGGAGAAGCTCATCGCGCTCACCTTCGATCTTTGCGAGACCGACACTGAGGTCGCAGGCTATGACGGCCGCATCGTCGACCTGCTCCGGGAGCAAGGGGTCAAGGCCACCTTCTTTGCCGGCGGCAAATGGATGGAGACGCACCCGGAGCGCGCCGAGCAGCTCCTCGCCGATCCGCTCTTCGAGGTGGGCAGCCACGGGCTCCGCCATTACGATCTGAGCCAAGTGAACGAGGCGACGCTGCAAGACGAGGTCAAGCTCACCGAGGCCGCCTTCGCGCGGACCCGCGCAGCATATGCCGCCAAGCAATGTGCAATCGATGCCGCCGCGGCCGGCAAGGCGCCGGTTCCAGAGCGCGTGCGGGTCTTGCGCTTCCCTTACGGTCGCTGCGATCCGAAGTCGCTCGCAACAGTCGCCGATGCGGGCCTGCTTGCCATCCAATGGGACGTGGTCACCGGCGACCCCGATCCGCGGGAGAGCGCCAAGGCCATCGCCAACACCATCCTCACGAAGGCGCATCCCGGCGCCATCGTGGTCGCCCATGCCAATGGCCGCGGCTGGCATACCGCCGAGGCCCTCGCGCTTGCCATCCCAAAGCTGAAGGCGGAAGGCTATGCCTTTGTCACGGTGAGCGAACTGGTCGCGGCGGGGAAGCCCGTCATCGCCGCCACGTGCTATGAGACCAAGCCGGGCGATGCCAAGCGCTACGCCCATTCCGCAGGCAAGCGCCCCAGCCATGACCTCCTCCCCATTTTCGACGGGTTGTATTGAGCTTGACGCCTCGCAACTTGGCGGCGGGCGCCCCGCCCTCGCGCGGCTCGTGCCGCTCGAGGCAAGTGCTGCGCGCGGGCTCGCCCTGTCCATCGTGGCGATGGAGCCCTGGTCGGTGATGGGCTATCCGGCCGACGCGCTCGTCACCTTCCTCGCTACGCCCGACGGCGGGGTGAGCCGCTCTGTCGTCGAGGTCCAAGGTGTGGCGGCGGGCGTGGTGTCGGTCCGCTATCCCTGGCTCAAGGGACCGTATCTGGAGTTGCTCGCGCTGTTCCCGCCCTTCCAGAACCAAGGGCTCGGGACGGCACTGCTGGCCTGGCTGGAAGGCGAGGCGCTCGCCCGCGGCGCACGCAATCTCTGGGTTTGCGCGTCCGCCTTCAACGCGGCCGCTTTGCGCTTCTACGAGCGCCACGGGTTCAAGCGCGCGGCGGTGCTGCCGGGGCTCGTTGCCGACGGCTATGACGAGATCCTATTGCGCAAGTTCCCGCTCGAGCCCTCGGCGTGAGCGCCCTACTGGCCCGGCGCAGCCGCCGCGGAGCCGGTGGGTGGCGTTGCGGAATCGGCAGGCGGCGTGGCTTCCGCCGGCTTGTCGTCCGCGGGCGCACCTAAGTCGGCCGGCTGCTCGGAGTCGGGATCGATGTCGGGAATGTCCTGGTCGTCGGCGTCGGGCGATGAGTCGACGAAGATGACGCCGTCCTCGATGGAGACGGACTCACTGCCCTTCAACTCGTACTCTTCGCCGTTCTCGAGCTTCACCTTGCAGCCGTCGGCGCAAGCAGCATCGACGTCTTGGTCGGCAGGCACGGTCAGCTCTTTGGAGTCGCTCCCCACCGTCACCGTGATGGTGTGCGGGGCAGGATCGGCGTTGGAGATGGTCAGAGCTTCGGCTGGATGCGCGAAGACAACACTCATGAGCCCAACACTCATAAGCCCAACACTCATGAGCCGAAGACAGGCGAGCCCCACGACCCTCATCTTGTTTCCCTCCCCTACCCGCTTTCCGATCGAGATCGGCAGACCCCTCGTTGCTTTTCCGGTCGCTTAGCCCGGTGCCTATTCCAAGACAGCGCCGGGATTTTGTTGGCAGAAGGGCTAAACTGTGGGGCGGCGGTCTCGGGTTCCGGCCCCGGCTTCAGGCCCGAATCGGCCAGCACCGGCGGCTATTTACTGCCCTCGGGGCGCCCGCTCCAATAGATTCCGGGGCCGCGACACAGGCCGAACCTTTTGCATTAACCCGCGTTTAGCTCCTCGCCACGGCCGCTTGGACTTCGCTATGACCGCTTGGACTTCCACCGATGGAAGGGTCTGGCCTTAAATGGAAGGGTCTGGCCTTAAGACGACAAGTTGGTAGACTTAGGCGAGGCCAAAACAAGGCACACCAAGGCCGGCCCAGCTGGGAGAGGAGGCTTCCGATGGAGCTCACAGGGACACTGACTGCTTTCATGGCACTGATATCCTTCGCCTTTGTCGGCGCGATCATCCTCGGCATGATCTAGCGGAAGCTACTCTGCCGCCGCTGTCGCCACGGCCTTCGGATCGTAACTGAGGATGGGACCGAGCCAGCGCTCGGTCTCCTCCAGGCTCCAGCCCTTGCGCGCGGCGTAGTCGGCCGCCTGGTCGCGGCCGATTTTGCCCACGCCGAAATAGCTGGCCTCGGGGTGGGAGAAATAGAAGCCTGAGACGGCGGCAGCCGGCCACATGGCGCAAGACTCGGTGAGCTTGAGGCCCGTCGCCTTCTCCGCATCGAGCAGCTTGAACAGGGTGCGCTTCTCGGTGTGGTCGGGCTGGGCCGGATAGCCGGGCGCTGGCCGGATGCCGGCATAATCTTCCGCGATCAGCTCTTCGTTGCTGAGCTTCTCGCCCGGCGCGTAGGCCCATAGCTCCCGGCGCACACGCGCATGCAACGCTTCAGCGAAGGCCTCGGCCAGCCGGTCGGCGAGCGCCTTGACCATGATCTTGGAGTAGTCGTCATTGGCGCGCTCGAAGCGCCGCGCCACGTCCTCCTCACCGATGCCAGCCGTCACGGCAAAGCCACCGATATAGTCGGCGAGCCCGGTCTCTTTCGGCGCCACGAAATCGGCGAGTGCCAGATTGGCGCGGGTACCGTCCCGCGCCATCTGTTGGCGAAGCGTGTGCAGGGTGGCGAGCTCTTTCGTGCGCGCCTCATCGGCATAAAGCTCGATGTCGTCGCCTATGCTGTTGGCCGGCCAAAAGCCCACGACGGCGTTGGCCTTGAGCCATTTCTCGGCGATGAGCTGCTTGAGCAGGGCCTGCGCGTCGTCGAAGAGCTGGCGCGCTGCCTCGCCATATTTGTCGTCGTTCAGGATGCGGGGAAAAGCGCCCTTCAACTCCCAGGCCTGGAAGAAGGGCGTCCAGTCGATATAGCGGGCGAGCTCGCCGAGGTCATAGTTGCGGAATGCACGTGTGCCGAGAAAGCTCGGCTTTGGCGGCACATAGGCCGCCCAATCGAGCTTGAGGCGATTGGCACGCGCTTGGGCCAGAGACGCGCGGGACTTCTCGGCCCTGCCGCGGGCATAAGACTCGGCCATGCGCGCATACTCCTCGCGCACGCGCGCAATCGTCTTAGGCCGCTCTTCCTCCGACATCAGGCTCGACACCACGCCCACGGCGCGGCTTGCGTCGGTGACGTAGATCGCCTGGCTCCTCGCATAATTTGGGCTGATCTTCACCGCGGTATGCACGCGGCTGGTGGTGGCGCC
>PLBV01000091.1:0-26590 GCA_003135455.1 Hyphomicrobiales bacterium | reverse complement strand
TGCACGTCGCCCTTGACGGTGGCGAGCAGGATCCTACCGGCAGGCTCGCCTTGTGCGAGCCCCTGCTCCTCCTTCTCCTTCTCCATGAACGGCATGAGGTAAGCGACGGCCTGCTTCATCACCCGCGCCGACTTCACCACCTGCGGCAGGAACATTTTCCCTGCGCCGAACAAATCGCCGACCACGCTCATGCCGGCCATCAGCGGGCCTTCGATGACATGGAGCGGGCGCTCGGCTTTAGCGCGGGCCTCTTCGGTGTCTTGCTCGATGAAGGTGCCGATGCCGTGGACGAGCGCGTGGGTGAGCCGCTCCCCGACCGGCTTCTCGCGCCAAGCCAGATCCACCTCGCGTTTTTGCGCGCCCTCGCCCCGGTAGCGCTGGGCGGCCTCGAGCAGGCGGTCGGTGGCGTCGGCGCGGCGGTTCAAGATCACGTCCTCGACGAGCTCGCGCAGCTCCGGCTCGATGTCGTCATAAAGCGCGAGCTGGCCGGCATTGACGATGCCCATATCCATGCCGGCTTTGATCGCGTGGTAGAGAAACACCGAGTGCATCGCCTCGCGCACCCGCTCGTTGCCGCGGAAGGCGAAGGAGAGATTCGATACGCCGCCCGACACGTGCACGTAAGGCAGCTCCGCCTTGATGCGCCGCGTCGCGTCGATATAGGCGCGGGCATAGTCGTTATGGGTCTCGATGCCGGTGGCGACGGCAAAGATGTTGGGGTCGAAGATGATGTCTTCCGGTGGGAAGCCGACCTTCTGGGTGAGGAGGTCGTAGGCCCGCTTGCAGATGTCGAATTTGCGCTCGGCAGTCTCGGCCTGACCTCGCTCGTCGAAGGCCATCACCACCACGGCCGCGCCATAGCGGCGGACCTTCTTGGCTTGCTCGAGAAACGGCCCCTCGCCTTCCTTCATGCTGATGGAATTGACGACGGACTTGCCTTGCACGCATTTCAGCCCCGCCTCGATCACCGACCATTTGGAGGAGTCGATCATGATCGGAACCCGCGCGATGTCCGGCTCCACTGCAATCAGATTGAGGAGCGTCGTCATAGCGGCTTCGGAGTCGAGCATGCCCTCGTCCATGTTGACGTCGAGCATGTTGGCGCCGTTGGCGACCTGGTCGCGCGCGACCTCGAGCGCGGCCGTATAGTCGCCGGCCTCGATCAGCTTGCGGAACTTGGCGGACCCGGTGACATTGGTCCGCTCGCCCACCATGACGAAGTCTTGCGCCGCGTTGGTCACGTCAACTCACCCATGCACGAAGGGCTCCAGCCCCGAGAGGCGCATCTTGTGCGCAACGTCCGGCACGTGGCGCGGCGGATATTTGGCGACGCCTTCGGCGATCGCACGGATGTGCTCGGGCGTGGTGCCGCAGCAGCCGCCCACAATGTTGATGAGGCCATCCTTTGCCCACTCCTCGAGCAGCCCCGCCATGTGCTCGGCCGTCTCGTCATATTCGCCCATCTCGTTGGGTAGACCCGCATTCGGATAGACGCTGATCAGGGTATCGGCCACAGCACCGATCTCGGCGACCGAGGGGCGCAGCTGCTCGGCGCCGAAGGAGCAGTTGAGCCCGACAGAGAAGGGCCGCAGATGCTGCATCGAGTACCAGAAGGCCTCGGGCGTCTGGCCGGAGAGGTTGCGCCCCGAAAGATCGGTGATGGTGTCGGAGAGCATGATCGGAAGCTCAACGCCCATCTCGTCGAAGACCTGCTCGACGGCAAAGCCCGCCGCCTTGGCGTTCAGCGTATCGAAGATCGTCTCGATCAGGATGATGTCCACATCGCCCTCGATCAGGCCGCGCGCTTGCGTGGCGTAAGCCTCGACCAGCGCATCGAAGCTCACATTGCGGAATCCCGGGTTGTTCACATCCGGCGAGATCGACGCGGTGCGGTTGGTGGGGCCGATGGCGCCGGCGACGAAGCGGGGCTTGTCGGGCGTCTTCGCCGTCCACGCATCGGCCGCCTCGCGGGCGAGCTTGGCGGCGGCGACGTTCATCTCCTCGGCGATGTCCTCCAGGCCATAATCGCTTTGCGAGATCGCCTGCGCATTGAAGGTGTTGGTCTCGACGATGTCGGCGCCGGCCGCAAGGTAAGCGTTGTGGATCTCGCTGATGATCTTGGGCTGGCTGAGCACGAGGAGATCATTGTTCCCCTTGAGGTCGCGCGGATGGTCTTTGAACCGCATCCCCCGATAGCCCGCCTCGTCGAGCTTGTAGTGCTGGATCATGGTGCCCATGGCACCGTCCAGAATGAGGATGCGGTGCTTCGCCGCCTCCTTCAGCGCGGCGATGCGTTGCTCACGCGTCATGACGCGGCACTCGCTTCCGCCTCGGTCGCGACGGGTCTCAAGCCCAGCAAATGGCAGATGGCGTAGACGAGATCGGCGCGGTTCAGGGTGTAGAAATGGAACTCGCTGATGCCCTGGTCGACGAGGCCCAGCACCTGCTCGGCCGCCACCGCCGCCGCCACCAGATAGCGGGTCTCCTGATCGTGCTCCAGCCCCTCGAACCGATGGCCGAGCCAGTCGGGCACGCGCGTGCCGGAGCGGGTGGCAAAGCCCGCGATCTGATGGAAATTGTGGATCGGGATGAGGCCCGGCACGATGGGAATGGTGATGCCGCGCGCGCGGACGCGATCGAGAAAGCGGAAGAATACCTCGTTGTCGAAGCAGAACTGGGTGATAGCGCGGGTGGCGCCGGCATCGATCTTGGCCCAGAGCATATCGATATCGGCATCGATGCTGAGCGATTCCGGGTGCTTCTCGGGGTAGGCCGCGACAGAGACCTCGAACGGCGCGATGGCCCGGATGCCGGCCGTCAAATCCGCCGCGTTCACATAGCCGCCGGGTGTGGGCTCGTAGCGAAGGCCCACGCCGCCGGCCGGATCGCCCCTAAGCGCCACGATATGGCGCACGCCCATGTCCCAATAGTCGCGGATCACCGCGTCGATCTCTTCCCTCGTGGCGGACACGCAGGTGAGATGGGCGGCAGGCTTGAGCTTGGTTTCCTTCAGCACGCGGGCGAGCGTGGCGTGGGTGCGCTCGCGGGTGGAGCCGCCAGCGCCGTAAGTCACCGAGATGAAATTCGGATTGAGCGGCTCGAGCCTGCGGATCGCTCGCCACAGCGTCTCCTCCATGGCCGCCGTCTTGGGCGGGAAAAACTCGAACGACACGCGGATATCGCCATGCCCGAGGAACCGGCTCTTACGGTCGGGAGAGGCGAGCATCACGCGGCGACCTCCGCGCGCGCGCGCGCGCGCCGCTTCTCGCCTGCCGCCACTTGCTTGGAGGCAAGCCAAAGCGAGACAGTGAGCTTCTCCGAGGCATCCTCCTTGGCCGCAGGCGCCAGGTCGCGGTGACGCTCGAGCTTGAGCCCCGCCTCCTCGATGATTCGGGCAAGCTGATCGCCGGCAAAGCCTAAGCGCCGATGTGCCGACTGCTCGCGCAGAAACTCAAGCTCATGGGGCGCGAAATCGACCACCAGCAGCTTGCCACCGAGCTCAAGCAGCCGCGAGGCTTCGGCTATTGCCGCAGAGGGGTCGTCCAGGAAGTGCAGCACCTGGTGCAGCACGACGGCGTCGGCGGCGCCATCGGGCAGCGGCACGTTGAACAGATCGCCATGGCGGGCTTGCGCGTGGCCGAGCCCCGCCCGCTCGAGCTTCATGCGCGCATAGCCGAGCATGTCGTGATTGAGATCGAAACCGAGCGCCTTTTTGGCGCGCGGGGCGAACAGCTCCAGGATGCGCCCCGTTCCCGTGCCGAGATCGACGAGCAGCGAGAACGGCCCTTCCCCCAGCGCCTCGCTCATGGCGGCGTCGACCTGGCTCTCCGCCACATGCAGCACGCGGATGGTGTCCCACTCGCCGGCGTGCTCCTTGAAATAGGCTTGGGCCGCTTCGGCGCGCGCCTTCTGCACGCTTTCGGACCGGGCGCGGTCGCGGGCAAGAGCCAGGTCGCCGGGATGGAGGCTTCCAACAATGGCTTGGGCCAGCGCCGCCTCGCCGCCGCTCTCCGCCAAGCGGTAGAACACCCAGCTCCCCTCGCGAAAGCGAGCGATCAGGCCCGCTTCGGCCATGAGCTTCAGATGACGGCTGATGCGCGGCTGGCTCTGGCCGAGGATTTGGGTCAGGTCCTTGACGTTCAGCTCGGCCTCAGCCAGCAGGGCGAGGATACGAAGCCGCGTGGCCTCGCCAGCCGCGCGGAGGACGCCCAGAGATTGGCTAGGGGATAGGCCCTTGGCTGACTTGGCATAACCTGACATAAAGATATGTTTATACGTATCTTGGGCATTCGGCAACGCTTTTCAGAAGCCCTTAGCAACTCCCTGATTGCGAACATCCTCAGGGGGTTGATTTCCGCAAAATACTCATCCTATGGATCAACGCCCGCAGGATCATCAACAAGCTCGACAAGGCACCGCAAATCGCTGACTACGCCAAACGCTTCTACGGCGCGGTCAGCTACACGACCTGATCGCAAAGCCAAGGCTAACGCGCGAACTTCTTGTATTTTATTCGCTTCGGCAGCACGGCGTCCTCGCCGAGACGGCGCTTCTTATCTTCCTCGTAGGAGTCGAAATTGCCCTCGAACCATTCGACATGGCTGTCGCCTTCGAAGGCTAGAATATGGGTGGCGATGCGGTCGAGGAAGAAGCGGTCGTGGCTGATGATCACGGCGCAGCCGGGAAAGTCCTCGAGCGCGGCTTCGAGCGAAGACAGCGTCTCCACATCGAGATCGTTGGTAGGCTCATCCAGCAGGATCAGATTGGCCCCTGATTTCAGCATCTTGGCGAGGTGAACGCGATTGCGCTCGCCGCCCGACAGCTGCCCCACCTTCTTCTGCTGGTCCGCCCCCTTGAAGTTGAACCAGCCCACATAGGCGCGGGACGGGACTTCACGGGTGCCCAGCTTGATCACGTCGTTGCCGCCAGAAATCTCCTCGAACACGGTCTTCTTGCCGTCGAGGGTGTCGCGGGACTGATCGACATAGCCGAGCTTCACCGTGTCGCCCACGCGGATATCGCCGCCGTCGGGCTTCTCTTGGCCCACGATCATGCGGAAGAGCGTGGTCTTGCCGGCGCCGTTCGGCCCGATCACGCCGACGATGCCGCCCGGCGGCAGCTTGAAGGAGAGATCGTCGATGAGGAGCGTGTCGCCGAAGCCCTTCGCGATGTGATCGGCCTCGATGACGACGTCACCGAGGCGTGGCCCCGGCGGGATGGTGATCTCGGCCTTGCCGGCCTTGTCGCGGTCGGCCTTGGCCACGAGCTCGTCATAGGCGCGGATGCGCGCCTTCGACTTCGCCTGGCGCGCTTTGGGGCTCGCCCTGATCCAGTCGAGCTCGCGGGCGAGCGTGCGGTCGCGCGCGTCGTCCTGCTTGCCTTCGACCTGCAGCCGCTTGCGCTTCTGCTCGAGCCAGGAGGAATAGCTGCCGTGATAGGGGATGCCCGCGCCGCGCTCGAGCTCGAGCGTCCATTCGGTGATGTGGTCGAGGAAATAGCGGTCATGGGTGACCATCACCATGGTGCCGGGATAGTCGCGTAAATGATGCTCGAGCCAGGCCACGCTTTCCGCATCGAGATGGTTGGTGGGTTCGTCGAGCAACAAGATGTCGGGCTTGGCGAGCAAGAGGCGGCAGAGCGCCACACGGCGCTTCTCGCCGCCGGACAGCGTCTCGACCGCAGCATCCCCCGGCGGGCAGCGTAGCGCGTCCATGGCCTGCTCGACTTGCGAGTCGAGGTCCCACAGCCCTTGCGCGTCGATCTCATCCTGGAGTGCTGCCATCTCGTCGGCGGTCTCGTCGGAATAGTTGAGCGCGATCTCGTTATAGCGGTCGAGCTTCGCTTTCTTTTCGGCCACGCCCTCCATGACGTTGCCGGCCACGTCCTTCGTCTCATCGAGGCGGGGCTCCTGGGCCAGATAGCCGACGCGGACACCGTCCGCGGCCCACGCCTCGCCCACGAACTCCGTCTCCTCTCCCGCCATGATGCGGAGCAGCGTGGACTTGCCCGAGCCGTTCACGCCCACCACGCCGATCTTGGCGCCGGGCAGGAAGGCGAGCGTCACATCCTTCAAGACCTGCTTGCCGCCGGCATAGGCCTTGGACAGCTTGTTCATGACATAGACGTATTGCGGGTTGGCCATGGGGCTGCCGAAGCTCCTCGGATTGCGATCGCGGGAAATGGAGTCCGCTTCTAGCCAATCGGCGCGCGGGACTCAACTGGCAGGGAACAGGTCCGGCAGGCGCCTCGCTAAGGTCGCGGCGAGCGTGTCGAGCGGGTTCTCGGCGAGCGGGCTGATCTCGCTCAGCGCGTCAGCGAAGGAATGAGGCGTGAGGTCCGCGATGGGAAGGACGCGGCACCAGTCCTTGCCGATGAGCATGGCCCGATAGGCCTGCTCCTCGTCGGTGAAGCGGTGGGCGGCGGGGGCCACGCCCACCACCGGCAGCCGCGCCGACACGGCTTCGGAGATCATGGTGCTCGAATCCTCGGTGCAGACGATCACCTCTGCGCGGGCAAAGATCTCGGGCAAGGTGCCGGGGCCGGCGGTGCGGTAGTCGATGAAGCGGGCGACCACGCTCTTGTCCCGCGCAAGCGCGCTGACGCGGTCGGCAACCTGCGCCGGCGTCCGGCGCGAGGTGGAGATCAGCCAGAGGGTGCCCCAGGCGCGTGAGACCTCCTCGACGAAAGCCAGCAGCCGCTCCCACTCCCTCGGCCGGTAGCGAAAGGGGCCTGCGTTGCCGCCAATGAGAAGGCCCACCAGGCGCGGCCTCCTCTCCCTGCCATAATGAGGGACGGAGGCCGGCCTCCCCAGCGCGTCGGGATCGATGGCCGAGGGCTTGAGGGTAACGAGGTGGTGCGGGCTGCCCGCGTCGCGGTCGTATGAGGAGATGACGAGGCTGAAATTCTCTGCCCCCAAACCGCGCAGCAGGGAGCCGCAATAGATGTTGGGCACCCCGAAGAGCCGCGTCACGCAGATGTTCGACATCAAGGTCTCGCCCCCCGCCGAGACGACGAGATCGGGGCGTGGCAGGGTGTCCGCGTCAATGCGATAGGCCATACGCAGCATGCGCGGCGGCCAGAAATGCTCGCTCGCGATGCGGCGGCGCAGCCACCGCGTCGGCACGATCCAGCGGCGCTCGACCGGAACACGGGTGACCTCGACGGTGCGCAGGCGCTGCAGCGCCGCAATAACGCCTTCCGCGAGGTGGTAATGACCGGGCCGCGTGTCGGCGAGGAAGATCAGCTTGAGCGGCGTCACGGGTGAGGGGTGGGTTCCGAGGGGGCTTTCTAGTCGACCCCTCTTAGCGCACCCTTGCGGCAGGCTTCAAAGACTCGTTGCAAACCCTTATAGGCAGTGTGGATTGAGCCAATCGGCTTTCCCGCTTAAGGAGCAGGGCGTGGCAGACCAACCGACCCGTCAAGGTGCTGACTATATCCTGATGGCCATGGTCGCCATGGCCGCGGCCGATGGCAGGCTGGACGCCAAGGAGATCGGCCTCATCCAGCAAATCTACAAGGACCAGTCCGGACGGTCGCTCACGCCTGAGGAGATCGAGGCGGAAGCGATGGCCAATGCGCGGGACGGCGGGATCGTCGCCAGGCTCTCGGCAGCCGCCGGCAACCTCGATAAGACGACCAAGGAGGAGATCATCCGGGCGTCCTATCTCGTGCTGTTGGCGGACGACCTAATCGCCGGCGAAGAGCGCAAGAAGCTGCAAGACATCGCCGCCGCGCTCCGCGTCCCGGAGATCCATTTCGGCGCGATCCTGGAGGATCTCGCCATCTGGCTTGCGGGACAGAGGAGCTAGAGCGCTATTGCGTCAGGTTGAATCGCGACAGCGCTCTAGCTTTTTATTGGAGCATGATCTTTTCGGAAAACCGGTTCCCACGTTTCCGGATCATGCTCTACGGTCAAGCCAATTGCAGGCTCTTGCGGATCTCTGTGCTCGCCTGGCCTGAAGCCTCGGCAGCAAACAGGAAGCGCTCGACCTCCCGGTGGTAGGCAGGGGTTTCCGCGATCACGCGCACATTGTAACCCTCACGATTTCGAATAAGATTTCTGTCCTCGGAAAATGCGGGTTTGGTAGGATGATCGTCTCTCACACTCACAAATTCATCTTCCTCAAGACCAAGAAAACCGCCGGGACCGCAATCGAAGCCGCGCTGTCGGAGCTGTGCGGACCCAGCGATGTGATCACGCCCTATCGGGAGGCGAGCGAGCAGGATCGCAAGGGCCGGCCGCCGCAGAACTACCGCATCGAGCACCCGGAGAAGCCGAAGCGCCGGCTCTGGCGGACGCTGCTCAGGCGGCCGGAACGCTACTGGCACCAAAGTGTCGGCTTTTACGAGCACATGCCCGCAGGCCGCGCGCGCGCCTATCTCGGCGAAGAGATCTGGCAGAGCTACTTCAAATTCGCCTTCGACCGGAATCCGTGGGACAGGCAGGTCTCCTGGTATTTCTACAAGACAAAGTCGAAGGGGCAGCGGCCGAGCTTCGAGCGCTTCATGGAAAGCCGCGCCCGCGCCTATGTGGACAATTACGGGATCTACACGGAGGACGGGGCGCTGGCGGTCGATTTCCTCGGCCGTTACGAGAGCTTGAACGACGACCTCGCCAAAGTGCTCGAGCACCTCGGCATCAAGCGCCGGATCGAGGTGCCGCGGACCAATGTCACGCGCGACCGGGAGGGGATGGGCGGCTATCGCCAGCTCTACACCGACAAGACGCGCGATATCGTGGGAGAGTGGTATGCGCCGGAGATCGCGCTGCTCGGCTACGGCTTTTGAGGCATCAGGCGACGGGAGAGGCAGGCGCGGCGTGGAGAGGTGCAATCCGGACACACAAAATTTGAAAAGAAATCAAATCTCAGAAATTGGAACGCTTCAGCTTTGCCGAAAGGGTTGCCCTGTGTAAGCTTTGCCATGGAGTTCAACCTGTTCAATAAAATCGGCGTAGCGAAGTCGATTCCCTTAGCCTTGGGAGCAGTAGCGCTCGCCATCGCAGCGATCGCGCAGCCGCCGACCGCATCGGCCTTGCCGAGCTTTGCACGCCAAACGGGGCAGCCTTGCGCGACTTGTCATACGGCATTTCCTGAGCTGACACCGTACGGGCGCGAATTCAAGCTCCGCGGATACACTGCCGGCGGGACACGCTGCGGCGATGTGGACAGATTTACCGAGGAAGGTGCTGCGGAAGAAGAGATGCAAATTCCGATAGCCGGGATGACTACCCCGTCTTTTACTCACGTGCAAAAGGGCCTCCCCGATAACAATAACTCAGTAGTTCAGCAAACAAGCGTTTTTCTTGGTGGCCAAATCTACTGTAATTTGGGTGCCTTTATACAGGGCACCTATGATCGCCCGTCACAAAGTGTTTTTCTAGACAATGCCGATATTCGCTATACTAATAGCACCAAAGTGAGTGGAATTGACGTTCTCTTAGGTTTGACAAGCAACAACAATCCAACGGTCCAAGACGTCTGGAACTCGACGCCAGCTTGGTCCTTCCCATACCTTTCGTCAGAGTTCGCTCCATCGCCAGGCGCCTCAACGATGATCGAGGGCACATTCGCCGGACGTGTTGGCAGCGCGGGCGCATATGTCTGGATCGACAACATGATCTATGCGGAAATCACCGCATATGGAAGTTTCGACCCCGGCATACTCACCACTCTTGGCTACGATCCGGGCGACGGAACTCCGAGATTCGCTGGGGCCGCGCCCTATTGGCGCCTTGGCGTCGAAAAGACGTGGGACAAGAATTCACTCATGGTCGGCACCTTCGGCATGCTTGCAAACATTCAACCCACGGCAGGGGCGGGCAGCAGCGCCTTGGCATTCCCGGTAACGGATCCGTTTACCGACGTTGGGGTGGACACCGAATATCAATATATCGGCGATGTCCACGCTTTAACTCTCCGGGCAAGCTATATTTGGGAGCGTCAGAAGCTTAACGGGGAGTTCGGTGCTATGGCTTCGAGTAATCAAATTGACGAGCTCAGCAGCTTCAAAGCATCTGCCAGCTACATTTACGACCACACGATCAGCGTTACTGGCGGATATTTCAATACATCGGGAACATCCGACGTACTCCTTTATATGGGAGCGGGCTTCACAACAGGCTCACCGAACTCCAACGGGTGGACAGCCGATTTAGCCTATCTGCCATTCAGCAAAGGTGGTCCCAAGATATGGCCGTGGCTCAATGGCCGGATTGGTATAACGTACACCCACTACGACAAGTTTGACGGCTCTGTCAGTAACGTAGACCAAACTCCCGGAAGAAGCGCCGGAAACAACGACACAACCTTCATCTACACTTGGTGGGCCTTTTAGGTTCTGAATATGATGATGGACCAAGTCTTCGGCGTGCCCAGGCCACAACCCTCAACGCAAGGCGCAAGGGCGAGATTATGAAGGTCGTTAGTTTACAATTGGCATTACCAGCGGCAATCCTGGCAATTGTTTTCTCGGGGGTAGTTCGTGCGGACGGCATAGGCGCGCCCGCCAACCGAAACCTTCAGGCCAAAATACAATATTGCTACGACTGCCACGGATCATCGGGGCGAGGTTATCGTGGATTTTTTCCCATGCCACGACTCGCGGGACAAACAACCGAGTACTTCGAGAATCAGTTACGGGCCTTTGTTGAGCGCAGGCGGGAGACGCATATCGCTATAGTAATGTCTAGGGTGCATGGTCTCAGCCCGGAGATGCGAACGGCTTTGGCCGCGCATTTTACCGATCTCAATCCTAAACCCTTCGGGAGCGCTGAAAGGAAACTCGTGGCCACGGGAAAAGCAATCTATGAAGAGGGAGCTCCCGACGCCAATGTTCCTGCATGCTCTGCCTGTCACGGTCCAGAGGCCGAGGGTAGCGGGCCAATTCCTCGTTTAGCAGGTCAGCTCTATCCCTACACCACAAAGGAATTGGCGAACTGGAGCAAAGAGCGGGGTCAGGATGCAGCAAATCCAGACACATCAGCCATCATGAAACCGATTGCGCACAGCTTGACCAAGTCACAAATTGAAGCCGTCGCCGCCTATCTCAGTTATATGGAGTGACTCCTTCCGTTGGTCGAGATCATGAAGCTCATCAAATCAGCAATAGCGATCCTCGCGATTGTTTCCTCTTCTGTTCCCTCATTGGCGGGTGCCATGGAGGCCATCAACTACGGGGAAAGCTTCGCGAACAGGAACTGCGCCTGGTGCCATGGGCCATCTCTGCAGGGTTTCGCAACCGCGCCACGATTGGCCGGGCAGACACGCCAATACATCTATAATCAACTTCGGGATTTTAGAGCTCACACGCGAGACAACCCGCTTTCTGAACAGTACATGTGGGGTGCAGCGGCGAATCATCTCAGTTCGCAGACGGCACATGATTTAGCCATGTATTTTTCCACGCTAAACGCTGAATCCGCGAATGACGGAGACAAGGGGCTCGCAGCTGGAGGACAAACAATATATCGCGAGGGAATTCCGGCCTCCAATATTCCATCGTGCGTTGCTTGCCACGGCCCGAATGCTGAGGGTGCTGGTGCTGAGGGTGCTGGAGAAATTCCTCGTTTGGGAGGCCTGTCGTACCACTACTTGAAAAGGAGACTCGAGCAATGGGGCGAAGGATATCATGCGGCCGCAGCGCCTCCAATGCCTGGAATTGCGAGCCAATTGTCCGCGAACGAAATTGAGGCCCTCGCGTCGTACCTCAGTTTTGTCAAGTGAACTTCAAACCGGTTCAGCGCCCTTGACTGGGAAACGCACGCTCAAGGAACCCCAGATTATGAAGGTCGTTAGTTTACAATTGACATTGCCAGCGGCAATCCTGGCAATTGTTCTCTCGGGGGTAGGTCATGCGGCCGACACAAGCACGCCATCCCTTTCGGAGCGAGACCTTCAGGCCAAGATACAATACTGCACCTACTGCCACCAGCCATCGGGGCAAGGTTATCTTGGATCTTCTCCCATACCACGACTCGCGGGACAACAAACCGTGTACTTCAAGAATCAGCTACAGGCCTTTATTGACCGCCGGCGGGTGAATAAGTTTATGTTTAAGGTGGCGCATAGTCTCAGCCCGGAGATGCTAACGGCTCTGGCCACGCATTTTAGCGATCTCAATCCTAAACCCTTAGGGGGTGCTCCTACGGAACTCGTGGCCACGGGGAAAAAAATCTTTGAAGGGGGAATTCCCAATTCCAATGTTCCTCCATGCTCTACCTGTCACGGTCCAGAGGCTAAAGGTAACGGGGCATTTCCTCGTTTAGCAGGTCAGCTCTATCCCTACATCCTAAAGGTATTGGGGAATTGGGACAAAGAGCGGGGTCAGGATACAGCAAATCCAGACACATCAGCCATCATGAAACCGATTGCGCACAGTTTGACGGAGTCACAAATTGCAGCCGTCGCGGCCTATATCAGTTATCTGGAGTAACTCCCTTCCACGAGGGGCGGAGAAATCTTGCGCGCAATTGGCGCCGCCCTCGCCAGTCCAAAGAAGACGTTCGAGGAGCGAGACCCAGCCGTTCCGCTTCTCGACGAGATCGAGGTGACCCGGAGCCGTCGGCTATAGCCCGGCCCTCGTTCCTGCTACGCCAGGCGGAGCTAAGTCCTTGGAAGATATGGTGGGCCCGGCAGGACTCGAACCTGCAACCAGACGGTTATGAGCCGCCGGCTCTAACCAGTTGAGCTACGGGCCCCTACGCTACTCCGCGCACTCCGCGCCGCTCATAGCAGACTTCGCTTCGCCCGCGAACCGCTTAGGGACGGCTGTTGCGCGAGAAGCGGTCCCGCGCGATGCTTCCCAAGGGGAAGGCTGGACAACTTGCGGAAGGGACCCATGGCACTCACAGCGCGCGCGATCCTCTTGACCTTTCTCATGCTCATCGCCGCATCGGCCGGCATGCCTTTGCCTTCTGCCGCTGCCGACGAGGCTCCCAAGCGCACCCTATCCCTCTCCGCCACCGGAACGGTCAAGGCCCCACCGGACGAGGTCGACATCTCGACCGGCGTCACCAGCGACGCGCCGACGGCGCGCGAGGCGCTCGACAAGAACAATGACGCCATGGCACGCGTGGTCGCGGCGCTGAAGGATGACGGCATCGAGCCCAAGGACATCCAGACCACCGACTTCTCGGTGCAGCCGCTCTATGAGGAAAGGAAAGAAGGCCAGACCACGCAGCGCATCATCGGCTATCGCGTGAACAATGCCGTCCGCGTCAGCGTACACGACATCGGCAAGTTTGGGCAAGTCCTCGACAAGGTGGTGAAGCTCGGCGCCAACGAGATCGGGGCCATCGAATTCAGCCTGTCAGAGCCCGAGGCCTTGAAGGACGAGGCGCGGAAGCTCGCCATGGCCAATGCCATCGCCAATGCCAAGCTCTATGCGGAAGCGGCCGGCGTCGAGCTCGGGCCGGTGCTCACCATCAGCGAGGAGGAAGGCTCCTACCAGGCTCGCTATGCGGTGCCGGCCGCGAGGCAGATGTCGAAGGCCGTGCCGATCGAAGCCGGCACCACCAGCGTCGAGATCAGGCTGCATGTCAGCTGGGAACTGAAATAGCCCCGAATTCAATCAACTAAGCATCAACCAGTCCGGCAGGCGGTGAGCATGCCGGGGGCTTCGGTTACGCTATTTTGTCCGGCCAGTTCGACGCTTGGGAACAAGAACACCCGAACCGCTGTTAGCACTTCAGACACCACCTTCCCGGAGGAGCGACCCCATGCGCATCGCCCAAATTGCGCCCTTGTATGAGTCGGTCCCGCCCAAGTTCTACGGCGGAACCGAGCGTGTGGTGGCTCATTTGAGCGATGAGCTCGTGCGGCGCGGCCACGAGGTCGTGCTGTTCGCTAGCGCCGACAGCGAAACGCTGGCCGAACTCGTGCCCTGCCGCGAGATGGCGCTGCGGCTCGACAAGGAGCTTTCCTGGGACTTGCCGGCGCATCTTTCCATGCTGGCAGAAGTGCGCTCGCGCGCTTGTGACTTCGACATCCTGCACTTTCACCTCGACTGCATGCACCTGCCCATGTTTGCCGATCTCGCCCACCATACGCTGACCACGACGCATGGGCGGCAGGACGTCAAGGACCTGCGCAGGCTCTATCAGCTCTACCCGGAATTTCCGCTGGTCTCGATCTCCGACAGCCAGCGCAAGCCCCTGCCCTTCCTGCGCTGGGTCCGTACCGTCCATCACGGCTACCCGAAGTCGCAATATACTTTCTCGCCGGAGGGCAAAGGCGGCTACCTCGCCTTTCTCGGCCGCATCTCGCCCGAAAAGGGCGTCGACCGGGCGATCGCCATTGCCAAGCGCGCAGGCCTGCCTTTGCGTATCGCGGCCAAGGTCGATTCCGCCGACCGGGGCTATTTCGACAACCACATCGCGCCGCTGCTCGACGACCACGACGTGGAATTCATCGGAGAGATCGGCGAGGACGAGAAGTCGGAGTTTCTTGGGCGTGCCCGCGGCCTGATCTTCCCTATCGACTGGCTGGAACCGTTTGGCCTGGTGATGATCGAAGCCTTTGCCTGCGGCACGCCGGTCATCGCCTTCAATCGCGGCTCGGTGCCCGAGGTGATCGAGCACGGCAAAACCGGCTTCGTGGTGAACAGCATCGAGGAAGCGGCCGAGGCGGCCAACCGGCTTGGCGAAATCAACCGCGCTCATGTGCGGGCGACCTTCGAGCGGCGCTTCTCGGTCGAAGCCATGGCTATGGGCTATGAGAGCGCTTACCGTGCCGTGCTCGGCCTGGTCGACGGCATCCGGCCCGAGCGTTTCCGACCCGTGCGGGAAGGCGCCATCCTTACCCCGCGCGAGGTCACGCCCGCGGAGGTTCCCATCGCCGCAGCGCTGGCCGCCGAAGCTATCGCATAAGTCAGGCCTTGCGGAGCGCGCATCCCACCCCTAATCCACACCTATGGGGCAAGACAGTGCAGCCAAGGTGGTCGAGCTTGCGGAGCCGGCGCTCGCGCAAGGCGAGGCCCTGCACGTCCTCAAGCATGACGACCTGTTCGCCGTGTTCGACGCCTGGGGCGACGTCCATGGGCTGCTGCACCCGGTAGGTCCCAGCACCGGCGCCGACGGTCTTTTTCAAGACGACACCCGCATCTTGTCGCGGTTCACCTTAGGCCTGGCGGGCAAGGCGCCGCAGTTGCTCGGCGGCACCATCGGCCGCGACAATGTGGTGTTCAGCGCCAACCTCACCAATCCCGCCTTCCAGGACCGCACTGGCAGGGGCGTGGCGCCGTCCCAGATTGCCATTCACCGGCGGCGGCTCTTGTGGCGGCGCAAGCTGTACGAAGCGCTGCAGGTGCAGAACTTCTCCGGCGATCCGTTGAGCTTCGACCTCACCATCGACGTCGATGCGGATTTCCGCGACGTGTTCGAGATCAGGGGCGCCACGCGGGCGCGGCGCGGCGAGGTCTTGAGCCCCAGCATCGAGGGGAACGCGCTTACGCTCTCCTATCGCGGTCTTGACGGGCAGGTCCGGCGCACCACCGTGGCCGTCTCGGTCCCCGCCGTCATCAAGGGCCAGCGCATCGTCATCCCCATCGAGCTTCAGCCCGGTGCGAGCCGCCATCTCCTGCTCGCGGTGTCGAGCGGCGGCGACACCACCTGTCCCACCCGCACAGAGTTCTTCAGCGCGCTCAAGGGCAGCAAGCGCGAGGCGCGGAAGCGTATCCGAGCGCTGACCAGCGTCGCTGCCTCCAACGCCTCCTTCGAGGCGTGGCTCGGGCGCGCCGCCGCCGACCTGTCGCTCCTCATCACCGAGCTCGACACCGGGCCCTACCCCTATGCCGGCATCCCCTGGTTCAGCGTGCCGTTCGGGCGCGACGCCGTCGTCACCGCGCTGCAGGTGCTGTGGGTCGACCCTTCGCTCGCCCGCGGCGTGCTCTCTTACTTGAGCGCGCTGCAAGCGGAAGAGCGCTCGACCTTCCATGACGCCGAGCCCGGCAAGATCATGCACGAGACGCGAAAAGGGGAGATGGCGGTGCTGCGCGAGGTGCCGTTCAGCCGCTATTACGGTGGCGTCGACACCACGCCGCTTTTCGTCATGCTCGCCGGCGCGTATCTGAAGCGCACCAACGACGTAGCGTTCTTGCAACGGGTATGGCCGGCGGTCCGCGCCGCGCTCGACTGGGTGGACACGTTTGGCGACGCCGATGGCGACGGCTTCATCGAATATAGCCGCGGCGAGGAAGGCGGTTTGCAGAACCAGGGCTGGAAGGACTCCCACGATTCGGTGTTCCACGCCGATGGCACGCTCGCGCGAGGCCCCATCGCGCTTGTCGAGGTGCAGGCCTATGTGGTCGCGGCAAAGCGCGCGGCGGCGCAAATCGCGGCCGCCATCGGGCAGACCGAGGAAGCGGAACGGCGCGCCGGCGAAGCGGACCGGCTCCAAGCAAGCATCGATGCGCGGTTCTGGTGCGATCCGATCGGCACCTATGCGCTTGCCCTTGATGGCGCCAAGCGCCCTTGCGCCGTGCGCACTTCCAACGCCGGCCACGTGCTCTTCTGCGGTGTGGCATCTCCCGACAAGGCGGCCCGCGTCGCCCGCGATCTGATGAGTCAGGACCTGTTCAGCGGCTGGGGCGTGCGCACCGTCGCGGTGGGACAAAGCCGCTACAATCCCATGTCCTATCACAACGGCACGGTATGGCCGCATGACTGCTCGATCGTCGCCGCAGGCCTTGCCCGCTACGGCATGGGCGAGGCCGCGGGGCGCATTTTCACCGGCCTCTTCGATGCCGCCTGCCGCAGTTCGGAGTTCCGGCTGCCGGAGCTGTTTTGTGGCTTTGCCCGCCGGGCAGGCGAAGGCCCGGTTTCCTATCCTTCCGCCTGCACGCCCCAGGCCTGGGCGAGCGGCGCCGTCTTCCTCATGCTGCAGGCCTGTCTCGGCATCGACATCGACGCCAAAGCGGGTCTGATCGAGGTGGCCAAGCCCTACCTGCCTGCGTTTCTCGACCATGTGGTGGTGCGCGACCTCGCCGTGGGCGAGAGCCGCGCCACCTTGCATTTCCGCCGCGGCGAAAGCGGCGTGGAGGTGGGCATCAGCGACGCGGAGGGGGACGTGCGTCTCGTGCACATGCCGGACTGCTCTCCCCGCCGGTCCCGCCCCCGGGCTTGAGACGCAGGCGCGGGCGGTCGCGTCCTGATCCAGATCAAGGCTGAACCACCCGGCGTTTTGATAGTTTGATTGCCATGACAGCAATCCACGCAGAGTTTGAGGCTCGCGGCAATGTCCATGCCCGCGATCGCGCGATCATGGTGGCGCGGCATCTCGGTGCGCGCGGTATTGCCGACCCCCTGGTCCTTACCGCCATGGGCGAGGTGCCGCGCGAGGCCTTTGTCCCGAAGTCCTTACAAGAATTCGCCTATGAGGACGGCGCGCTGCCCATCGAGGCGGGGCAGACCATCTCCCAGCCCTATATCGTCGCCCGCATGATCGAGCTCGCCGAGGTCAAGCCCGGCGACAAGGTGCTAGAGGTCGGCGCTGGCTCTGGCTATGCCGCCGCCGTGCTCAGCCGCATTGCCAGCAAGGTCTACACCATCGAGCGTCATGCCGAGCTTGCCGAGCTCGCCCGCGAGCGCCTGAAGCGGCTGGGCTACTCGAACGCGGAGATCATCACCGGCGACGGCACCAAGGGGCTTGCCCTGCACGCGCCCTTCGATGCCATCATCGTCTCGGCCGGCGGTCCGCAGGTGCCTGAGGCGCTGAAGCGCCAGCTCGCGCTCGATGGACGGCTGGTGATCCCCGTCGGCCGCGGCGACTACCAGACGCTCATGCGCGTCCGCCGCATGGGCGAAGACAACTTCGAGGAGGAGGATTTCGGTTCCGTCGCCTTCGTGCCGCTGATCGGGGAAGAAGGCTGGGCCGAGCCCGCTGCGCGGGAAAAGGTGCAAGTGGATGCCCAGACCTCGGGCTTTGCTGCCGGCCTCTTGACGCCCGCCAAGCGCGCCAAGGCGATTCAGACCAATGTAAGCCGGCTCATGGCCGAGGCGGCGGAGCCCTTCGGCGATCTCGACGAGCTCGCCACCCAGGTCGAGCGCTTCGCCGACCGGCGCGTTGTCCTGCTCGGCGAGGCGACCCATGGCACCGCGGAGTTCTACCAGGCCCGCGCCCGCATCACCGAGAGGCTCGTGGCCGAGCACGGGTTCAACATCGTGGCGGTCGAGGCCGACTGGCCGGATGCGGCCGTGTATGACGCCTATGTGCGCGGGTTCGAGCGACCCAAGGTGCCAAAACATGCCTTCACGCGCTTCCCCACCTGGATGTGGCGCAACGGGCAGGTGGGGGAGTTCCTGCACCGCCTCAAGGCGGTCAACGCCAAGATCGCCGACCCGGATCGGAAGGCTGGCTTCTATGGTCTCGACATCTACAGCCTCGGCGCCTCGATCGAGGGCGTGCTCGACTATCTCGACCGGGTCGATCCTGAGGCGGCGAGGACGGCGCGCGAGCGGTATGGCTGCTTGACACCCTGGCGGTCGGAGCCCGCCCGCTACGGCCGCATGGCGCTGTCCCGCGGCTACGCGGTCTGCGAGCGGCCAGTCACCGAGGCCTTGCTCGCGCTTCTGCACAAACGCCTCGACTATCTCGCCAAGGACGGCGAGGACTTCTTCGCCGCCCTGCAGAATGCGCGCATCGTCGCCGCTGCCGAGCAATATTACCGCGTCATCTACTATGGCGACGCGGTGTCGTGGAACCTGCGCGACGAGCACATGTTCGACACGCTGGAACGGCTGCTCGCCCATCGCGGACCCGACTCAAAGGCCGTGGTGTGGGCGCACAACTCCCATATCGGCAATGCCGAGTTCACCGAGATGGGCCAGGTCAGGGGCGAGCACAATATCGGCCAGCTGGCGCGCGAACGCTTCGGCGATGATTGCGCGCTTATCGGCTTCGGCACCGACCGCGGCACCGTTGCGGCTGCGTCGGACTGGGACGGCCCGATGGAGATCAAGCGCGTACGCCCGGCCCGCGACGATTCTTATGAAGGGCGCTCGCGCGATGCCGGCCTGCCCGCCTTCTTCCTGGAGACCGGGCCGGGGCAAAAGGACCGCATCCGCAAGGAGCTGTCCGAGCCCATGCTGGAGCGCGCCATCGGCGTCATCTACCGGCCCGAAACGGAGCTCCTCTCCCACTATTTCCAGGCCGAGCTCGCGCGGCAATTCGACGCTTGGATCTGGTTCGAGCAGACCGAGGCGGTGACGGCCAGGCCCGAGGCCCACCCCCATGGCCCCGACGAGACCTTTCCTTTCGGGCTGTGAGTCGCCCTGCCCTTCATATCCTTGCCTTTTTGTAACGCTTTGATCGGCGCCGCCCGTTGGCGTGGCCTCGGTGATCGTCATGGTGTCGGTGGCGAGCGGCGCGGGGCAAGCGATCGAGGCGCGCATCAAGGCGCTCGGCACCAACCTGCTCGTCATCTCCCCTGGCTCCTACACCTCGGGCGGACGCCGCGCCGGCGAAGGCACCGCGACGGCCCTTTCGGAGTCCGACCTCGCCGTCATCCGCAGGTTTCGGGCGTCGCGGCGGTCGCGGGCATAGTTTCGGGCTCGGCCCCCGTGGTTGCCGGCAACGCCAACTGGACCACGTCCGTGGACGGGGTGAATGAGGATTATCTGGAAGTGCGCGACTGGCCGGTCACCGAAGGGCGCAACTTCACGCCGCCCGAGCTGCGATCGGCCGCCAAGGTGGTAATCCTCGGCGCCACCGTGGCGCGCGAGCTGTTCGGCGAGAGGCCGGTGATCGGCGAGCAAATCCGCATCAAGAACGTTCCTTTCACCGTCATCGGGCTGTTGTCGGTGAAAGGCCAATCGGGCTTCGGCACCGATCAGGACGATAGCGCGCTCGTGCCGGTGACCACGGCAAGGCGGCGGCTGTTCGGCATCGACCAGACCGTGCCCGATAACCTCCGCTCGATCATGGTCGAAATGGCCTCGGCGGAGGCGATGAGCGACGCCCAATCGGAGATCGAGACGCTCTTACGCGAGCGGCGGCATGTGCGCGGCGACGCGCCCAACAATTTCCAGGTGCGCAACATGGCCGAGTTCATCCGCACCCGCAGCGAGACGCAGAGCATCTTGAGCGTGCTGCTCGGCGCCACCGCGGCCATCTCGCTGATCGTGGGGGGCATCGGCATCATGAANNATCATGAACATCATGCTGGTCTCTGTGACCGAGCGCACCAAGGAGATCGGCCTGCGCATGGCGGTGGGCGCGCGCCGCTCGGACATCTTGAGCCAATTCCTGATCGAGGCGGTGACCCTGTGTCTGACCGGAGGCCTGATCGGGTTAGCAATAGGCGGCGGCGCGGCGCTGGCGCTGTCCTTGTGGGGAGCGTGGCCGATCGCGCTCAGTCCCAGCCTGGTGCTGATCGCCATGGCGTCAGCGGGGCTGGTGGGTGTGTTCTTCGGCTACTACCCGGCGCGGCGCGCCTCGCTGATGAACCCCATCGACGCGCTTCGATATGAGTAAAGGCAGCCGACCTTTAAATGGCGCGGTCGATGGCGTTGCCCTCGCCAAGCACCACCACAGTGGGGCGATAATTGCGCGCTTCCTCGGCTGGAAGCGAGCAATAGGCCACGATGATGACCCTGTCGCCCTTCTGCACCAGCCGCGCCGCGGCGCCGTTGACGGCGATCTCGCGTGAGCCGCGCGGCGCCTCGATGGCGTAGGTGGTGAAGCGCCCGCCCGTCGAGATGTTGAGCACGTCCACCTGCTCGTGGGGCAGCATGCCGGACGCATCGAGCAGGTCGCTGTCGATGGCGATCGAGCCCTCGTAATCGAGGTCGGCCTTGGTCACCGTCGCCCGGTGCAGCTTGGCCTTCAGCATTGTCAGGTGCATGGATCAGTCGCCTCTTATACGCCGTCAGGCTCCCCTTTTTTTCGCATATAGAGCATGGCAGCCTTTGTTGCAACGCAACCAAGGGGCGCGGCCTCACGCGTGCCCACACGTGAAAACGCGAAAGGACCAAGCCATGTGGCCAGCAAATCTCGACCCGCTGATCGCTATGGGTGTCGTTGCGGCAACCGCCACCACCGACGCCGTCTATGTCATGTTCACCAATGCGGTGGTGAAGCGGAAACGCCTGCCGGCCGCGAGCTGGAGCAGCATCTGGTATCTGCTCTCCTCCTTCGCCGTCATCAGCTACACCCACCACTGGGTCTATGTGCTGTTCGCCGCGGCAGGCTCCTTCATCGGCGCCTATGTCTCGATCAGCTTCCTGCACCGCGATCCGGTCTACCCACCGCCGCCGGTCGGCTCCCCGCCCCGCTAGAATGCTATCGACGCTGAAAAACGCAACGCCTGGTATTTGCCGACAATTCGCGGCGTTTTGTCGGCTGCCTCCTGACGCTTCCTAAGAGGGTCCTGTGGCATGGAAGGAGGACGCCACTCGGGGGGCAACGACCAGTGCCCGAGGGAAGCCTGCCAGGGAGTTCGAAACCATGTCTCACCGCACCATCAAGACTGCCGCTCTATGCTTCACCACAGCACTTCTCGCGGGCTCCGCTCAAGCCACGCCGCTCTCCGCACCCCGCCTCGACGTCCAGGCGGAGCAGAGCCGGGTGGAAATTGCCTATCGCGGTTACCCATCCCGCTCCTTCACCAATCAGAACCAGGCATCGCGGGCCTATGGCTACGACGCCAACAGCCGGCCCTATGCCCACCAGGACGACGAGATCCAGGCGCTGCAATATATGTTCCCGCAGACCTATGGCTGGCCGCGCGGCACCCGCAACCAGTTCTGATCTCTTCGCAGCTCACATCGCCATCCCCTTAGCTCGCGTCCCTTGTTCCGGGGCGCGAGCTTCTCCCGCTCGAGGTCGCGCCCGGCTTGGTGCGCGTGACGCTCTGCTTCTGGCCTTTGCCGCGTTTGGGCAGCTTCACGCCGTCGAGCTTGGGCGGGTCCGTCCGATCCGGGTTGGTGGCGCCCGGCATGTGGTAATAATCCTGGTCGGCGCGGTCGCCGTCCTCCTTCCAGTCCTGCTTCGCGCGCCCGATGGCCGTCTCGTCGCGCGCGCTCGCTCCCCTCTCGTCACGCGCGCTAGCTCCCTTGGCCGCGCCTCCGGCTCCCTTCAGCCACTGCCACAATCCCATCTCCAACCCCTCTTTCTTGCTGTCACCAACCAAGGAGCAAACCCCGATAGGCCGGAGGCGGTTGCAGCGATGGCGCCGATCCTTGCTCCATCCCTCCCCGTCAAGGGGAGTGATAAGCACGCGCAAGCGCCTCGCCGGGTCGGGACCCGCGAGCCATGAGGGGGAAGCGCGGAGCGCCGAAAGCCTGCGTCCGTGTGCACAAAATGGGCAGCCTCTCGGCGCCCCGCGCGCGGCGATGTTGAAGCCCCCAGCGCGACCCTTACCTCTGGTGCCGCCTGCCCCCTGGAGAGGCAGACGGATTGGACCAGGGTTGTTCCACCCCTGGCGGAAGCGCCGTCGGACCCCTTAGGCTGGTCCGTTACCCTGCCGGCGGTTGTCGGGCTTGCAGCTGGTCTCGGGCCCTCTTGTCCACCGGCACCTCAGGCACCGCACCCCTACCCCGAAAGCTAAAGACGGTCTCGAGCTCGTCCCCTCAAGGGCAAGGGCAGGCGGAGTGTAAGGGAGGTTTGGGGCGCGGGGATAAGATTGGACCCATGCAGCCGGCCTTAATCGGATGTTGCAAGGCCAAGGATAGGGTGATGCTCGGCGCCGAGGCCCGATAACGTCCGCGCCCGCGACCCATCGGAGGAGCAAATGCTATTCGTCTGCACTGTCAGGATCGCGCCTGAAAATCGCGACGAGAGTTTCAGGCGGCTCAAGGAGCACGGAATCGGCGAGCAACCGGACGTCAAGCTGCTGGGCGCGTGGATCTCGCTGACCCAACAGGAGACCTGGGCCATCTTCGAAGCGGAAGACGCAGGCTCGGTGATGCGGCTCTACCATCCCTGGACCGATCTGAACGTCCACAAGATCGCGCCGGTCATGAGTTTCGACGAGCTGAGGACGCTCGTGGCCGAAGAATATTAGCGCTCCGGCCATCCCGCTTGCACGATGCCTCATGCACGCGCCGCTGAAGCGGACGAGGTGACGCGGAGTGTAACGGAGGCGCGGCGGGCGGGGATAAGTTACTCCTCGTGCGGGTAGTACAACTTTTGATAGCATGACTGACCTGCTAAACTCCGAATCAACCTTCAAGGTGCCCGCATTGGAGTTGGCATTTGAGACAAAGCGCCTTCGTGAGATTTGTGAAAACGAAGAGATCGCTAGCCAAGAGCTAGGTGCTGAGGGCGCGGAGCGTCTGAAACACCGCCTTGCTGATTTACGCGCGGCGGGGTCGATCGAGGAACTGCCAGACGTGGCCAAGCCAAGCACCACACCGTCCCCACCTCTCAGGATATCTTTGTTTTCATCTAGCCAGACCGCAAATGCGCGGGGATCGGAGCTCGTCGTTTCCCAATCCCAGCCATATTGATCGCCGAGCGCTCCGTAAACGTCCCGTGCCAGTCGCCATCCGCCGTTCCGGCTCTTTCCAAAATGCACGAAGAAAAACAACAACCAATACGCCTCGTCCCTTCTGCCTTGTTGATGGTGAAGAATCGCTGCTTTCAATGGGTCAAACAACTCACTGGTGGGGTCGGCTCGAAGGATACTTATGGGTCGCTCTTGGACGACCGATACAAACCTCACTCGGTGAATGCTCTCTATAAGCTGCTCGACAAAAGCATCCCGATTTGCGGGCTCCTGAATTCCGGGTAGCGGATGACCATCGAATTCAAAAGCCGCCAGCTTTCGCTGGATTTCCGAGGCTATTGGTTCGTCTTTTGGTCTCACGAATTTTCCCCTTGCAAAACTATGTCTCCGTAGAGAAAGGGAGTTTTTTCTGTACTTCAATAGGTCGCGACTGCTTACTCCGAATATAGGTCTCGTATATCCGTGAAGACATAACGCGGGCAGTCTTCGCGATTTCGCGATATTTTTGCATTTTAAAGAGTTGCAACACTTGTAATAGCCGAACAATGTCCTCCCAATACGGATCAAGCCCCAGAGTTGAGACGTTTATAGTGGCGCCATTTCGGATTGCTACTTCGGCCTTGAGCACTGTCTCTACGGCAGGCCAAGGGTCGCCGAGTGGCATTTCCGGCATAGAGATACTGCTCTGCCAACCTTCCTCCAAGTAACTTGCAGCTTCATCCGCTTGATCTGTGTAAAGATGCAGGCTGCCGACAGCATGTTGGTAGGTGCCTAGTTTCATCGATAACTCTCGTGCAATTAGCTCCTGTAACATTGTGAAGGCAAAAATATCGTGGGGCAGACCAAAATAAGCATCGTTTGATCTCATACAAGTAAAGCAATGCAGGTGCCCCGCACGTATCATGAACTGTAATGTGCATGTGCACGGCACCTCTTTGTGAGGCTCATTTATGTCTTCTGCATTGAATAGCTGAATAACCGCCCTTCTGGTTGAAGGTCTGTCTATCAGTAGAGCAACCGTATTTCTTAGTTGATCAATTCCCCGATTATTAAAAAGCCTTGGTCCGTATCCTCCATGGACCGTCTTTTCATCCCCTGATTCAAGTTCATAGCGTTGAATGTAATATTTGATGAAATCTAGACTATTACTTCCGGAAAGATACCAAAGGAGTTCCCCCAGACAGCTAAATACAGTCCCCTTCAGTTCTGTTCTACTTAAGCGTGCACGCGGGTCAGTCAACTCTAATAGGACGCCCCGCAATTCCCTCGTTGCACCACGAGATGCAGTGACCTGCCGCCCCTTGCGCAGGAGCTGGCTGAACACGGTTCTCAGCAGATCGTCTAAGCTATTGGCTGATAGGAACTGCCCGGGAATCGCATTCAACTCCCGATAGCATAAGAGGCGCGTTCGCGCATTCCCCGACAGGGGAACTGATAGTCCTAGATGTCCGAGTTCTAGGTGAAGCTAGTTGTCCAGGAAGCTTCGGAGCTTCCGGCTGCCGGCTCGCGTGCTTCAGCTTGCGCTGGGCCTTAGCCTCGATCTGGCGGATGCACTCGCGGGTGACGCTGAACTGCTGGCCGACTTTCACGGCGAAGACCTGGATGGCCGGGTCAAGCCGCCACGACGATCGCGGGCTTCAAAACTTCCAGCCATAGCGCGGGACCGCGGCTCTATAGGCCAGGTATGCGGCGCCGAACGTCTCCTCCAGATAGCGCTCCTCGCGCAGCACCACGCCATAGTGCAGAACCAGCAGCGCCGGCACCATCAGCACCAGGATCCAGTCGGAGCCCCGCATCAGCGCCAGGCCGATCAGTGCTAAGGCGCCGCCCACATAGACCGGGTTCCGCGCATGCGCAAAGAGGCCGGTGGTGACGAGCGCCGTGCTCGGCATGTCGGGGCGCATATTGGTGCCGGCGGCAACAAAGGCGCGCCGCACCATGATCGGCGCCGAGGCGCCCAGCGCAAACAGGAGCGCGCCAGCCACCAGCCGCGGGACCCAAGGCAGATGGGCGAGGAACCCGAGCGGCAGGAACCAATCGAGGATGATCCCGACCGCGGCGGTCGCCAGCAGCAGCACCGGCGGGAAGACGATGACGCCGGCATTGTCGTGGACTTGGGCTTGCGCTTGCTCGGTCATGCGGGCGAGCCTAGAGGCGTGCGAGCTCGTTGTCGAGAAACGAGCGGAGCTTGCGCATCGCCGAGACCCGCTGGCGATAACGAACGCATGTGACCAGGGTCACAGAAGCCCCGTCCTTGAGGGTGTTACGACCATGGTGGGACGGAACCCCAACGTCCCCGCAAAAACCCCAAGGAGGTACGACGATGGTCAGACGCTACATCAGTTCCGCACTTGCCGGCGCTTTCGTGCTCGGTCTCGCCACCGCGGCTGTCGCCGCCACCGGAGAGTTCGACAATATGTGCGCCGAGGGCCTGGCGCTCGGCAAGGAGATCAAGACGGATTGCTCGGTCAACGCGGCGATCGACGGCAAGACCTATTGCTTCGGCAACGAGCAGGCCAAGACCGATTTCATGAAGGACCCGAAGGGCAATCTCGCCAAGGCGCAAGCCTATTTCTCGAAGAAACCGGGCTAGGCTCGGAGACGTCTACAGGCATCGAAGGTCCTCCGCGCCTCGGCGGGGGGCCTTCCCTTGCGTCGGGGCTCGATCGCCGCGCGCTAAAGGCTAATTGTCGAGGAAAGAGCGAAGCTTACGGCTGCGCGACGGGTGCTTCAGCTTGCGCAGCGCCTTGGCCTCGATCTGGCGGATGCGCTCGCGGGTGACGCTGAACTGCTGGCCCACCTCTTCCAGCGTATGGTCGGTGTTCATGCCGATGCCGAAGCGCATGCGCAGCACGCGCTCCTCGCGCGGGGTCAAGGAGGCCAGCACACGCGTGGTGGTCTCGCGCAGATTGGACTGGATGGCGGCGTCGATGGGGAGGATCGCGTTCTTGTCCTCGATGAAGTCGCCGAGATAGGAATCCTCCTCGTCGCCGATCGGGGTCTCGAGGCTGATCGGCTCCTTGGCGATCTTCAGCACCTTGCGCACCTTCTCCAGCGGCATGGCGAGCTTCTCGGCGAGCTCCTCTGGCGTGGGCTCGCGGCCGATCTCGTGCAGCATCTGGCGGGAGGTGCGCACGATCTTGTTGAT
>PLBV01000077.1:16420-16940 GCA_003135455.1 Hyphomicrobiales bacterium | reverse complement strand
CACCGACGCCGGCGGGAACTTCGTCCCGGGAGGCGCCCGCTCCATGCGAAGCTTGTAGTCCGCAAGCGCCAGCTCGGCGGCATGCCTGAGCGCGCGGCGCGCCGATCCTGCTTCGGCCGCCACGGGGCTTCTGTGGGCCGCTGGTGTTAGCCTAGCGTTAGCCCATCACCTCAGCCGCCGAACACCGAATAACTTAACTATTTGATTTTGTTGGTGCCGCAGGAGGGATTCGANNTGCTCTACCGACTGAGCTACTGCGGCATGGGCGCGAGATTGGAGCGCCAAAGGGAGCCTCGCCGGGCAAGCTTAGGCTCGGCCCCCGTGCTTAAAGCCAATAGTGCTGCGATGCAAGGCGCCGGGCCTCGCGCCAATCAGCGGATCTGGGCGGCGCGCAAGCGCTCAAGCGAGACCGGGCTCTCGTCGGTCTCGGCTTGCGCGACGCCCGGATCATCGGGCGCGGGCGGCGGCGTATAGATCTCAGTCCGGGCCGGCTTGCTGGCGACGTGCTCGCGCATGGCGG
>PLBV01000077.1:0-16415 GCA_003135455.1 Hyphomicrobiales bacterium | reverse complement strand
CGCTCCTCGATCAGAAGCGTCGTGTCGCCGCGGCCGATGGCGTCCACCGGCGCCTTCCACTCGAAGGCGTCGACGGCGCCGGTCACAGGCGAGACCGGCAGCCAGCGGTCCGAAATATAGCCGTTGGCGATCCACGCGCGGTCGCGCGGCGCCCGCACGGCGCGGGCCAGCCATTCGCGCTCGCGGCCCTTGTCGCCCTGCTCGCCCGCCTCGATCCGCGCCATCAGCGCACAGACCCGCGCCGGCGGACGGTCCTCGATATAGGGGACGAGCGCCTCGCGCGCCTCCCGCCACTCATGCGCTTCGATGGCGGCAACAGCGAGGGCGATCGGCCCTTCGATGTCGCCCGGGTGCAAGCTCGCCAGATGCTTGACCCGCTTCAACCGCTCGCGCGGGGGGTCGCCCGCCTTGGCGAAGGCATAGACCAGAGCGAGGTCCGGATGCGGCGCGAGCTTCCAGGTCCTGGCAACGACGCGGGAGGCCTGGCGGCTCTCGCCCTTGGAGGCGAGGATGCGGCCGGCGATCTCCGCCGCCGGGACGAGCGAGGGNNAAGCCGCAAGGCCTCGCTCGCGAGCTGCAGCGCCTTGTCCGGCTCCGCCGCCTCGGCCTCGCGGGCTTCGGCCGTAAGCAACACCGCGCGCCGCCGGACGGCAGCGTCCGGCTCGATATGGCCCTGGCGGCGTGCGATGGCGAGCGTGGCGAGCGCAGCCGCCCAGTCGCCGGCGCGGGCTTGCAGGTCGAACAGGGCATTGACGCTCCAGCCGAGCGCCGGATCGCGGCGCACGACCTGCTCGACCAACACCCGTGCCGCCTCGTCGTCATTGCGGCGCTTGGCTTCCAGGAACAGGCCGCGCAAACCCAAGAGCTCCGTCTCCGGCCGGTCGAGCATGGCTTCGAAGGCGCGGCGCGCCGTCTCGCGGTCGCCCTTGAGCTGCGCGGCCTGGGCGCGGAGCAGCGCGGTCAGGGGCTCGTTGGGGAGGGTCCGCCGCGCCACCGTCGCATAGCGCGTGGCGAGCGCGCGGTCGCCCACGCCGATGGCGAGCAGCCCGTGGGTGAGCGCCTCGAAGCCCTGGCGGCGCTGACGCTCCTTCATGTGGGCAACAAACGCCGCGGGCCGCGTCAGGACGAAGCGCAACAGCGCCCAGATCAGGATCAGGACCACCACCACGGCCGCAACGGCAAGGGCACCCACAAAGGCGCTGGTCTCGATCTGATAGCCGAGCCATTCGACCGTCACCGTGCCGGGCCGGTCGGCGAACCAGGCAACGCCCAAGGCTGCCGCCATGACGCCGAAGATGAAGAGGAGAATACGGAGCATGAGGTCAGGGCTGCTCGAGTGCAGGCGCAGTTGCGGGGGCGGGTGCAGTTGCGGAGGCGGGCGCCCGTGCAGCGTCACCCATGGAGGCGGGCAGCGTGCCCTCGAGCCTGGTCAAGGCATCGCTGACACCAAGGCGGGCATGCGCTTGATCGAGCCAGCCGGCAAGGGCCGCGCGCATGCGCGGGCGCGCTTGCAATAGCTCGACCTCTTTCACCGCGGCTGCGAGATCACTCTGTTTGAGATGCGCCTCGGCCCGCGCCAGCACCTGGCCTGGCGCATCGCCGGTCGGGGCGCCGTCGATGCGGTGGATCTTGACCAGCGATCTCGCGCTCGCCACCACCCCGTCGAAAAAGGAGCCGTCCGCGCGTGTCACAATGGCGGCTAGGCCTGCGTCGGCGGCCGGCTGAAATGTGCGGGTGAGCTCGGGAAGCGTCGGAATGCCGGTGTCGGCATGGGGTGCGAGTGCGTCCAGCGCATCCGCGCCGGGCGCGAGCGTGCGGAGGGTGGAAAGCTCAGCCGCGTAGGGGCGCCCCGAAGCGACCGCGCTGCGGAAATTGGCGAAGGCGAGCGCCAGCGCCGCGCCCTTGGCTTGCGCCGTGCTCTCGTCGATGGCGCCGGCAAGACCGGGGAGGGCGGCTTCGAGCTTGCCGATGCGCTCGCCAAGGGAGGCGAGCTCGCCCTGCACTTGCGGGTTCTCGGGCTCAGCGCTTGCCTCCGCGAGGGTCGCGAGCTTCGACTTCAGCTCGGCGACCTCGCGCTCAACCGAACCAAGCGCCGCCCTATTGGCTGCTTGGCCCTCGCCGAGCGCCGTATCGATCTTGCCTTGCAGACGCTGCTCCGCCTCACCGATTTGCGCACTGGTGGCAGCCGCATCGGCGACCGAGCCGCCCTTCTCCGCCGTCTCCGCAAGAGCCTTCAATGACTGTTCGAGCTGGGTGACACGGTTGTCGAGCCCGGAAAGATCCGGCGCTGCCTCAGGCTTCCGTGCCTCTATCACCGCAATGCGCTGGTCGAGCGCGGTGAGTGCCTGGCCGTCCACCTTGCTCGGCTGTTCGGTCGACGCTGCCTCGAGCTTGCCGAGGCGCTGCTCAAGGCGGGTGAGGTCCGGTGCCGCGCCGCCGCCCGCCTGGCCCGGCAGCCTATGCCACAGCAGTGCTAGTGCAATGACGCCCACCAGGCCGCCAAGCAGCCCCGCGGCGAGATGGGTCAGGAAGCTTTTCAACTCGACCACGCTCGCGGGCGGAGGAGGCGGAGGTGGATTGCCCGCGCCCTCCTTCTTTATGCCGCTGCCATCGCCCTTTTCGCCGCTGCCATCGCCTGGGAGGCTCTTCGGCGCGTCGGCCGCCACCTGCTCTTTGGGCTCCTCCGACGGGGCCGCGCCCGGCGCAGGCTCGACCGACACCTCGGTAGCCATGCCCTCGATGGTCGGGGCGGGGNNGGGCGGGACGCCGGCCGCCGGCGTTGTCCTGGTCGCCAAAATTGTCTGCCATCACGCTTCGCCTCAAGCCCTTAGGCGCAGATTCGAGCCCGTCACAAGGATGCCGCGTCGGTAGAGATCAGCGCAAGGACATCTTCCTCGCGCGGGTGGGCGGCCACGCGAGGAACGGCGCAAAGCCTGGCGGCCGCCTCTGCTACCGCCGCCGACAGGCAATAGCAACGCAGACGCGCCGCCTCGGTTACCGCAGCGTGCCGGCGGATGAGATTTACGAAGACGGCCGCCGTTCTGGGCGACATCAGGATGACCCCGTCGAGCGCGCCCGCCTTGAGCTTCCCCAGCGCCTCGGCCGGCAGCTCGGATGCGGCCACGGCGCGGTAGAGCACCGGCTGCTCCACGCGGAAGCCATGGGCTTGAAGGGACATCTTGAGATCGAAGGCGAGCGTCTCGCCGGCAAGATGCACCAGCGTGCCGGCGCTGGGCTCGAAGCGGTCCAGGATCACTTGCGAAAGCGCCTCCCCCGTACCGGGTCCAGTCGTCACGCGCGTAAATCCGAGACGCTCCGCCTCCCTTGCGGTGGCTTCGCCCACGGCGATCAAGGGAAGCGACAACGCCTCGTCGCGCCCTGCATGGGCGGCCAGCGCGCGCAAGCCATTGCGGCTCGTCGCGATCAGGGCTTGGGCGCCTGCAAGCGGCAGGCTTACGCCGGCCGAGAATTCGATGCGGAGGAGCGGCGCGAGCACCGGCTCGTGGCCTAGCCTGGCGAGGGTGTCCGCCTGGTGGCGCGCGTCGGGAAGAGGCCTGGTGACGAGAAGGCGCATCAAGCTAGCTTCTAGCGGAAGCTTGCCAGGAACGCCGGTCCGGCGCGGGCAAGCAGCTCGTCGCCCGCTTCCCTCCCGATGTCTTCGGCGCTCTCAAGCGTGCCGGCAAGCTCGATCCCATGCCAGGCGCTGCCGTCCGGCTTCAGGATCAGACCGCGAAAGCGCAAAGCCCCTCCGCCCGTGATCTCGGCGAGCCCGGCGATAGGTGTCCTGCACGAGCCTTCGAGCGTGGCGAGAAAAATCCGCTCGCAGGTGACGCAAATGGAGGTCGCCTCGTCGTGCAAGGGCGCAAGCAGCTTCACCGTCTCCGCGTCGTAGGCGCGGCAGAGGACGCCGATCGCCCCTTGCGCCACGGCCGGCAGCATCTCCTCGGTGGACAGCGCCACGGTGGCACGCGCGACAAGGCCGAGGCGCTCCAGCCCCGCCATGGCGAGCAGGGTGGCGTCGGCCTCGCCTCGCTCGATCTTGGCGAGCCGCGTCTCCACATTGCCGCGGAGATCGGTGACCCGAAGGTCGGGCCGCGCGCGGCGGAGCTGGGCCTGGCGGCGCAAGGACGAGGTACCGACAACCGCGCCCTCAGGCAGCTCGCCAAGCGACCGCGCCTTGACGCTGACGAAGGCGTCGCGCACGTCGGCGCGCGGCAGCACCGCGCCTATCGCAAGTCCTGCAGGCAGCTCGGTGGGCAGGTCCTTCATGGAATGCACGGCAAGATCGACTCTGGTCCCAAGCAAAGCCTCGTCGATCTCCTTGGTGAACAGGCCTTTGCCGCCGAACTCGCGCAACGGCCGATCCTCGATGCGGTCGCCCGAGGTGGTGATGACCGAGAGATCGACGTCGCCCTCGTCCAAGCCATGGGCGGAGATGAGGAGCGCGCGCACGTGACGGGCCTGCCACAGCGCCAGCGGGCTGCCGCGGGTGCCGATAAGAAGCGGGCGTTTCAGCAAAGCTTTGCTCCTTGCGCGAGCCATTCGTGGCTCGAAGCGGTTCTACCCTGTAAAGAAGCGTCATGGCGAATGGCTTCCACGACCGCTCCTTAACCGTTCTCGGCATCGAGACGAGCTGCGACGAGACCGCCGCTGCGCTGGTCCGCCGCGATTGCGACGGGCAGGGTGCGATCCTCTCCAATATCGTGCGCTCGCAGCTCGAGCTGCATGCGCCCTATGGCGGGGTGGTGCCCGAGATCGCGGCCCGCGCCCATGTGGAGCTGCTGGACGCCGCGATCCTGAAGGCGCTCGACGAGGCGGGGCTTAAGTGGGAGGCAATCGACGGGGTCGCCGCGACCGCGGGGCCGGGCCTGATCGGCGGCCTGATCGTCGGCATGATCACGGGCAAAGCCATTGCGCTGGCGCGCGGGCTCCCCTTCATCGCCGTCAACCATCTCGAGGCGCACGCGCTCACTGCCGGCCTCACCGACGGGCTCGCCTTCCCCTATCTCCTGCTGCTCGTCTCGGGCGGGCATACGCAGCTCCTCATCGTGGATGATGTGGGCGCCTATACGCGGCTCGGGACGACGCTGGACGATGCCTTGGGCGAGGCCTTCGACAAGGCGGCCAAGCTGCTCGGCCTTGGCTATCCCGGTGGCCCCGAGGTCGAGCGGCACGCTTTACGGGGCCGGGCCAACGTCAAGCTGCCGCGTCCCATGCTGGGGAGGCCGGAGCCGCATTTCTCGTTTGCCGGGCTCAAGACGGCGCTTCGCCATGCGGTCGCCGAACGCGGGGCGTTGAGCGAGCAGGACATCGCCGACTTTTGCGCCAGCTTCCAGGAGGCCGTCGCCGACATCGTCAGCGACCGGGTGCGGCGGGCCATGCAGCTCTATGTGGAGGGCCAAGCACAGGGCGCACCCCGCGTGCTCGTCGCCGCCGGCGGCGTGGCTGCCAATCAGCGGCTGAAGGCGGCGCTTTCGCACGTCGCAGAGGAACAACGATTCAGGCTCGTGGTGCCGCCGCCTGGGCTTTGCGCCGACAATGGCGCCATGATCGCCTGGGCGGGGGCGGAGCGCCTGGCCCGCGGGCTGATCGACGATCTCGCCGCGCCTTCGCGCGCCCGCTGGCCGCTCGACCCCGACGCCCCACCCGCGCTCGGCGCGGGCGTCAAGGCATGAGGTCTGCCAAATCGGGTGGGTGAAGTGACGAAAGGACTGAAGTCCTGTGATTCAAAAGCGCGCTCTCGGTGACGAAGGCCGCGTGTTTCCTGTATGACAGACGGCAGGATGAGCTAGAGACCCGTCATGGCTCTGCAAACGGTCGGCATCGTGGGGGCAGGCGCGTGGGGTACCGCGCTCGGGGTGACCGCGCGCCGGGCCGGGCGCGACGTGCTGATCTGGGCCTATGAGCCGGAAGTCATCCGGGACATCAACGAGCAGCACCGCAACGCCCTCTACCTGCCCGGCGTCGCGCTCGATGAAGGCATCGAGGCCACCGCGCGGTTCAACGAGGTAGCGACCTGCGACCTCTTGCTGATGGTGACGCCGGCGCAGTCCTTACGCGCCATCGCGGGCGAGCTTGCGCCTTATATCCACGCCGGCCAGCCGCTGGTGATCTGCGCCAAGGGCATCGAGCAGACGACCGGCAAGCTGCTCTCTGAGGTGGTGGGCGAGGTGCTGCCGGCGGCCGAGCCCGCCGTGCTGTCAGGCCCCGGCTTTGCCGGCGAGATCGCACGTGGGCTGCCGGCCGCGGTGACGCTTGCGACCGCGCAAGAGAGCGAAGGCCGGGAGCTGGCGCACGCGCTGAGCCACCCCTCTTTCCGATGCTATTGGAGCGAGGACGTCACGGGGGCGGAGATCGGCGGGGCGGTGAAGAACGTGTTCGCCATTGCCGCCGGCATCGTGATGGGCAAGAAGCTCGGCGCATCCGCCCACGCCGCGCTCGTCACCCGCAGCTTCGCCGAGATGACGCGCTTCGGCATCGCGCTCGGCGCGCGGCGGGAGACCTTGGCCGGCCTATCGGGCCTGGGCGATCTCGTGCTCACCTGCGGCAGCCCACAATCGCGCAACATGTCGCTCGGGCTCGCCCTTGGCGAGGGGCGCATCCTTGGCGAGGTGCTGAAAGCGCGCCACTCGGTCACCGAAGGCATCTATACCGCCGGCGCCGTGGTGGAGATGGCCGCGGCACGCGGCATCGACATGCCGATCGCGCAAGCGGTGCATGCGGTGATCTCGGGTCTGGCCACCGTCGATGAGGCCATCGAGGCCCTGCTCGCCCGGCCGCTCAGATCGGAAGGGTGACCAACCCAGCAACCCTCCGTTGTCATGCCGGGCGATGACAAAGGAAACATCGCAACGAGGCCCCCGTAGACAGCGTCCCGTCCGCGCAATAGCCTCGTCCGGGGGGACTTTCGATGCTCTACGCCGTGATCTGCACCGACAAGCCGAACAGCCTCGCCCTGCGGCAGGCCGTCCGGCCCGAGCATGTTGACTACCTGGAGAGCCTCGGCGGCACGCTGGCGCTCGCGGGCCCGTTCCTGGAGCCAGTCAACGAGACGATGAATGGCAGCCTCATCGTGGTCGAGGCGTCCTCACTCGAGGCCGCGGGCAAGATCGCCGCGGCCGATCCCTTCGCCAAAGCGGGCCTCTTCGCCTCCGTCGAGATCCGGCCGTGGGTGTGGACCATCAACAACCCGGACGACGAGGAAGAGTGAGGGGTGGCCGAGATGGCCTATTGGCTGCTCAAGACCGAGCCCGACTGCTGGTCGTGGGACCAGCAGAAAAGCGAGGGCGCGGACGGCGCCGAATGGGACGGCGTGCGCAACTACCAGGCACGCAACGTCATGCGCGCCATGGTACGCGGCGATCTCGGCCTGTTCTACCATTCCGGCGACGAGAGGCGGGCCGTGGGCATCGTCAAGGTGGTGGCGGAGGCGCATCCGGATTCGACCGACGGCTCAGGCACATGGGAATGCGTGGACGTTGCCGCGGTGAAGGACCTGCCGCGGCCGGTGACGCTTGCCGAGATCAAGGCTTTGCCTGCCTTGCAGGACATGGTGCTGGTCAAGAACGCGCGGCTTTCGGTGCAGCCTATCTCGGCGCAAGAATGGAGTATCATCTGCCGCATGGGCGGTCTCACCAAGGCGCCCTGACTGCACTCAGGGAACAAAAAACGATGGGGTGGAAACATGCAGATCAACTATCTCGCCGTGGTGACAGCGGCGGTCGCGGGCTTTCTCGTCGGCTGGGGCTGGTATGCCCTCTTCGGCAAAATCTGGAAGGAAGCGCTCGGCAAGAAAACGGAGGACCGCGGGCCGATGCCGCTGGTTCCCTTGATCATCGCCGGCGTCGCCTGTCTTCTCATGGCCTGGATGCTCGCCGGCCTGATGGGGCATCTGGGCGATGTCACTGTCAAACGCGGCTTCATTAGCGCGGCCTTCGTTTGGGCGGGATTCGTGCTGACGACCACGGCCACGAACCAAGCTTTCAAGGGCGTGCGCCCGCTGGTGACGGTCATCGATGTCGGCCATTGGCTCGCGGTGCTCATCGTCATGGGCGTGATCATCGGCGCCTTCGGACCATAAGCCTAACGTCATGACAGGTCTGGCGGCGCGATTGTCCCGCGCTTGCCCCCTGTCCATAATGGGTTTCGCGCTTCGCACGCGTCAGGAGGGAGCGGGCCGATGTCGGAGGAAACGATCTACAAGGTCCAGAAGGGCTGGAAAAAACAAGCCTATGTGGACAAGGACGAATACGAGAAACTCTACGCCAAGAGCCTGGCCAAGCCCGACAAGTTCTGGGCCAAGCAGGCGGGGCGCCTCGACTGGATCAAGCCCTTTACCCGCGTCAAGGATGCGTCCTTCGCCTATCCCGACGTGTCGATCAAATGGTTCGAGGACGGCACGCTCAATGTGAGCGCGAACTGCATCGACCGGCACCTGAAGGACCGCGGCGACCAGGTCGCCATCATCTGGGAGCCCGACGACCCGAGCGCCGAAGCGCGCCACATCACCTATCGCGAGCTCTCCCGCGAGGTAAACGTCTTCGCCAACGTGCTCAAGTCGATGGGGGTGAGCCGCGGCGACCGGGTCACCATCTACCTGCCGATGATTCCCGAGGCGGCCTACGCCATGCTCGCCTGCGCGCGCATCGGCGCCGTCCACTCGGTGGTTTTCGGCGGCTTCTCGCCGGACTCGCTCGTCGGCCGCATCGCCGATTGCAAGTCGAAGCTCGTCATCACCGCCGATGAAGGCCTGCGCGGCGGCAAGACGATTAGGCTCAAGCACAATACCGACGAGGCGCTGACCAAATCGCTCGGCGAGGAGAAGGTCATCGTCATCCGGCATACCGGCGGCTCATGCGCCATGCATGCGGGACGCGATTTCTGGTATCAAGAGCTCGCCGCCGACGTGGCTGCCCACTGCCCGCCCGAGGAGATGGGCGCCGAGGACCCGCTCTTCATCCTCTACACCTCGGGTTCGACGGGAACGCCCAAGGGCGTGCTGCACACCTCTGGCGGCTATCTCGTCTATGCCGCGCTGACCCATCAGACCGTCTTCGACTATCACGACGGCGACGTCTATTGGTGCACCGCCGACGTGGGCTGGGTCACCGGCCACTCTTATATCGTCTACGGCCCGCTCGCCAACGGCGCCACCACGCTGATGTTCGAGGGCGTGCCGAACTATCCTGACGCGTCCCGCTTCTGGCAGGTGATCGACAAGCACAAGGTGAACATCTTCTACACGGCGCCGACGGCGATCCGGGCGCTGATGGGCATGGGCGACGCCTTCGTGACGCGCACCAGCCGGGCATCGCTCAAGCTGCTCGGCAGCGTGGGTGAGCCGATCAACCCCGAAGCCTGGGAGTGGTACTACCGCGTGGTCGGCGAGGAGCACTGCCCCGTCGTCGACACTTGGTGGCAGACCGAGACGGGCGGCATTTTGATCTCTCCGCTGCCGGGCGCCACCAAGCTCAAGCCGGGCTCGGCGACGCTGCCGTTTTTCGGTGTCGAGCCGGGCATCGTCGACGGCGACGGCAACCTGCTGGAAGGCCCTGCCTCCGGCAATCTCGTCATCCTCGACGCATGGCCGGGGATGGCGCGCAGCCTCTATGGCGACCACAAGCGCTTCGTGGAGACCTATTTCTCCGCCTACAAGGGCAAATATTTCACCGGCGACGGCTGCCGGCGCGACGCAGACGGTTATTACTGGATCACCGGTCGGGTCGACGACGTGATCAATGTCGCCGGCCACCGCATGGGGACGGCGGAGGTGGAGTCGGCGCTCGTCGCCCATCCCAAGGTCTCGGAAGCCGCCGTGGTCGGCTATCCCCACGACATCAAAGGCCAGGGCATCTATTGCTACGTCACGCTGATCGCGGGCGAGATGGAGTCCGATGCGCTCAAGATCGAGCTGCGCGACTGGGTGCGCAAGGAGATCGGCCCGATCGCCTCGCCGGACCGCATCCAGTTCGCACCGGGCTTGCCGAAGACGCGCTCGGGCAAGATCATGCGCCGAATCTTACGCAAGATCGCCGAGGACGACTTTTCCAATCTCGGCGACATCTCGACGCTCGCCGATCCGGCCGTGGTCGAAGACCTCATCCAGAATCGGCAGAACCGGGCGGGGGCAACGTAAAGACGTCAAACGCGGGGTCGCGCGAGCGGCCGCAAAGGGGGAAACAGCATCATGTCATGGCTCAAGCTCATCTTGATCGGTCTGGCGATCGCCGTCGCGCTCGTGATCGCGATCTTGCTCGCCGTCAGCCACTGGTCGTCGGGCGGGCAAGTGGTCGAGACCATGTCCATGACGGTGGGCAACCGGAACATCACCGTCTCCGGCCACTACAAGACCATGACCCAGGAATCCATGGCCGACGGCATGAAGATCACCGTGGACCGCCACGTCATCACCGCCACCCCGGGCGAGCTCACCATCGACGGCAAGCCGCAAAGCTTCGATCCGAACCAGGATGTGGAGATCTGGGTCAACGAGAAGGGCGAGGTCGAGGCGAAAGCGGCGAACCCTGACGCAGGTGCGGCGGACAGCCCACCCGAGTGAGCTAGAGCATGATCCGCAAAAGTGGGAACCGGTTTTCCGATAAGATCATGCGTCAAAAAAGGCTCGAGCGCTGTCGCGATTCAACCTGACGCGATTGCGCTCTAAAGGCCGGTCCCGTCAGTCCGTGTCGGCCATGACGCGCGTCATCTCGGCGAGCAGAGTGGCCCAGGCCTGCTTCGCATCGCGCGTGAAGCGCTCCTCCAGAGACTGCTCGAAGGTCCACATCACCGCCCGCGAAAAGGTCACGTAGTGGTCCGCCTGAACGCCGTAATGGCGATGGCGGACGCCGAGCAGCTTGAGGGTGAGCTTGAGGTCGCGTGCGTGGTCGAGCGAGATGACGGCAAGCTTGATCGCCGTCATGAGCTTGCGCCCTTGCACCTTGAGCGGCCCTTTGAACAGAGCACGCAACGAGGGGTCAAGGTCGAACAGCCTGAGATAGAACAGGGCCGCGACCAGGTCCGATGCCGGCTCGAGCCGCGCGAAGGTCTCGCGCAAGAGCCGCTTCTGGTGAGTGGTGAGCGATAGGCCCTCAGGCGCCGGCGTATGAAAAGACGGCGGCGGCGCGGGGTCATAGACGATTTGGGGCAGCTGAGCCATGAGTAAGAGCATGCCCCGACAAGCGTTGATGGACGGTTAAGGTAACCGGCACGGTAGGCATCACATTTGGGGCTTGGAACACCGGGCCAGTTAACCGCCTGAGGGAGAGCAAGCGCCTCGGCTTGCCGCGGGCCCCTCCTTGTCGGCCCGGCCGCCACTCCCAACATTATCGCCGTCGGGCTAAAGCGAGCCGCTTTGTTCCGCCTTCGAGGGCCTTGGAGGACGCCGAATGAGCTATTTCCGCACTGCCATCCTGCTCGCCACTCTGACCGCGCTGTTCATGGGGGTCGGCTTCCTGATTGGCGGCCAGTCGGGGATGGTCATCGCGCTGCTCGTGGCGGCGGCCATGAACCTCTTCGCCTATTGGAACTCCGACAAGATGGTGCTCTCCATGTATGGGGCGCATGAGGCGGACGAGCGTCAGGCGCCTGAGCTTTACGCGCTGGTGCGGCAGCTCGCGCAAGCTGCCGGCATCCCCATGCCGCGCGTCTACATCATGGACAACCCGCAGCCCAACGCCTTTGCCACCGGGCGGAACCCGGAGCATGCCGCCGTCGCGGTCACCACGGGCCTGCTGCAGCGATTGAGCCAGGAGGAGCTTGCGGGCGTGCTGGCGCACGAGTTCGGCCATATCAAGCATCGCGATACCTTGCTCATGACCATCACGGCGACCATCGCCGGCGCCATCTCGATGCTTGCCAATTTCGGCTTCTATTTCGGCGGCAACCGCAACAGCAACAACGGCGGCACGGGCCTGATCGGCACGCTTCTGCTCGTGATCCTGGCGCCGCTCGCAGCCGCGCTGGTGCAGATGGGCATCAGCCGCGGGCGCGAATATGAGGCCGACCAGTTCGGCGGCGAGGTCACCCGCCGTCCCTTGTGGCTCGCCTCGGCGCTGCGCAAGATCGCCAACGCGGCAGAGGAGGTGCCCAACCTGGACGCCGAACGGAACCCAGCCACCGCGCATCTCTTCATCGTCAATCCGCTGTCCGGCGTGGGCATGGACAATCTGTTCTCGACCCACCCCAACGTGGAGAGCCGCATCGCGCGGCTGAACGAGCTGGCGCGGCAATTGGGCGAGGAGGGCACCGCGAGCGCGACTGCCGGCGCGGGCGATGCAGGACCCTGGGCCGAGCCGCCGCGCCGGGCGGCGGCGCGCGGTCCTTGGGGCTGAGCTTCGGCATTAGGGCCTAAGCCCGCTTGCAGTTTACTATCGCTCTCATGATGGCTTCCCCTGAACGCATGCGCGGTCGCGACGCCGCGCGCGAGGCGCAAGCTGGGCTCCCGGCGCGCCGTGCCGCGGTGGAGGTCCTCGCCGCCGTTTTGCAAAAGAAGCAGGCGCTCGACGACGTGCTCGGCCGGTCGCTTGAGACCGGTGCCATGTTCAACCTGCCGCCCCGGGACCGGGCGCTGGCGCGGGCGATTGTTGGGACCTCGCTCCGGCGTCGCGGACAGCTCGACCAAGTGCTGGCGAGCTTGCTGGAGCGCGGCATGCCGGCCAACTCCGGGACTCTCTATCCCGTGCTCCTCACCGGCGCGGCGCAGCTCATCTTTCTCAAGACCCCCGCCCACGCCGCCATCGACCTCGCGGTGCGGCTCGCCCAATACGACCCCCGCGCCATGCGCTACGACAAGCTCGTCAATGCCGTGCTCCGCCGTGTGGCCCGCGACGGCGAAGGGGTTGCCTCGAGCCTCGACGCGGCGCGGGTCAATACACCGGACTGGCTGTGGTCGCGCTGGGCGAGCCATTACGGCGAGGAGCGGGCGCGCGCCATCGCTAGCGCCCATCTGGTCGAGCCGCCGCTCGACCTCACCGTGAAAAGCGAGGCGCAAGCCTGGGCGGAGCGGCTGGCGGGGCGCGTGCTGCCCACAGGAAGCGTGCGGTTCCTGCCCAAGGGCCGCATCGAGCAGCTTGAGGGCTTCGATGCGGGCGCCTGGTGGGTGCAGGACACGGCCGCCTCGCTGCCGGCGCGGCTGTTGCGCGACGTGGCGGGGAAGCGCGTGGCCGACCTCTGTGCGGCGCCTGGCGGCAAGACGGCGCAGCTGGTGGTGACGGGCGCATCGGTCGTCGCGGTCGATGCCTCCCAGACGCGGCTAAAAATCCTCGCCGCCAATCTCTCGCGCCTCGGCCTTGCGGCAGAGACCGTCGTGGCGGACGCGACGACCTGGAAACCCGACGAGCGTTTCGACGCGGTGCTGCTCGACGCCCCCTGCTCCTCGACCGGCACCATCCGCCGCCATCCGGACATTCCCTATGTGAAGTCGGCGAAAGACATCGACGTCCTGGCGGCGCTCCAGGCGCGGCTGCTCGACAATGCCGCGTCCCTGCTCAGGCCCGGCGGCCAGCTCGTCTATTCCACCTGCTCGCTCGAGCCCGAGGAAGGGGAAGCACAGATCGCGGCGCTGCTCGTACGTAACCCTGCGCTTCGCCTCGGCGCAATCGCGCCTGAGGAGGTCTTTGGGCAGCCAGAGTGGCTGCAGCCTTCCGGCTGCCTCAGGACGTTCCCATACCAGCTCGACCTCGGCGCGCCCGAATGGAGCGGCATGGACGGCTTCTTCGCCGCGCGCCTGGTGCGCGTGGCTTCCGAGTAACACGAGTTCCACTTGATCCCGCGGACGCGCGGCCCGACAATGCGGCCGCGGCGAGATGCGTTGGGGAAGCGCGCGCTCGCCGCCGCAGGCAACGCTTTTCGAGCGGCAATTTAGAGATGAGCAAGCATGGCGGCTAACATTTCCGCTGGCCACGGTCAGGCTGGGGCGCAAGCGGCGCGCCGGACGGGCGCCGGCCCGCTGCGCCGCTTCATGCTCTCGCGGCTGGCAAGGCTCAGCTATCCCGGCAGCCAGGCAGAGCAGCTCCTGCTCGCCCCGCAGGAGCTGCGCACCGCCGATCCGAGCTTTGCCACCGAGATCTATAACGGCCATTTTGGGCTTGCGGGCCGGCTTGCCGAGCTAGGGCCCCTGTCGCCCTTCGAGATCACGCCGCCGTCGCAGGCCTGGGCGCGAGAGCTCTACGGCTTTGGCTGGCTGCGCCATCTGCGCTCCGCCGGCAGCGAGCTGTCGCGCGAGCAGGCCAAGACGCTGGTGCGCGATTTCGTCAGATTGCAGCGGGGGACCAAGGGCATCGCGTTTGAGCCCGAGGTCGTGGCGCGCCGGGCGATCTCCTGGCTCTCCAACTCCGTCGTCGTGCTCGACGCGAGCGACCCGCGCTCCTACCAAGCGTTCCTGCGGGCGCTCACCGAGCAGCTCCGCTATCTCTCGGCCTCCTACCGCGCCGCGCCCGACGGCGTGCCCCGCCTCGTGGCGCTGATGGCGCTCATCTATGCGGGGCTTTGCATCGGCGGGCAGCAGGCGGTGGTCGATGCTTATGTGAAGCCGTTCTGCAAGGAGCTCGACCGGCAGATCCTGTCCGACGGCGGCCACGTCTCCCGCGACCCTGCCGCGCTGATCGAGCTCTTGCTCGACCTCCTGCCGCTCCGCCAATGTTTCGTGGCGCGCGACCGGCTGCCGCCGAAGCAGCTCTCCGACGCCATCGACCGCGCCATGCCCATGCTGCGCTTCTTCCGGCTCGGCGACGGCGCGCTCGCCCGCTTCAATGGTTGTGGGGCTACTCCCACCGATGAGCTCGCCACGGTGCTTGCCTATGACGATACCGAGGGCTCCCCGCTCCGCGCCGCACCCAATTCAGGCTATGGACGCATCGAGCGCGGGCCGATGCTGCTCATCGTCGACATCGCCACAGCACCCGCGGCATCCTTGAGCAGGCATGCCCATGCCGGCTGCCTCTCCTTCGAGATGAGCGCGGGCGCTCATGCCATGATCGTCAATTGCGGGGCGCCGTCTGCCGACCACGACGACTGGCGGCTGTTCGCCCGCTCCACCGCCGCCCATTCGACGCTAGTGTTCGAGGAGACCTCCTCGGCGGAGCTGCTCACCGGAACCAACGGCGCTACTCCGTACGCCGATGCCGAGCTGGTGGGGCCGCCCAATGTGCAAGGCGGGCTGCGCGAGGAGGGCGACGGCATCGAGATCAAGGGCTCCCATGATGGCTACGTCGCCCCCTTCGGCGTGCGGCATGAGCGGCGGATCGTGGTGCCGGCCTCAGGGCTCATGGTTGCGGGCGAGGACCGGCTGGTCGCGGCGGGGTCGCGGGCGCTGCCCACCGGGGGCGATTACGCCATCCGCTTCCATCTCCATCCCAGCGTGAGCGCGCGGCCGACGCCGGACGGAGGCGCCGTGGCGCTCGTCCTGCCCAACCGCGAAGGCTGGACGCTGAGCTCCAACGCACCCTCCATGACGATCGAGGACAGCGTCTTCCTCGCCGATGAGCGGGGCCCGCAGCAAAGCTTGCAGGTGGTGCTGAGCGGCGCGCTTGGCGCCGACCTGCATGTGGTCTGGACCATCGAGCGGACGGCACCGGCGGGCGGNNGGCGGGGCAAGCCTCGTCGATCCGAACGACGCCCCCGACGACGATCCGGACCCGGCTTGAACGCATCAGAATAACTTTCGCCGCTCGTTTTGCCGAAGGCGGCAATTCATGATAGGGGCCGTCGTTAGCGACCTTGCCCGATACGCATGCTCTCGAGCCCTGCCCCCATGGAGAAGCGAAAGATTGCCCGCGCGCTCCTCTCGGTCAGTGACAAGACGGGGCTCGTCGATTTCGCCAAAGCTCTGAGCGCTTCAGGCGTCGAGCTGGTCTCCACGGGCGGCACTGCCAAACTGCTGCGCCAAGCCGGACTTGAGGTGATCGAGGTTGCCGAGGTCACCCGCGTGCCCGAGATGATGGACGGTAGGGTGAAGACGTTGCACCCGAAGATCCATGGCGGCCTGCTCGCCATACGCGGCAAGAAGGAGCATGAGCGGGCGCTGAAGGACCACGCCATCCCGCCCATCGACCTCGTCGTGGTCAATCTCTATCCCTTCGAGACGACGGTCAGAACCGGAGGCGATTTCACCACCTGCATCGAGGAGATCGACGTTGGCGGCACGGCGCTGATCCGGGCCGGCGCGAAGAACCATGCAAGCGTCACCGTCGTGGTCGAGCCCGCCGATTATTCGCTGGTGGTTGCCGAGATGGAGGCCAATGATGGGGCGACGACGCTTCCTTTACGCAAGTCGCTCGCCGCCAAAGCCTTTGCCCGAACCGCCGGCTACGACGCAGCCATCGCCAGCTGGTTCGCCGACACGCTCGGCCAGCGGACGCCGTCGGCGCGCATCATCGCGGGCCAGCTTGCCGAGGCGCTCCGCTATGGGGAGAACCCGC
>PLBV01000035.1 GCA_003135455.1 Hyphomicrobiales bacterium | reverse complement strand
ATGATCTTGGCCACGTCCTTGGCGGAGGCTTCGCTTTCAGTGCTCACCCCCTCAGGTGCAATGAACTGCATCCCATAGGCCGCGCCGAAATAGCCGAAGGCGTCGTGGCTAGTGATGATTTTCCGGCGCTCCGGCGGGAGCTTGTCGAGCGCCTGCTTGACGCTGGCCTCCTCGCCCGCGATCTCGCCGAGATATTTGGCGGCGTTGGCCTCATAGGTGGCCCTGCCATCGGGATCGACGGCGATCAGCCCATCGCGGATGTTGGCGACATAGAGCTTGCCGTTGGCGAGGCTCTGCCAGGCATGCGGATCGGTGATCTTCTTCTCATCCTCGACCATCTGCCGGGATTTCACGCCATGGGAGGCCACCACCACCTTGCCCTTGAAGCCGGACGAATTCTCCAGCCGGTCCATCCAGCCTTCGAACCCGAGCCCGTTGACGAACAGGATGTTGGCGGCCGAGAGATTCTTGGCATCGGCAGGCGTCGGCTCATACACATGGGCGTCGCCATCGGAGCCCACCAGCGCGGCGACCTCGACGCGGTCGCCGCCAACTTGGCGGACCATGTCGCCCAGAATGCTGAACGAGGCGATGGCCTTGATCTTGTCGGCAGCCTCCGCGCCGCCGGACAGACCGAGCAGCAGCGCGAGTGCCAGACCGAATTGCGCGAAGATGCGGGTTTTCATGACGTAGGCACTCCTTGGTGAGGGGGATGTCAGGCTTCGAGGTGCTTGCGCGGGATGAGCTGCCAGACGAGCCCGCCCTTGGTGCCCACCAGGATGGACAGGAGATAGACGGCGCCGCTCAACAGGATGATCGCGGGGCCCGTGGGGACGCTGGTGTGATAGGAGAGAAGCAGCCCGGCGAGACTTGCGGCGAAGGCCGCGGCCACCGCCACCACGATCATCGACGAGACGTCCTCCGCCCAGAACCGCGCGGTGATGGCGGGAAGCAGCATGATGCCGACCGCGAGCAAGGTGCCGAGCGTCTGGAAGCCGGCAACCAGATTGAGCACCACGAGCACCAGGAACAGGAGATGGGTGGGCGAGCTCGCGCGGCTGACCGAGCGCAGGAACTGCGGGTCGAAGCATTCGACCACCAGCGGCCGGTAGATGATGGCGAGCAGGACGAGCGACACCGTGGCGATCGCCGCCACCAGAATGAGCGCCGCGTCGTCAAGCGCCAGCACCGTCCCGAACAGAACGTGCAGCAGGTCGATATTGCTGCCTTTGACCGAAACGATCAGCACGCCGAGCGCGAGCGACACGAGATAGAAGGCGGCGAGGCTCGCGTCCTCGCGCAGCACCGTGGAGCGAGCGACGAGGCCGGCGGCGAGCGCCACCGCGAAGCCTGCGACGAAGCCGCCAAGGCTCATGGCCGGCAGCGACAGGCCCGCGATGAGAAAGCCGATGGCCGCACCCGGCAGGATGGCATGGCTCATGGCATCGCCCATCAGGCTCATGCGCCGGAGCATGAGAAACACGCCGATGGGCGGCGCGCCGAGCGAAAGCGCAAGGCAACCGACCAGCGCCCGCCGCATGAACGCAAACTCGATGAAGGGCTGGGTAAGGGCAAGGGTCATGCCGGCTGTCGCTCCCTCTCCTCGCCGCGCGCGCAGATCTCGGCATGCGTGTCGAAGGCCTCTAGCAAGGCCCGCGCCTTGGCGAGGTTCGCCGGGCTGAGCACCTTCCGCGTCTCGCCCCAGGCCACGACCTCGCGCGCCAGGATCAGTGTCTTGGCGAAATGCGCGCGCACCTGCTCGATGTCGTGCAGCGCCGCGATGATGGTGCGGCCCTCGCCATGCCAGCGGGCGATGAGCGTCATGAGATCGGCGACGGTTTGCGTGTCGATGGCGCGGAACGGCTCATCGAGCAGGATGAGCCGGGCATCTTGCAGCATGAGCCTGGCAAACAGCACCCGCTGCAGCTGCCCGCCCGACAGCGAGCCTATGGCGCGGTGGGCCAAGTCGAGCAGCCCGAGCCCGGCGAGCGCACCTGCCATCGCCCGCTTCCTCTGCGCGTCGAAGCCGCCAAAGATGCCGATCTCGCGCCAGAGCCCGAGGCCCACGCTGTCGAACACCGAGATGGGGAAGCTGCGGTCGATGTCGATCTGCTGCGGCAGATAGGCGATGTCGCGGCGGGAGAGCCCGTGGAGGTCGATCACCCCGCCAAGCGGCTTGACCTCACCCATGATGCCCTTGAGCAGGGTGGATTTGCCGGCGCCATTCGGTCCGACCAGGGCGAGCAGTTCGCCGCGGCCCACCGCGCCGCTCACATGATGCACGGCGGGATGGCGGTCATAGCCGAGCGTCAGGTCGTGGAAGCCAATGGCGGGCGCTTCCGTGCTCATGCGAGCGCCCAGGCGACACACAGCCACAGCAGGAGCGTGGCAGCGGCGGCGATTGCCAAGCGCCCCGGCACCGACAGCCGCAGCAGCGAGAAACCGGGAGCGAAGCGGGAAGCCGGCTCAAGCTCCACTCCGTGGGCGGCGAGCGTGGGGCCGACGTGCAAGGCCTGCACGGGCACGGCCTTGCGCCGCTCGCTGGGGGCTCGCCCTGACCGCATCCCCTGTCCCTATGGCTTTAGACCGCCGCGCGCGGGCGGCACTGTTGGCAAACCCCGGCAAGCTCGAGCGTCACCTGCTCAGCGTCGATCTCCTCAGGCGAGAACGCGAGTAACGCCGTCTGGTCCTCATCGGAGAGCGGGATCTCCACGACCTTTTGGCATTGGCGGCAGATGGCGAAGGCGAACTTGCCGTCGCAGGCACCATGGCCGCAGGCGATGAAGGCCGAGCGGGTCTGCAGGCGATGCACCATGCCCTTCTGCATCAGCTCGTTCAGCGCCCGATAGACCGTCGGCGGATGGGAGATGCCCGAGACCCGCACCCGGTCGAGGATAGTATAGGCGCTCAACGGCTCGCCGGCCTTGCGCAGGCAGGACAGGATCTGGCTCTGGTTGCGGGAGAGCTTGGCGCCCTGATCGTGGTCGTGGTGGTGGACCGCATTCATAGGCGATGATATAACATAACAAGAGGAGGCCCCTCAAGGGTCAGCGGCGCACGGGGTCAGGTCATTTTGCCGCTGCCTGGCTGGGGCTGGGGCGCGCCGATGGGCGAGCCTGATGTCACGCTGCGCAGCATTGGGTGCGGCCCTTGTTCTTCTAGGCGTCACGCAAGCGTAGCGTTACTCTGCACCGGACCGAGTCGCCGAGAGGGCGCTCCCGGCAGAGTCAAGAAGTCGAGGCTGAAGCATGCCAGAGCTCGATCCGCTTTTGCTCTCGCGCATCCAATTCGCCTTCACCATCTCCTTCCACATCCTGTTTCCGTCCTTCACCATCGGCCTTGCCGCCTGGCTCGTGGTGCTCGAGGCGCTGTGGCTGAAGACCGGCAAGGCGATCTATGTCGAGCTCGCCCGTCATTGGGCCAAGATCTTCGCCGTCTCCTTCGGCATGGGCGTGGTCTCGGGCGTCGTGCTCTCTTACGAGTTCGGCACCAATTGGAGCGAGCTGTCGCGCCGCGGCGGCAACGTCATCGGGCCGTTGATGTCCTACGAGGTCTTGACCGCCTTCTTCCTCGAGGCGGGCTTCCTCGGCATCATGCTGTTCGGTTGGACGCGCGTGTCCAAAGGGGTGCATTTCTTCGCAAGCCTCATGGTCGCGCTCGGCACGCTGATCTCTGCCTTCTGGATCCTGTCGGCCAATAGCTGGATGCAGACGCCGGCGGGCTACACCGTCGCCGCCGACGGCGTGCTGCATGTTGCGGATTGGTGGCAGGTCATCTTCAATCCCTCCTTCCCCTATCGCTTCAGCCATATGGTCGCCGCCGCCTATCTCACCACCGCCTTCATGGTGGCCGGCATCGGCTGCTGGTACATCTTGCGCGAGCGGAGCGTCGCCCATGGGCGGATCATGCTCGGCATGGGGGTGAGCATGCTCGTCTGGCTCGCGCCGCTGCAGGTGGTGCTGGGGGATCTGCATGGTCTCAATACGCGCCAATACCAGCCCGCCAAGGTCGCAGCGCTCGAGGCCCATTGGGAGACCGAGAAAGGCGCGCCGCTGATCCTGTTCGCGCTGCCCGACGTCAAGGCCGAGACCAACCATTACCAGCTCGCGGTGCCGAGGCTCGGCAGCTTGATCCTCACCCATGAGTGGGACGGCGAGATCAGAGGCCTGAAGTCCTTTCCCCCAGCGGATCGTCCCAATCCCATCATCCCCTTCTTCGCCTTCCGCATCATGGTCGGCATCGGCTTGATCATGATCACGCTCGGGGCTTGCGGCGCCGTGCTGTGGCTCAGGGGCAGGCTGTTCACCAACCGCTGGTTCCTGCGCGCGATGCTGTGGGCCTCGCCGCTCGGCTTCGTCGGCGTGCTCGCCGGGTGGTTCACCGCCGAGGTGGGGCGGCAGCCCTGGGTGGTCTATGGCGTGTTGCGCACCGCCGACGCCGTGTCGCCGGTGCCGGGCGGCAGCGTGCTGACCTCCATCGTTCTTTTCGTGCTCGTGTATGGCATCGTGTTCGGCGCAGGCGTCTACTACATGGCCAAGCTGGTGCGACGCGGACCCGACGCCGCCCCTCCGGCGCTCGAGGCGGAGGAGGCCAACCTATCGCACCGCCCCATGGCAGCGGGAGGTAATCCATGACAGCGTCAGGACCCGTAACCGAGTTCCTCCCCGTCATCCTCCCCCTCGTCTGGGGCGCGATCCTTGCGCTAGCGGTGTTTCTCTATGTGCTGCTCGGCGGCTACGACCTCGGGCTCGGCGCACTCTTCCCGCTCGCGCCCAGCCACGAGGACCGCGACGCCATGATGGGCTCGGTCGCGCCCTTCTGGGACGGCAACGAAACCTGGCTGGTGATGGGCGGCGGCGGGCTGCTCGCAGCCTTCCCGCTCGCCTACGCGGTCATGATGCCGGCGCTTTACCTCCCCATCATCCTCATGCTCATCGGGCTCATCCTGCGCGGCGTCGCCTTCGAGTTCCGCTTCAAGGCGGAGAGGCATCGCTGGATGTGGGATGTGGCCTTCACCTCTGGCTCGATCCTCGCCGCGCTGATGCAGGGCGTGGTCATTGGCGCCTTCGTCCAAGGCTTTACGGTGGTCGACAGCAAATTCGCGGGTGGCGCCTTCGACTGGCTGACGCCGTTCTCGGTCGTCACCGCCATCGCGCTGCTTTCAGGCTATGTGCTGCTGTCGGCGGGATGGCTGATCATGAAGGCCGACGAGGCGTTGCGCGCATGGGCCTATGACGTCGCCCGCTATGCGCTGATCGCCGTGGCGGCCTTCATCCTGATCTTCAGCGTCTGGACGCCGCTCCTGCATCCGGAGATCGCCGCCCGCTGGTTCAGGCCGGGCAACATGGTGATGCTGAGCCCGGTGCCGCTGGCCACGGCGGCGACGCTCGCCGCGCTCTGGATCGCGCTCAAGCGCCGGCAGCGTTACGCGCCCTTCCTGCTCGGCGTGGTGATCTTCCTGCTGTGCTACATTGGCCTCGCCGTCAGCCTGTTCCCCTATATCATCCCGCCTTCCATCACCCTCTGGCAGGCCGCCGCAGCACCTGAATCGCAGCTCTTTATGCTCTATGGCGCCGTCCCCATCCTGCCCATCATCCTGGGCTACACCGCCTATTCCTACTACGTGTTCTGGGACGCCACCGAGCACGACGCCTATCACTGAGCGGTGGCCTGCGCCACGCGCGTCCTTCCGACGCTTCAACAGCACGATCCGCCCATAACCCCTGCTCGCTCATGCGGGCGCGTAAGCTTGCCAACCTTCCTCCAGATTTACTAAGGTCAAGAAGGCCGAAAAATTGTGGCGAGGGCCTCAGTTGGACATCATTGCTCTACATCGCAGCGAAGAGCGGGGCACCTTCTTCCCGGAGGCTTCCGCGCGGCCTATCTTTTTTGACGCCACGATCAAAGCCTGGGTTGTTGCCAGCGCACGCCAATGCGAGGCGATCCTGCTGTCGCCGCATCTGAGCGTTTCGCCCTACCGCCTCGTCTATGAGGATATGGCGAGACGGAACCCTCACTTCGCGTTTCCGAACCTACTCTTTGCCTTCAAGTACATTCCCATGTGCGTCAATGGCGATGAGCATCGCTCGGCAAGGCGTCGCATTGCTGAATTCGTCGCCGGGCGCAAAAGCATCGCTTCGGCCGCGGCTCAAGACATCGTCGATCGCTGGGTCGGCAAACTCGCGGGCAGCGCGCAGATCGAATTGATGGAGGAGGTGCTCCAGCCGATGGTCAAAGAGTTTCTCGCCGCTCTCATTGGCACCGAAGCGACAGGCTTGATTCACGGCGCTTCAGCAGTGTTCGACCGAATGATGGGCGCAAGGAAGCGCCGCAAGCTGGATGACGAGCTTGGGGCCATTCGCGTGCGCATCAGGCACACTATCGGGCCGAATGGGAGCGAAGAGGAAGAAGGCATACGCCTGGCGCTGTTTGTGCTCGGTAACGACGCGCTGGCCGGAGGCTTCGGCGAAAGTCTCTATCAAGTGTTTCGGGCAAATCCAGAGCGCTTGTTGAGCGAGATCGACTATCCGGCGGTCCCCAACGAGACGGCGATACCGTTTGTCGAGCGCATGGTCACGGAGCCGTTCGAGTGTGAAGGCGTCGCGTTTCGCAAGGGCGATCGCATCCGCATCATGCTGCAGAGCTTCCTCTATACCGGCGACGCCGCCGACCGTGTCCGCGTCTTTGGCGCCGGCATTCATACATGCCTCGGTCGTCAGCTCTCGCTCGAGTTCTGGTCGGTCTTCACACGAAGGCTCTCTCAGATCACGGCGCGCGTCGAGATTCTCGACTACGCGCTCCGCGACGAGGACTATGTTTTCACCTATCCGTCCAAGCTGTTGATTGCATTGAAACCATGAAGTTCGAGGAAGCACGCGCCCAGGTCATATCGGCCATCCAGTTCGCCAGCAGCGCGCTCAATGAGGAGCTGATCGCGAGCAAGCTTGCCGATAACGGCGCTGACCTTGCCTTTTCCGAGCTCGAATTGGACAGCCTCGCAGCCATGGAGCTATGCATTGAGATCGAGGACAAGACTGGGGTCGAGATCGACCTCGGCGATCTCGCCTTGCATGCCTCCGTCAATGACCTCGCCAAGCTCATGGTTGCCCGATCCCCGGCCCATGATCGATGAAATCGCTGACGCGCTGCGTGATTGCCGCTCGGAACGGGACTTCTGGCGCGTGCAATTACGGGCGGAGAGCATCCTCACTCCGCTAGAGATAGCCGCTCTTATCGAGTTCTCCCACCGGTTGCCGCTGCGGACCCAGGAGTGGCTCAAGCGAATCGCATCACTCGGTGAGTTCGGTGACGCCGAACCGCAGCGATTTTGTCGTCAGCCGCTGGCTCCTAACATTGATGTTTATCGCGATCCGTTCGTCGCCTCCGACCACAAGCGGCTCATCTTGGGGTTCTGCGGGGGCGCCGATCGCCTGATGATGCCAATCGCCTGCGTGCTGCAATATCTGCCGAGCGACCTTTGCGATCTCGTGGTTCTGCGCGATCCGACATGGCAACACTATTTAAAAGGCATTCCGCCTTACGCGCATAGCTTGCCGGATCTCGTGCGCAGGATCGCCGCCGACATTGGAGCGGAAACCTATTGGCGGATTTATTGTTACGGCGCCAGCATGGGCGCGTTCTCGGCTTTGCGTTGCGGCATTCTGCAGAAAGCTCACGGCGCCATTTCGCTGGGCGGCCGCTTCCATTGGCAGCCGCTTCGTCCTCGCTATAAATCCGACCGAATGTTGCCTGCCTTCGATCCGTTGTGCGATTGCAATTCTGGTACGACGACGGAGCTCTTCTGTGTCTACGCTGCTGAAAACGCCAGGGACGTAGAGAATGCTAAGCATCTTTCGCGCATTCTGCCGGTGAAGCACATCGCAATTTCCGATACGTCCGAGCACAACGTCATCGTCGCGCTGTGGACGAAAGGAGAGCTAAAAGCCTTCTACGACCGCATGTTCGCGCTGCATGAGCGCGGCGACAAGCCGATGCAGCGAGATATTGCGACGGACCACCAATGCCTAATCGCGTAGCCGTCGCCGGGGAACGTCTCACCACTTCCCGGGAAGGTCGTGCTGCATCAGGCGGCGCTTCAGCAGGATGATCCGCCCATAGGCCTCCTCGATGCGGGCGCGGGAGATGCGCCCGTCGCGCACCGCATCCAGAATGGCGGCATGGATCTTGGGGCCGAGCCCGGCATCCTTCGAGATGACGTTGGAGAATACGATGATGTCGGTGCCGGCATTGATCGCCATGACCGCGCGCTCAGGCACCGTATAGGCCTTGCGCATCGCGCCCATCTCCATGTCGTCGCTGACCACCACGCCGCGGAAGCCGATATAGCCCTTGGCCCGGAGCGCCGAGATTGCCCGTGCCGACAGCGAAGTGGGCACCGTCTCGCCATCGCTGAAGCGCGGATGATAGAGATGCCCCACCATCACCATGTCGAGCAGGCCTTCCTTGGCAAGCAAGCGATAGGGATCAAGCTCGCTCTCCCGCCACGTGCGCGAGATGTCGGGCAGCACCTTGTGGCTGTCGCTACGGCTCGAGCCATGGCCGGGAAGTGCTTGGGCGAGGTGAGCACATTGGCATCGCGATGGGCGATGATGAAGGCGCGGGCAAGCTCGGTCACCGTCTTTGGATCGGAGCCGAAGCTCCGCTTCCGCCTGCCGATGACCGGGTTCGCCGGATTGGTGTTGAGGTCAACCACGGGGCCGAAATTGAGGTTGATGCCGGCGCTGGCGAGCTCCTTGGCCATGCGGCCATAGAGGCGGAGCGCGCCGTCCTCGGTCCTGAGCTTGGGATCTCTTCCCACGTTCCGCGCCGACGGAAAATAGACATAGCCGTTCCGCCGTGTGAGCCGCTGCACGAGGCCCCCTCCTGATCCACCGCGATCAGCGGCACGAGCTCCGACTTCGCGTTGAGCAGCAGCGCCGTGAGGTTCCTGAGCTGACGCGCGGAGCGGATATTCTCGGGGTAGAGCACGACGCCGCCGATCACCCCTTGGGCGAGCTGGTCGCGCACGGCAGCCACGCCCTGGTCACGCTCATCATGGCCGAGGAAGCCCACCATGATCATCTGGCCGATCATGCGGTCGAGCAGAGCCGCGTCATCGGACAGCGCCATCTGCCGCAGCGACGCAAGGTCGTCCGCGATCTCGGCTGAGGTCTCACCGCTGGACTGAGCGGCAACCCGGTAAGAGCCCGCCGCGAGCGCGAGGCCGGCGGCCGCGAGCAGCAACAGAAAGGCAGAGGCCAGCGGCCTCATCTTGGGGTGATCGCTGGCCAGAGCATCGGCACCTCTTGCAGCGGAATGCTAAAGGAAGGCAAGGCCGTCGCGAAGGGCGAGACTGTGAGACGGCCTTGGTTTCCGAAACCGACGCCGAGGGTGTCAGCTACTCTGGTGGCTGTGTAATTTTTATCGCCAACACCGATCAAGCGCGGCGCAACATAGGGGATCGGTGCAAAGCAGTTGCTGCCATGGTCCATTGGGGACTTGAGAGCAAGGGCGGTAACATCGAACCCCTACCTCGGCTCTGCATGTCATTTGACGTTTTTGGCTTGGTGATCACCAAGGCTCCAACCGCGATAGACCGTCTCCGAAACAACATCCGATCCTCATGTCAAGAGGCTGCCGGCCGATGGGACGCCGTCGAGCCCCCGTCAGGATACGACGGACCGGAGTGGCTATAAACGCCCGGCGTCAGATTTCAAACTGAGGCACTACCGGCATGCCAATGCCGTTATCTTTTGCCATGATTGCGAATAAACTAGGCAGCATTGTCGGCCAGCTTGCGCCGTTGACCTTGGAGATGACCATGGGGTGCACGCGTCTCTTCCCCTCCGGGCTCATGCTGTTGGCGGCGCTCGCTGCGGCACTCGGAGCCCTTTCCCTGCCGCTTGCGGCCGAGCCGCAGCAGCCCACCAATGAGCAGTCTGCCGACGCCACCTTCGCCAAGAGCTTCATCGGCAAGACCTATGACGACGAGCTCGACATCGAGGGTTGGACCGATGTCGGCGGCGGCCTCGTCTCACCGCCGATCTTCGTGCACCAATATCAGCGCGAGGATGGCACCTACCTGGTGCTGACCAGCCGCGAGCTGTCGAAGGAGACGAGCACCACGCCTGCCTCGTACGAAGTGGCCGACGCGCTGATCGTGGCCCCGGTGCAGAACGAGGCCGAATTCTCCATCTCCTGCGCGCAAGGTCAGGACGAGACGCTACGCTTCATGGGCGTGGCCAAGGGCGACGAGGGGCAGGAATGGTGGACCGACATCCGCCGCGCCTGGGAGATCGTGCTCGACACCGGCCAAATCTTGGCGGCCAAGACCAATGGCGTCCGCTGCACCAACGTGTCTTGGGGGCAGTAAGCGCGAAACCGTTGGCAACCCTGTCGGTGCACGAAGGATACGCGCATGAAGGCAATGCTGAAGGGCCATCTGATCGCTGAGAGCGACGACATCATTGGATGCGGCGGCTACCACTACTTCCCCAGCTCCGCAGTGCGCATGGAGTGGCTGGAAAAGGCGCCGAGGACGGAATCGGATCGCGCCTGCCCACATGGCGTCCAGTTCTACGATGTGGTGATCGATGGCACGCGCCATAGCCGCGCCGCTTGGGTATACGAGGCGCCCCGCGCTGGGATGAGAGAGNNGTCGAGGTGGGTTGAGAGTTTCGGGTTTCGGGCATCAAAGCCCGTTCGATTTGCAGGCGCACTCTACTCCCACACCGGCAGGCGCTCCTCGGCGGCGAGCGCGGTCATGCGCGCTTCGAGCTCGGCCACGAAGGCTTCGTGCGAGGGCTGGCCGTAGAGCGGCTCGCCAACGCTCACGCGGGCGTTGAAGGGCACGAGCAGGGCCGAGCCCTTGGGTAGCGCCTTGCCGAGCCCATGCATGAACACTGGGACCACCGGCACCTTGGGCCGCGCCTTAGCCAGATGCCCGATGCCTTTCTTGAAGGACGCGAGTGCCTCGGGCTCGCCGCGGGAGCCCTCCGGGAAGATGATGAGAATGTCGCCGCGGTCGAGCGCCTCCTCGCAAGCCGCCAGCGGATTGCCACCCTCTTTGCCGCTGCCGCGCTCCACCGGGATAATGCCGATGATGGTGGTGGCGAACCACCCCATCACCCCGGGCCGGCCGAAATAGTCAGCGGCCGCGACCGGGCGCACATGATCGAGCAGCGAGAGCGGCAGGAGCGATATCAGTGCAAGGGTGTCGAGATGGGAGTTGTGATTGGCGGCGAGCACCGCCGGGCCGCAGGCAGGCAGCCTATCGCGGTTCCGCACGGTCAAGCCCAGCGCGAGCAGGACCACCGCCCGCACCACCACGGCAAAGAAGACGAACCGCAACAAGCGGCCGATGGGGCCCCCCTCACGCATAGTAGAAATAGCGGATGAAATGCACGAAGGCGGGCGCGGCGTAGGTCAGGCCGTCGACGCGGTCGAGAATGCCGCCATGGCCGGGGATCAGCCCGCTCATGTCCTTGACCCCGAGGTCGCGCTTCACCGCCGAGATGGTGATGTCGCCGAGGAAGCCAGCGATGCCGATCACGCCGCCGGCCAGCGCCGACCAGGCGTGGTCCATGGGCGTCAGATACGGGCCGATCAGCGCGGCGACACCGATGGTGGTGGCGACGCCGCCGATCAGCCCCTCCCAGGTCTTTTTCGGGCTGACCTTGGGGGTGACCTTGTGGCGGCCGGTGAGCTTCCCCCAAATGTATTGCGCCACGTCATTGAACTGGGCGAGCACCACCAGGAAGAAGAGCAGCCCCACCCCGCCGGCGACGGGGTTCACCGCGTCGCCCGAGACGAGCAGCATGGCCATGTGGCTCAAGGTGAACACCGTAATCATCAGGCCCCAGGAGAGCGTGCCCACCGCGCGCAGGAAACCTTCGGTCTCGCCACGCAGCGCCATGAGCGCGGGGAAGAACAGAAACAACCAGACCGGAATGAAGACGATGAACATGCCGTACCAGTCGGTCGCCGCCCAATAATACTGGATGGGTATGGCGAGATAGGCGAACAGCAGCACGCCCCGGTCGATGCGCCGCGTCGGGATCAGCGACAGATATTCTTTCAGCGCCAGATAGCTGATGAGGCCGAGGAAGACGATGGCAACGGTACGGTTAAGCAGCACCGCCAGCGTGAACGCCCCGATCATCCACCACCAGGAGCGCGTCCGGTCGGCGAGCTCCTGATATTTGTCCGCCGGCCCCTTGCGCCGGAGCAGCCAGACGATCCCGGTGGCCAGGATCAGGACCGCATAGATGCCGGCGGTGGCATAGACGACATTGGCGGGCAGGCCGAGCAGCATGGTCATGGCGCCCGTCCATGGGCGATGACGCTGCGTGCCCGCTTGATCACCGTCAGCGCCGAAAGAGCGAGCAGCGCCGCCAGATAGGCCGTCGTCCAGGTGCCGGGCGCCAGCCCCGCGCCGATCAGCACGGCGAGCAGCCCGAAACCGAACGCCCGGTCGCTCTTGCCCAACGGCCCGTCATAGGCCCTAGCGCCGCCGAGCATGGCCCCTAGCGCGCCTGCCATCTCGGCCGTAATGCCGGCCACCACCACCAGCACCACGAGAGGCGCGTTGACGCCCGCGATGAGCGCGAAGGGCAGATAGAGCGCAGCATCGGCGATGACGTCGGACAGCTCGTTCAGCACCGCACCGAGCGGGCTCGCCATGCCGTGCTCGCGCGCCAGCATGCCGTCGATGGCGTTGAGCGCCATGCGAAAGGTAAGCGTTATCGGCAGAAGCAGAAGCGGCCAGCGCGATTGCGGCAAGAGCGCAAGCCAGGTGCCATGGGCGAGGCTGAGCAGGAGCGCGGCGAGCGTGACGGCATTGGCGCTCACGCCGGCCCGCGCCAGCCAAGCGCAGGCTGGGCGGAGCAGCGCCTGGAAGCGCGGCTTCAAATCATAGATGCTCGGCAATGCGCTAGGAACCCCCAGGGCCGCAAGACGGACCGTTGTAGGGCCTTTCGAGAAGACCGGCCAGGCTTGCTTGGCTTGACAGCCTCGCAGCCACAGCCTAGCACTTAACCCAATGGTTAAGTATCAGGACGTTAGCCTGGACCGCACCTTCGCGGCCCTCGCCGACCCGACGCGACGGGCGCTGCTGGCGCAACTTAGCGAGCAACGGCGCGTTTCGGTCAGCGAGCTGGCGCGGCCGTTTCCGATGTCGCTGCCCGCCATCATGAAGCACCTCGACGTGCTGTCGGATGCCGGGCTGATCACCCGCGCCAAGACCGGTCGCATCGTGGCGTGCCAGTTGACGGCGGCGCCTATGGAGGAGGCGATGGGTTGGCTCAATCGTTACCAGCGCTTCTGGTCGGAGCAGCTCGATCGCCTTGCCGCCTTTATGGAGGAGGAGACATGTCCACCCAAACCGCTCTCAACGCCAAGCCCAGCCTCACGCTCAAGCGCCGGCTCAAAGCGACGCCGGCGAAGGTCTTCAGCGCCTGGACCGACCCGAGCAAGCTGAAGCGCTGGATGGGCCCCGAGGGGATCGAGGCCCTCAGCGCCGAGACCGACCCGCGCGTCGGCGGCCGCTACCGCTTCGTCATGCGTGGGGCCGATGGCGAGGAGCACGACGTCAGCGGGGTCTACCGCGAGGTCGTGCCGAACGAGAAGCTCGTCTTCACCTGGGCTTGGAAGAGCACGCCCGAGCGCGAATCGCTCGTCACCGTGCTGATCAAACCCGATGGCGACGGCACGCTGCTGACGCTCACTCACGAGCAGTTCTTCGACGAGGCGGCCCGTGACCGCCACAAAGGGGGCTGGACCGGGACCCTCAACAAGCTCGAGATTTATCTCTCGTAACGGTCAGAGGAGAGTGACATGGCTGAGACAGCAGTCGATCAACGCGAAGACAACCATGCGGAAGCGTCGACCAAGGGGTCGCATGGCAGCTTCTGCTGGAATGAATTGATGACCCATGACGCCGAGCGCGCGAAGAAATTCTACGCCGACACGATCGGCTGGACCTACGACGCGATGCCGATGGAGTGGGGCACCTATTGGATCGCCAAGGCGGGCGATAAAATGGCCGGCGGCATCGTCGAGATGCAGGGCCCCGATTGTGCAGGCATGCCTGAGAACTGGATGCCGTATCTCGCCGTCGACGATTTGGACGCGCGGGTGAAGAAGGCCGTTGCCGCCGGTGCGACCATCATGCGGCCGCCCTTCGACATCCCGGGCGTTGGCCGGATCGCTATCTTGCGCCAGCCCGGCGGCGCGGCCGTGGGCTGGATGACGCCGGCGGGCTGAACTCGCACAAAGCAGCTAGGGTCAGCTCTTCGGCTTCACCCGCGCCAAGAGCTCCTCGACCTTGGGCGCGATGCGGTCGACGATGCGTGCCACCCCTTTCCCGTTGGGGTGGAGTCCGTCGTCTTGCGTCAAGCTCTCGTCGAGGACGACGCCGTCGAGGAAGAAGGGATAGAAGACGACGTCGTAGCGCTTTGCCAGATCGCGATAGATCGCGCTGAATGCCTCCACATAGTCCTTGCCCATGTTGCGCGGCGCCTCCATGCCAACGAGCAGGATGGGCAGCCCCCGCGCCTCGACGCGCTTGATGATCGCTTCCAGCGACGCTTTGGTTGCCTCGGGCGGCAGGCCCTGCAGCGCATCGTTGGCGCCAAGCTCGATGATCACCGCGCTGGCATCCGCAGGGATCGCCCAGTCGAGCCGAGCGAGCCCGGCCCCCGCTGTGTCGCCAGAGACGCCGGCATCGATCACCTTCGCTCCGTGGCCGGCCGCCCGCAACTGGCGCTCCAGCACGACCGGGAAGGCCTGGTCCTGCGGCAGGCCGAGCCCCGCGGTGAGGCTATCGCCAAGGGCGACGATCACCGGCTCCGGCGCCTCTGCCGCTCTGGCGGACAACGCCTGGCCTAAGAGCAGCGCACCTGCGGCGAGGATGGCGACCGCACGCTTGGGCCGTTTCATCTTTTGACCTCTTTGCTCTTCTTTATTGCCGCCGCCCGTGCCATCTCTCGCAAAGCGAAGCACTAAAATCCCATCCATGGACCACACCGTCAATCAGCGCCACCGCCCGGCCATCCAGCTTGAGGATGTGCACGTCACCCTGCCGTCCCGCGCCGGCCCGGTCGCGATCCTGCGCGGGCTGGACCTTAGCGTAGCCGAGGGCGAGGCGATTGCCGTGGTCGGCCGCTCCGGCTCGGGCAAATCGACGCTGCTCATGGTCATCGCCGGGCTCGAGCGCGCCACGCAAGGCCGCGTGTCGGTCGCAGGGACCGATCTCGGCAGCCTCAACGAGGACGGTCTGGCGCGCCTCCGCGCCGCCAATATCGGCATCGTATTCCAATCCTTCCACCTCGTGCCGACCATGACGGCGATCGAGAACGTGGCGCTGCCGCTGGAGTTCCTCGACCGGGACGACGCCTTTCCCGTTGCGCGGGAGGCGCTCGCCGAGGTCGGGCTCTCCCACCGAGAGGCGCATTTTCCCGGCCAGCTCTCAGGCGGCGAGCAGCAGCGCGTGGCGCTCGCCCGCGCGCTTGCCCCCAAGCCCTCCCTCATCCTTGCCGACGAGCCGACGGGCAATCTCGACCTCACCACCGGCGCACAAGTCATGGATCTCCTCTTCGCGCTGAAGGAGCGGACCGGCGCCACGCTTCTCCTCATCACCCATGACCGCTCCCTCACCAAGCGCTGCGACCGGACGGTCAGCCTCGCCGATGGCCGCGTGGTGACGCCTGCGGCTAAGCGGCGCGCGTCCGTATCCTGATGGCGGAAACCCTCGTCGACGCACCGCGCGGGCGCAGCTTGCGGCTGCCGCTCGCCCTCTCCATCGCCTTGCGCGAGCTCCGTCTGGGCGCCGGCGGCCTGGTCGTCTTCGTGCTCTGCATCGCGCTCGGCGTGGCTGCCATGGCCGCCATCGGCTCGCTCGCTGCCTCCTTCGATGAGGGGCTGGCGCGACAAGGCCGCGTGCTGGTAGGCGGCGACCTCTCCTTCGAGCGCATCCACCGGCGCGCCGAGTCGGGCGAGCGCTCGGCGCTCGATGCGCAAGGCCTGATCAGCGAATCGGCGAGCCTCCGCGCCATGGCACGCACGGCGGGAGGCAAGAGCGCGCTGGTGGAGGTAAAGGCCACCGACGACGCCTACCCCCTCTACGGCAACGTCGCCATCGCCGATCCACCCCATGCCACCGCGATGTGGCGCGAGCCCGGCAAGGTCGTGGTGGAGCGGGCGCTGCTCGACCGGCTCGCCGTGAGCGTCGGCAGCGAGGTCACCATCGGCGATGCCAAGGTGGTGATTGCCGGTATCCTCGGCGAGCAGCCGGACCGGCTCGCCGATCGCCTCGCCTACGGCCCGAAAGTGCTGATGTCGCTCGACACGCTTTCCGGTACCGGCCTGGTGCAGCCGGGCAGCCTGATCCGCTGGACCTACCGTCTGAAGCTCTCCGGCGAAGCGGGCGGCGACAAGCGGGCACTGGCGGAGGCGCGCTCGGCCATCGAGACGCAATTCCCGCAAAGCGGCTTCGATATCCACGACTGGACCGATCCCGCGCCCTCGATCCGCCGTGACGCCCGCCGCTTCACCCAGTTCATCTCCTTTGTGGGCCTCACCGCTCTCCTGCTCGGCGGCATCGGCGTGGGCAATGCCATCGCGAGCTACATGGCGCGGAAGCGCGACGTCATCGCCACCTTCAAATGCCTCGGCGCCACGAGTGGGCGCGTGCTCCAGATCTATCTCATCCAGGCGCTCCTGCTGGCCTGTGTCGGTATCGGGCTTGGGCTCGCCATCGGCGCGCTCGCTCCACTGCTGCTTGCCGCCCGCTACGCCGCTATCCTGCCCATCCCGCTCGCGGTCGAGCCCCATGCCATGCCGCTATTGACCGCCGCACTTGCCGGCCTGCTCACCATGCTGCTCTTCGTGCTCTGGCCGCTCGGCCGGGCGAGCCGCATCCCACCCGCCGTGATGCTGCGCGCCCATCTCTCCGACGAGGAGGCGCGGCCGGCGCTCGCTTTTGCGGCCGGCTCGGCGGCGGCGGGCGGAGCGTTGTTTGCGCTTGCCATCCTTGACTCCGATGAGCGCCTCATCACCGGCGCGATCTCAGCCGGCATCGTGGCGTCGTTCGTCGTGTTCTATGGCTTCGGCTGGGCCTTGCAGAAGCTCGCCCAGAAGCTTCGCCGCACGCGGCCTCCGGCTCTCACGCTCGCCTTGGCGAGCATCGCAGGACCTGGATCGCTCGCCCGCGCCGTAGCCATCTCGTTGGGGCTAGGGCTTGGCCTCCTGGTAGCAGTCGCCCTGATCAACCGCTCCTTGATGGCGGAGCTCGAAGGCAACCTCCACGCCGACGCGCCCGCTTATTACTTCCTCGAAGTGGACGCTAGCGACCTCGCCGCCTTCCGCGACACGGCCTTGAGCATCGAGCCAGGCGCCAAGCTCGCCGACGCGCCCATGCTGCGCGGCCGCATCGTGGCGGTGAAGGGCGTGCCGGCCGAGAAGGTAGAGGCCGCGCCCGACAACCGCTGGGTGCTCTCAGGCGACCGTGGTCTCACCTACACCGACACCATCCCGGAAGGCTCCAAGCTGGTGGAAGGCGAGTGGTGGCCGAAGGACTATGCCGGACCGCCGCTCGTCTCCTTCGACGCGGAGGCGGCGCACGGGCTGGGGCTGAAGCCCGGCGACACCATCACCGTCAACATTCTCGGCCGTAACGTCGACGCCCGCATCGCGAGCCTGCGCCAGATCGACTGGGAGTCGCTCGCCATCAACTTCATCATGGTGTTCTCGCCCAACACACTGGCCGACGCCCCCCATCGCGTGCTGACCACGCTGGAGTTGCCGAAGAACACGCCGCCGGAGCTGGAAGGCAGACTGATCCAGGCGCTCGCCGAGCGCTTCCCGCTCGTCACCGCGATCAAGGTGGGCGACGTCGTTGCGGCGGCGAGAGAGCTGATCACCCAAGTGATGACCGCGATCCGGGTGACGGCCGGCGTCATGCTTGCCGTCGGCGCGGTGGTGCTGGCGGGAGCTATCGCCGCGGGCCAGCAGCGGCGGAAATATCACGCGGTACTCTATAAGACCCTTGGCGCCACGCGCGGCCGCGTCGTCCGCGCCGAGCTCATCGAATTCGGCCTTCTCGGACTTGCCACGGCGGCGCTCGCGCTCGCCATCGGCATCGGCACCGCCTGGGGGCTATGCAAATGGGCCTTCGAGTTGAAGTTCGTCTTCTCGGTCACCGCGGTGGCGGAGACGGTGCTGCTTGCGCTGGCGCTGGTGCTCGGGATCGGCGCCGTCGCCACCTGGGGTGTGCTGTCGGCCAAGGCCGCGCCCTATCTCAGGGGCGAGTGAGCCTCGGCAGTCGCGACGCGGGTCGCGGTTCCATCCCTTCGCGGAGGGGCCAGGCGAGGCGTAGGCGGGGGCGCGTCGCCACGGCTTCTTGCAGTGGAGCGGCCGAGAGCCCATATTCGGCGCAAAGTCTCTTCCGTGAATACCCTCATATCGAGCAGCCAGGGCGAAAGGATCTTTAATGGCCGATCTTGACCGAAACTACACGCAGCCGCAGACCATCGGCCGCCAGGCAGAGGCGGTCGACGCCGGTCTGCGCGCCTATATGCTGCGCGTCTACAACTACATGGGCATAGGCGTCGCGATCACCGGCGTGGTCGCCTATTTCACCTACGCCATGGCCGTCATCCAGACGGATGCCGGGCCGCAGCTGACCAGCTTCGGCTCCTTCATCTATACGAGCCCGTTCAAATGGGTGGTGATCTTCGCGCCGCTGGTGATGGTGTTTGTCCTGTCGGCCCGGATGAACAAGATGAGCCTCGGCGCCGCCCAGCTCTGTTTCTGGATCTTTGCCGGGCTGATGGGGCTGTCGATCTCCTCCATCTTTCTCGTATATGCCGGCCAGAGCATCGCGCGGGTGTTCTTCATTACCTCCGCGTCCTTCGGGGCGCTCAGCCTCTACGGCTACACCACCGGCCGGGATCTGTCGGGCTGGGGCTCCTTCCTGTTCATGGGCCTGATCGGCATCATCATCGCCTCGCTGGTGAACCTGTTCATCGCCTCGAGTGCCCTGCAGTTCGCGGTATCGGTTGTCGGCGTGCTCATCTTCGCCGGCCTCACCGCATACGACACCCAGCAGATCAAGGAGATGTACTATGTGGGCGACGACGGCACCGTCGCCGGCCGCAAAGCCGTGATGGGAGCGCTCAGGCTCTATCTCGACTTCATCAACCTGTTCATGATGCTGTTGCAGCTCTTCGGCGACCGCCGCTAGGCGCTGCTGACGACGAAGACACAGCGACAGGGCCCCGGCTCCCCGCCGGGGCCTTTGCTTGTCTAGCACTCCACCAGGCGCAAGCCGCGGTCGAGCGCGCGCAGCACGCGGGCGAGATCGTGCCCGCGCTTCAGGATGAGGCCCGTCGCCGCGATCACGCTATAGGCGCCCTGGCGGCGCGCCAGCTTCGGCGCCTTCTCGATGCGGTAGAGCGGCGTCTCGGTCGCGCGCCGGAACACCGAGAACACGGCCTTCTCGCGCAGCGTGTCGATGGCATAGTCACGCCATTCGCCGCTGGCGACCTTGCGTCCATATACGTTCAGGATTTGCGACAGCTCTTGGCGATCGAAGGAAATGTCGCCACGCCGTGTCTCGGTAGGGTTGGGATCGCCGCCAGCCTTGCGGGCCAGCGGCAAGACTATGGGCTCGGTTTCGCTCAAACGCGCCTCCTATTATGGAAGCTTCATGATGAACGCTAAGCGGGCGAAATTCAAGCCGGTCCAGGAGCTTACACGAACTGTAATATATCGAAATGTGAATCACAGTTCCGCCAAAATCCAGCCCTTGCCACGCCCCAAAGAACCGTATGATGCGGATTGTTGCCTCTCGGCCCGGTCCAGGTAGAGGCTTCGGTATCAGCCCCCCAGCCCCCGGGGTCTTCTCTCGGACCGGGCCACTTGAGGCCTTTTCGTTTGTAGATTTGGTAGCTGTTTCTCCCATGTGGAATGAGTTCTAACGGGTCAGTTCGCCGGCCCGTTTTTTATTGCGCCGACGCGCTGTCGTCCTGAGCACGATTCCGAGAAAAAAGAGCCTCAGCTCACAGCCGCTCATACTCTGCAGCGCCGAGGATCGGCCCGGCGCTCTCCACCTGCACCAGCGCAATCACGCAGTCGCCGCCCATGGTCTTCAGGTCCTTGATCGGCAGGCGCAGCGTCATCGCCTCGCCCTTCCACATCCCGATCGGCGTCAGCTCGCGCACCGGGTGGTGGTAGCTGATCTCCCGCCCGTGATTCTCACCGCGGGTAATGGAGACCTTCTGCACCTCCTTGGCGATGGCAAGCCACACCGTGCCCGCGCGCTTGTCCGACTGCTCCGGTGCTGCGCCGATGTCGATGACGAGCGTGTCCCCCTCGGCCCGAATGGCGACCGGCACCTTGGCTGCGGCGAGCTTGCTTTCCGCCGCCTCGAGGGCGAGCTTGATCGCATTCTCGTCGCTGCCATTGACGTGGCTGACGCCGTCCACGACCATTTGCGGCGTATAGACCCTGCCGTCGCCGCGCTCCCGCGCATATTCCCGCTGCCGCTCGCTATTGGCAGCGCTGCCCAGCGTGTCATGCCAGCCGAGATAGTCCCAGTAGTCGACCGAATAGGAGAGCACGAGCAGGCCCGGCCGGTCGGCGAGCCGCCCGAGCAGCGCGTCGGCAGGCGGACAAGACGAGCAGCCTTGGCTCGTGAACAGCTCGAGCACGGCGTTGCCTTGTCCGGCATGTTGTCGCGGCGATTGAGCCAGACCCGATGTGATCAGGCTGCCGGCCGTGAGCGCCACCAGGGCGCAAGTGGCAGTGAGGCGCCTCATGGCGCTTACAATGCAGGAAGCGGGCCGAAATATCCGGCCAAAAGCGTTCAATCCGAGTCACAACTCAGTGACCCGAGCCACCGACAAAGATGCCGGCGCGCAAAGCGGACAAAGATCTCGCCCTTTCCCTTGGTCAGGCGGCGGCTCGCGCCAAGGAGCGGAGCACGTATTGCAGGATGCCCCCATTGCGGAAATAGTCGAGCTCGTCGAAGGTGTCGATGCGCACCGAGAGAGGCACGGCCCGCTTCTCGCCGTTGGCATAGGCAATATCGGCCTCGACCCATTGCCCGGGCTTGATGTCGGCGAGGCCTGCAAGGCTCACCGTCTCGTCGCCGGTAAGATTAAGCGACTGCCATGACATGCCCTCGGCAAGCGCGAGCGGCAGCACGCCCATGCCAATCAGGTTCGACCGGTGGATGCGCTCGAAGCTCTGCACGATCACCGCACGCACGCCGAGCAGCCGCGTGCCCTTGGCCGCCCAGTCGCGCGAGGAGCCGGTGCCATATTCCTTGCCGGCGAAGACGACGAGCGGCACGCCCTCTTCCTGGTAGCGCATGGCAGCGTCGTAAATCGCCATGCGGTCTCCGGAGGGGTAATGCACGGTGACGCCGCCCTCAACCCCCTTCACCATCATGTTCTTGATGCGGATATTGGCGAAGGTGCCGCGCATCATCACCTCGTGATTGCCGCGCCGCGAGCCATAGGAGTTAAAGTCGTGGAAGGCCACGCCATGGGAGGTCAGGTAATGGCCGGCCGGGCTGTCGCGCTTGATGGCGCCTGCGGGCGAGATGTGGTCGGTGGTGATGGAGTCCCCAAACAGGCCGAGGATGCGGGCGTCGGCAATGTCGGTGACGGGCGAAGGCGTCGCCGAGAGCGTGGTGAAATAAGGCGGGTTCTGCACATAGGTCGAGGCGGTGTCCCACCCGTAAGTAAGCCCGCCCTTGACCTCGATCTCGCGCCATTCCTCGTCGCCCTCGAACACATTCTCATAGCGCCGCTTGAACATCGAGCGCTTCACCGCCTTGCGGACCACCTTGGCGATCTCCTTCGACGAGGGCCAGATGTCCTTGAGATACACGGGCTCGCCGTCCGAGCTCACCCCCAGCGGGTCGGTGGCGAGATCGACCATGATGGAGCCGGCAAGCGCATAAGCCACCACCAGCGGCGGCGAGGCGAGATAGTTGCCGCGCACGTCATGATTGACCCTGCCCTCGAAATTGCGGTTGCCCGAGAGCACCGAGACCACCGCCAGCCCATGGGTCTGGATCGCCTCGGAGATCTCCTCCGCCAGCGGCCCGGAATTGCCGATGCAGGTGGTGCAGCCATAGCCCACCAGATTGAAGCCGAGGCGGTCGAGGTCTGATTGCAGGCCCGCTCTGTCGAGATAGTCGCTCACCACCTGCGAGCCCGGCGCGAGCGAGGTCTTCACCCAGGGCTTGACCTGTAAGCCCTTGGCCACGGCGTTCCGCGCCAGCAGCCCGGCGCCCACCATGACGAAGGGATTGGACGTGTTGGTGCAGGAGGTGATGGCGGCGATCACCACGTCCCCATGGCCGAGGTCGAAATTCCGACCCTTCACCGGCACGCGCCTGCCGGCCTCCGTGCCTTTCCCATATTCCTTGTCCAGCACCTCGGCGAAGGCGGAAGCAGCACCTGCGAGCGGCACGCGGTCCTGTGGCCGCTTCGGGCCAGCGAGCGACGGCTCGACTTCGGCGAGATCAAGCGAGATCGTCTCGGTGAACACGGGGTCCGGCGTATCGGCGTCGCGGAAGAGACCTTGGGCGCGCGCATAGGCCTCGACCAGCGCGATTCGCGCCCGCTTGCGCCCCGTCGCCTCCAGATAAGCGAGCGTCTCCTTGTCGACCGGGAAGAAGCCGCAGGTCGCGCCGTATTCNNCTCCACGAACTTGCCGACGACGCCGGCGCGGCGCAAGCGCTCGGTGACGGTGAGCACGAGGTCGGTCGCCGTGACGCCTTCGGGGAGGCGCCCGGTCAGGCGGAAGCCCACCACCTCGGGGATCAGCATGGAGATCGGCTGGCCGAGCATCGCCGCCTCCGCCTCGATCCCACCCACGCCCCAACCCAGAACCGAGAGGCCGTTGACCATGGTGGTATGGCTGTCGGTGCCCACCAACGTGTCGGGATAAGCGAGCTTGGCCCCGTCTCCCGCCTCCTCGACCCACACCGTCTGCGCCAGATATTCGAGATTGACCTGATGACAGATGCCGGTGCCGGGCGGCACCACGCGGAAATTGTCGAAGGCGCCCGCTCCCCAGCGCAGGAACGCATAGCGCTCGCCGTTCCGCTCATATTCCTTCTCGACATTCTCCTGGAACGCTCCGGCCGAGCCGAACGCGTCGACCATCACCGAATGGTCGATGACGAGGTCCACCGGCGCCAGCGGATTGATCGCGCGCGGATCGCCGCCAAGCGCCGCCATGGCATCGCGCATCGCCGCGAGGTCGACCACGGCGGGGACGCCGGTGAAGTCCTGCATCAGCACCCGCGCCGGGCGGAACGCGATCTCACGGTCGCTCTTCCTTGTCGCGAGCCACAGCGCCATGGCACCGATGTCGTCGGACGTGACGGTGCGCCCATCCTCGTGGCGGAGCAGATTCTCGAGCAGCACTTTGAGCGAGAAGGGGAGCAGACCGATATCGGCGAGCCCATTCGCCTCGGCCTCCTTCAGGCTGAAATAGGCGTAACGGCGCGAGCCGACTTTCAGCATGCGCTGGCAGTTGAAGCTGTCGAGCGAAGGCGCCTTGGTCAAGCTGGTCTCCTAAGGCAGGCTGTCGCGTTTAGTCGCACGCGACGGCATGCAAGGGCGTGGCCAATCTTCCGGCGAGAAGCCTAGAAAACCGGCGCGCGCGAGTCGTGGCGGGTAACGGCGCCCTTGACGCACTTGGACGCTTGCTCTCAACCACTATAAAAGCGCTTGCGCCACGGAGACAATGCACGAGATGTGACAGCGCGCGTGGCAATTCCATCGACCTGCCTGCCGGAAGCACGGTTTGCGCAAATTGCGAGCAAATGGCTCAACCGATCAGCCTGATTGCCCATGACCTCGGCTGCCAGCGCGGTGGCCGCACGCTCTTTCAGGGCTTGAGCTTTGCGCTTGGCGCGGGGCAAGCCCTGCTGGTGAGCGGCCCCAATGGCGCCGGCAAGACGACCCTGCTGCGGCTGATCGCTGGCCTCTTGCCGTGGCAAGCGGGCCGGCTCAGCCTTGAGGGCGCGGACGAAGAGGGTGCCTTGCCCGAGTCTTGCGCCTATGTGGGCCATCTGAACGGCATCAAAGCTGCGCAAAGCGTGCGCGAGAACCTCGCCTTCACGGCGGACTTTCTCGGCGGCGGGCGGGTCGGGGCCGGGCGGGAAAGCGTGGAAAGCGCGCTTGCGGCGTTTGGGCTTGGAAGCCTCGCCCATCTCCCCGCAGGCCTGCTCTCGGCGGGACAGAAGCGCAAGCTCGCACTCTCCCGCCTGGTCGTGGCGCCGCGGCCGATCTGGCTGCTCGACGAGCCCTCGGTCTCCCTCGATGCGTCCGCTGTGAAGGCGCTCGACGCCGCCATCGGCAAGCATCTTAAAGAGGGAGGCCTCGCCATGGTCGCAAGCCACACGCCGCTCAAGGTGAGATTTGCGGGAACGCTCGTGCTCGGTGAGGGGCGACTGGGATGAGGCCGGCGCTCGCGCTGCTCCTTCGCGACATCAAGCTTGCCTGGCGGGAAGGCGGCGCCATCGGCACCACGCTCGGCTTCTATCTCGTCGTGGTCGCCATCACGCCCTTAGGCCTTGGGCCCGACCTCAACCTGCTCTCGCGCATTGCGGCCGGCGTGCTCTGGGTGGCGCTGCTGCTGGCGAGCCTGCTCTCCGCCGACCGCATCTTCCACAATGACTATGAGGACGGCACCCTCGACATGCTGGCGATGGGGCCCCTGCCGCTTCCCCTCGTCGCGGCGCTGAAGAGCCTCGCCCATTGGATCACCACCGGCGTGCCGCTCGCCCTCCTCGCGCCCATTCTGGGGTTGCTGCTCAACCTACCGATCAACGCGGTGCCCTGGCTCGTGCTCGCCATGCTCGCCGGCACGCCCTCGGTAAGCTTCGTCGCCGCCATCGGCGCCAGCCTGACCCTTGGCTTAAGGCGAAGCGGCGTGCTGCTCGCGCTGCTCGTGCTGCCCCTCTACGTGCCGGTTCTGATCTTCGGCGTGGCCACCGTGTCGGCAGCGACCACCGGCCCTGCCTCGCCCTGGCCACCCTTCCTCATGCTTTGCGCACTGAGCCTGGCGAGCCTGGTGCTCGCCCCCATCGCCGCCGCCGCCGCGCTCCGCACCGCCATGCGATAGACGTCGTCATACCGGCGAAAGCCGGTATCCAGGCCAAAAAGGCTTGCCGCGTGGCCTTCTGGATTCCGGCTTGCGCCGGAATGACGAAAAGGAGAGGCCAATTGCGCTCATTTCCCAAACGAACTAGTAGAGCCCCATGCTGAGCCTCGCCAACCCCACGCGCTTCCTCTCCATCGTTGATCGCGTCGTGCCATGGCTCACGGCGGTCACCCTGCTGCTCTTGGGCTACGGTCTCTACCTCGCCCTGTTCGTGGCGCCGCCCGACTATCAGCAAGGCGAGACGGTGAAGATCATGTTCATCCACGTGCCGGCCGCCTGGCTCGCCATGTTCGGCTACACGCTGATCGCGCTCGCCGCGCTCGGCACGCTGATCTGGCGCCACCCGCTCGCCGACGTCGCCGCCAAGACCGCCGCCCCCATCGGGGCCACCTTCACCTTCATCGCGCTGGTCACCGGCTCGCTCTGGGGCAAGCCCATGTGGGGCACCTATTGGGTGTGGGATGCGCGGCTCACCTCGGTGCTGGTGCTGTT
>PLBV01000098.1 GCA_003135455.1 Hyphomicrobiales bacterium | reverse complement strand
GCCCGCCGCGACAGCTCCTTGGACAGCTTCACCCGCTGCGCCTCGCCGCCTGAAAGCGTGGTGGCCTGCTGGCCGACGCGAATATAGCCGAGCCCCACGCGCTTCAGCGTCTCGAGCTTGTCGCGCACGCTCGGCACCGCCTTGTACAACTCGGCCGCCTCCTCCACCGTCATGTCGAGCACGTCGGCGATGGAGTTGCCCTTGAACTTGATCTCCAGCGTCTCGCGGTCGTAGCGCTTGCCCTTGCACACGTCGCAAGTGACGTAGACGTCGGGCAGAAANNCCCTTGACGTTGAAGGAGAAGCGCCCGGGCTTGTAGCCGCGCGCCTTGGCCTCGGGCAGCTCGGCGAACCATTCGCGGATGGGGGTGAAGGCGCCGGTATAGGTGGCCGGGTTGGAACGCGGCGTGCGCCCGATGGGCGACTGGTCGATGTCGATGACCTTGTCGAGCTGCTCGAGCCCTTCGATCGCGTCATGCTCGCCCGGATGCTCGCGCGCGCCGGTCAGCTTGCGGGCGACGGCGCGGTAGAGCGTCTCGATGAGGAAGGTGGACTTGCCGCCGCCGGAGACGCCGGTGACCGACGTGAACAGGCCGAGCGGAATGTCGACATTGATGTTTTTGAGGTTGTTGGCGCGCGCGCCGATCACAGACAGTCGTCTGCCTTTTGTCGGTTTGCGTCGTTCTTTGGGCAGCGGGATCTGCCTGAAGCCGGTGAGATATTGCCCGGTCAGGCTTTGCGGGTTGGCCATCACCTGGGCGGGCGTGCCTTCCGCCACCACCTCGCCGCCATGGACGCCGGCGCCGGGGCCCATATCCACCACATGGTCGGCCGTGAGGATCGCCTCCTCGTCATGCTCCACCACGAGCACGCTGTTGCCGAGATCGCGCAGCGCCTTCAGCGTCTCCAAGAGCCGCGCATTGTCGCGCTGATGCAGCCCGATGGAAGGCTCGTCCAGCACATAGAGCACGCCGGTGAGGCCGGAGCCGATCTGCGAGGCGAGCCGGATGCGCTGGCTCTCGCCGCCGGAGAGCGTGCCGGAGGCGCGGGCAAGGGTGAGGTAATCGAGGCCCACATCGATGAGGAAGCGCAAGCGCTCGCGGATCTCCTTCAGGATGCGCTCGGCGATCTCGCGGCCCTTGGGCGTGAGCTTGGCGGGCAGCTCGTCGAACCAGCCATAGGCCTGGCGGATCGACATCTCGGTAACCTCGCCGATATGGAGGCCCGCGATCTTCACAGCCAAAGCCTGGGGCTTCAGCCGATAGCCGCCGCACGCCACGCAAGGATGGTTGGACTGGAAGCGCGACAGCTCCTCGCGCACCCAACCGGATTCGGTCTCCCGCCAGCGCCGCTCGATATTGGTGATCACGCCCTCGAAGGGCTTGGCGGTCGAGTAATGACGCACCCCGTCGTCATAGGTGAAAACGATCTCGTCCTCGCCGGAGCCATAGAGCACCACCTGGCGGAAGTCCTCGGCGAGCGACTTCCACGGCTTGGTCATGGGCTGGCGGTAGGCCCGCGCCAGCGCCTCCAGCGTCTGCTGGTAGTAGGGCGAGCTGGCGGAGGTGCGCGCCCAGGGGACGATGGCGCCGCGGGCCAGACTCAATGTCTCGTCGGGAACCACGAGGTCGGGCTCGAAGAAGAGCTCGGTGCCCAGCCCGTCGCAGGCGGGACAAGCGCCGTAAGGATTGTTGAAGGAGAAGAGCCTGGGCTCGATCTCCTCGATGGTGAAGCCCGACACCGGGCAGGCGAACTTGGCCGAGAAGATGATCCGCTCCGACTCACCAATTCCTCCGGCGTCATGGCCGGGCTTGACCCGGCCATCCACATCTTTCCCTCCGTCTCCCTGGAGGTGAGGGGGCTCCACGCCCCGCGACGGCGGGTCCGCAAATTCCGCAATGACCACGCCATCGGCGAGCTGGAGCGCCGTCTCGAAGCTATCGGCCAGCCGCGCGCTGAGGTCGGGGCGCACCACGATGCGATCCACCACCACGTCGATGTCGTGCTTGATCTTCTTGTCCAGCGCCGGCACGTCGGCGATCTCGGTGAAGCGGCCGTCCACCTTCACCCGCTGGAAGCCCTTTTTCTGCAGCTCGGCAAAGTCCTTTTTGAACTCGCCCTTGCGCCCGCGCGCGATGGGCGCCAGCAGATAGAGGCGCGTGCCTTCGGCAAGCGTGAGCACGCGATCGACCATCTGGCTCACGGTCTGGCTCTCGATCGGCAACCCGGTCGTGGGCGAATAGGGGATGCCGACGCGGGCCCAGAGCAGCCGCATATAGTCGTAGATCTCGGTGACGGTGCCGACGGTGGAGCGCGGATTACGCGAAGTCGTCTTCTGCTCGATGGCGATCGCCGGCGACAGCCCGTCGATATGGTCGACGTCGGGCTTCTGCATCATGTCGAGGAACTGCCGGGCATAGGCCGACAGCGACTCGACATAGCGGCGCTGGCCCTCGGCATAGATGGTGTCGAAGGCGAGCGACGACTTGCCGGAGCCCGAGAGCCCGGTGATGACCACCAGCCGCTCCCGGGGCAGATCGAGGGAGACGTTTTTGAGGTTGTGCTCCCGCGCGCCGCGGATGGAGATGGACTTGGAGGTCATAGGGGCAATGTTGGAGTGGCCGGCCTGTTCAACAAGGCCCGAGAAAGGCTTAGCTCCCCTGGCATAGACCGGCAAGGGCAGGGTGGGTCGGGGCCCGAGTTCTCCTAGATTAGCTCGAGCTTCTTGAGGCGGGAGCGGATGGCGCCTGGCTTGCGGCCGAGGCTAGCTGCGATCGCCTCCACCGTCTCGCCTGCGTGGTGGCGGCGCTTGAGGTCGGTCTCCTCCTCCGCGCTCCAGGGGGCGTAAGCCTTGCCGTGAATCGCCCGGATGGCATCGAGTGCCGTGCCTTGCGGCGTCCAGGGCATTCTCGGCCGGGCAGGGGCTGCCGACCCCGGCTGCCCGGTCCGGACGTGGCAGGTGGTGAGGAACCCCTGCTGACTCTGAGCAAGGCCGCTTGCGTCGATCGCGGCAATGGCGGCGAGAGCGGCGTCCGATTGGGCCCGGAACAGGGCGTCCTTTTCCACCGCGATGGGGTGCACGCGCAGCGCCCGCTCGTTGAGGCCGAGCAAATGAAGCCCGGACAGGCTGCGCAGCCGCGACAACGCCACATAGCCCTGGCCATACTCGAAGGCGCGCGAAAGGTCGATTACCGCGGCGTCGAGCGACATGCCCTGGCTCTTATGCACGGTCATCGCCCAGGCGAGCCTAAGCGGCACTTGCGTGATGCTGGCGCGCTCCTTGCCGCCCTCGTCGATCTTCCATTTGGCGGGCTCCGCCACGATGCGGCGGCCAGCCCGCGTCCGCACCACGGGATAGCCGCTTTCGGGCTCGAAGTCGTCCACCAGCCCGAGTGTGCCATTGACGAAGCGGCCGCCCTGATCGTTCTTGGTGAACATCACCACGGCGCCTTGCTTCAGCTCGAGGCGTTCCGGCGACAGGCAGCCTCGTTGCAGGGTGCGCACGAAAGGCTCCGGTCCCTTCGACGCCATGGCGAAGGAATGCGTCTTGCCGCCGAGCTTCACCAATTCCCGTTGGTTGATCTCGTCCACGGCGGCGTTGTGGGTGAAGAGGAGCGTGCAGCCCACGGGGAGCCGGTCGCGGTCGATCAGCCGCGCCTTGAGGCATTCGCGGTGGTGACCGGTGCAAGCATTGGCGCGGATGGCGGCGAGCACGGCGAGGAACGTCTGATCGCTTTGCCGGTGCTGCTCCGACAGATAGCAGACCGTGGGCGCAAGGTCCCGCCACGCCGGCGAGGTATGCGCGAAGCCAGCGCCGAACCCATCGCCCGTTTCGGCAAGCGGCAGCTGGGCGTCATCAAAGTTGCGGCGGACGATAGGCGGCAGCTGGAAGAAGTCGCCCACCAGCACGACCTGCATGCCGCCGAAAGGGGCGGTGTTTGCCCTGATGTGGCGGCAGACCGTATCCACCATGGTCAAGGCGCGCGCCGGCAGCATCGAAATCTCATCGATGACCAGCACGCTCGTCCGCTCGATGCGGGAGGCCAGACGCCGGTTGGCGCTGAGCGTGTCGAGGTCGCGGCGGGTGAACGCGTCGCGCACGCCGATGCCGCTCCAGGCATGGATGGTGACGCCATGACCATGGATCGCAGCGATGCCGGTGGAGGCCGTATAGGCAAGCTCGACGCCCTGCCGCTGCAAGGCGTGAATGTAGCGGTTGACCGTGTGGGTCTTGCCGCTGCCCGGCTGGCCGGTGAGGAAGAGGCTGGCGCCGGTCTTGAGCAGCGCCAGCGCCTCGTCTTGGGTCATGGTCTCGACATCCGCTTTGGCAGCGTCTGTTGCAAGAAAAAACAAGGATAGGCACGGCGTCATTCCAGCGAAAGCCGGAATCCAGGGGCACGCGTGACTTACGTTTGGTTCCGAAAAAGCCTGTTGTTGTCATGCCCGCAAACGGGCTCGGCCTTTGGCCGGCCCGTTGACAGGCTCCGGCAGGCACCCAGTATCCGCCCACGCCAGCGAACAATATTCTCTCTGGCGTCTACTGGATCGCCGGGTCAAACCCGGCGATGACAAGAAGAAGGGGGCGATGATAGATACGCCCCGTGAAGCTCTCCCGCACCCAAGCTCTCGGCGTCCTCGGCATCATCGCCGTGAGCGCCGCGATCCTGGCGTTCATGGGCCACCCGCTCATTTGCAAATGCGGGTATGTCAAGCTCTGGCACGGGGTGGTGGTGAGCCGCGAGAACTCCCAGCACCTCTCCGACTGGTACTCGCCCTCCCACGTCATCCACGGCTTTCTGTTTTACGCATTGTTCTGGCTCATCGGCCGCTGGATCCCGCTGTCGTTCGGGGCGCGGCTCCTTCTCGCTTTGCTCGTCGAGGGGCCCTGGGAGGTGATCGAGAATACGGACTACCTGATCAATCGCTATCGCGGGATAACAGTCTCGCTCGACTATTACGGCGACAGCGTCATCAGCTCGGTGAGCGACATTTTATTTATGGTGCTTGGCTTCGTCCTTGCGGCGCGCTTCCCGATCTGGCTTACGGTGGCAATCGCCATCACGCTCGAGCTCGTCGTCGGATATTTCATCCGCGACAATCTCACCCTCAACGTCGTTATGTTGCTATGGCCGGTGCAGGCCATCCTCGACTGGCAGGCGGGCAGATGAGTGCCTGGCAAAGGCTCGGCGATGACAAAGACGCGGCTACAAGGGCACGCGGATGCCGAACACCATGAACAGCACGAGCCAAATATAGGCGCCTACCGTCGGGTAGAAGGTGAGGCCGAAGCCGAAGGCGCGCAGATACGGGTTCCGGTGGTAGCCGATCCAGAACAGGATTCGTCCCAACAGGAACAGCGCCGTGAGGATGATCAGCGTGCGAGCTTCCTCCGGCGGGCAGAAGAGCGCCAGGCCGGCATTGGCAACGAAATAGGCGGCGAACTGCTCGAAGGTATTGAGGATGAAACGCGTGTTGATGTCGAGCGCCGAATTGGGCTTGGCCACGCGCCCCACCCACATCTTCGGATCCATGCGTTGGGCGGCGACGATGGCGATGGCGATCACGCCCGGCAGTATCGCAAACACCGCGTCCTTGATGACGAGGGCGAGCCTGTCGCCGAGATTGTTCCACTCCGCCGGCACCCAGTGCCACACGAGCTTGACGCCGAGAAAGAAGGCGAGCGAGAAGATCCAGTTCCCGACCAGCACGTAGAGGAACGGCCATTGCCGCTCGGTGAAGCCCAACTGCGTGCTGTGCGGGTGGCGCCGTGCTGCCGTCCGGCGTTTGGTGGCGTGGCGCTTGTCGATGGATCGCTGCATCCTCTTCCCTCATGCGAGCTGATTCCGTCGAAGGGATAGGGCGGTCGCCGGGAAATCTCAAGGCGCTTGGCGTGCCGCCTGGACGACCTGGAACAAAACGTGTACAAGGAGAAACGCGCATCGCCCCTGTGGACGGCGCCGTGGCGGCCTAGCGAAAGGCGCCTTGCAGGCGCTAGACTTGTCAGCCAGCTGACGGCGTGCTGGACCCACTTGGAGGTCTTCGTATCATGGCCGGATCGGTCAACAAGGTGATTCTCGTCGGCAATCTTGGGGCCGATCCCGAAATCCGTCACACGCAGGATGGCCGCCCGATCGCGAATCTGCGCATCGCCACGAGCGAGAGTTGGCGCGACAAAAGCTCGGGCGAGCGGCGCGAGAAGACCGAGTGGCACCGCGTCGTCATTTTCAATGAAGGCCTCTGCCGCATCGCCGAGCAGTATTTGAAGAAGGGCTCCAAGGTCTACCTTGAAGGCCAGCTGCAGACGCGCAAATGGCAGGACCAGGCCGGCCAGGATCGCTATAGCACCGAAATCGTCCTGCAAGGCTTCAACTCCCAGCTCACCATGCTCGATGGCCGGCAGGGCGGGGCTGAGGAGCGCTCAAGCTCGAGCGCCGGAGGTGGCGACTTCGGTCGCTCATCGGCGCTCGGCGGCGGCGGCGCCGGTGGCGGCGGCTCCTTCGACAAAGAGCTCGACGACGAGATACCCTTCTAGGGATAAGAGTTCGCGGCCCTTGCATCGGCAAGCACCGGCGCCAAAGCGTGGCGACCGGTTCCCAATCGAGCCAGAGTAGGGCCTAAGGCGCGCGCTGACGCCCGGCTCGAATCGTCCAAGCGGAAACGGGGGGCTTCCGCATGCGGTGCCTGGTCACGGGCGCTTACGGCTTCATTGGCCAAGAGGTGGCCCGCGCGCTTAAGCGTGACGGTTGGACCGTTATCGGCGCTGGCCGCGACATTGCCTTGGGCAGCCGCCTCCTTCCCGACATCGAATGGATCGCCTGCGACTTCAACCGCGACACCGACGCCGCCATCTGGGCGCCTCGCCTCGCCGGCATCGACGCCGTGGTGAATTGCGTCGGCGTGTTGCAGTCGAGCTTCCGCGACGACGCCGATAAGATCCACGCCCGATCCACGATTGCTTTGTTCGAAGCCTGCGCGGCGGCGAGGGTGAAGCGGCTCGTGAATATCTCGGCGGTGAGTGCGGAGGCCGACATGGCCACATCCTATGCGCGCTCGAAAGCCGAGGCTGACGCCGCGCTGCTTGGGCTCGACGGCAACTGGCTGATCGTGAAGCCGTCGCTGGTCATCGGGCGGGGAAGCTATGGGGGCACCTCGCTGCTCAGGGGCCTTGCCGGCTTCCCTGGCCTATTGCCCCTGCCTGGGCACGCGACAGAACGCTTCCAGCCCATTGCGCTCGACGATCTCGCCCGCGGCATCGCGCAGCTCGCATCGCGCGAGCAGCCGGCGCGCACGACCCTCTATGCGGCAGGCCCCGACCGCTTAAGCGTGCGCGACATCGTCTTGGGCTATCGCGCCTGGCTCGGCTTCCTTGAGGCGCGCGAGATCGTGCTGCCGCTGCCGCTGCTTAAGCTCCTGCTCCGCCTCGGCGATGGCGCTGGGCTACTCGGCTATCCCACCTCCCTCAGGTCCACCTCGCTGGCTCAGATGCGCCATGACGCGCCCGTCGACGGCTCGGGCTTCGCATCCGCCTGCGGAGGGACGCCGAAGGGCTTCCGCGAGACACTGCACGCCTGGCCTGCGACCTTGCAGGATCGGCTGCATGCGCGAGCCTTCTTCGTCGTGCCCTTGCTGCATGTGACGCTCGCCCTGTTCTGGATCATGATCGGCCTCGTCACGCTCGTGCCGCGGAGCTTCGAAGCGGCGATATCGCTGGTCACCGCAACTGGTTTTGACCGCACTCTTGCCGTGATATTGGTCGGGAGCGCCGCCATAGCCGACATTGTCGCGGGCGCGCTGTTCCTCTTGCCGCGCTTCGTGCGACGGGCAGGGGTGGCGCAGCTCCTGCTGAGCGCCTTCTATTTTCTGGGCTTGAGCCTGATCGCACCGGGGCTGTGGACCGACAATTTCGGGCCGCTCCTCAAGGTGCTGCCGATGATGGCGGCGACCGCCGTGGTGATGGCGGCGCAGGAGAACCGGTGAGGAGCGCCCCTTGTCCCTCTATCTCGCGCTCAAATTCCTCCACGTCATCGGCGCCGCCATCCTGCTCGGCACCGGCGTCGGGATCGCCTTCTTTCTCTACATGGCCGACCGCTACGGCGATCCACCGGCAATAGCGGCGACGCTGCGCATCGTCGTCATCGCCGATTATTTTTTCACCGCCACCGCCGCGATTGCCCAGCCGGTGACGGGCCTGCTGCTCGCCGAGCTCGGGCGTTATCCCCTCAGCCAGACCTGGCTCATGGCGAGCATCGTCCTCTATCTCGTCGTCGGGGCTTGCTGGCTCCCCGTCGTGGTGCTGCAGATCAAGATGCGCGACTTGGCGATCGCGGCCGTCGCGGCCAAGCAGCAGACGCTGCCGCCTCGCTACCACCAGCTAAGACGCGCGTGGTTCTGGCTCGGCTGGCCCGCCTTCATTTCACTGCTTGCGATTTTCTGGCTCATGCTCGCCACGCCCACCTGATTGCCGCAGGGAGCCCTGAGAAAAAGAGAGCCCGGCGGGCCATTCGGCGACACCGGGCTCCCGACGCAGGCGACCTGTGGGCAGGGGTCAATCGGTACGAGGCATAGAATTGTCCTCACGGTCGCTCTTGTTCGCGCCCTCGACCACCTGCTGCTCGTCGAGCGTCTTATAGTCGGGGGCGGCGGCGAGGGTCTCCTTGGTGAGATTGGCGATCACCTTCACGCGGTTGTTCTCATCGTGGGCGAGCTTCAGATCCTCGAAGCGGACGGCAATGTGCTTCTCGCCGATGCCGAGAAAACCGCCGCTACCGATCAATACGGCGACCACCTTGCCGCTATTGTCGGTGACGAGGTCATTGATGTCGCCGATGGTCTCGTTCTTAGCGTTCACCACCGCCTGACCGATCAATTTGCTCGCCAGCCAATCATTGCTCTTCTGCCGGTTGAGGAATTGAGCGGACGCGGCCGGTGCCGGCGACGCGCTCGACACCTCGGGGCTGATCGATTGCGGGAGCGCCTCTGATGACCGGCCGGGCGTTGCACTAGGCTCCGACGTTTGTTCCGGAACGTTCATCGCGGAAGTGGGATCCGACGGCTGGGCCGGGATCTGCATCGCCGGCGCGTTCGGCGCATCGTTGGCGCGTGGACTCTGGGCGAGGACGGGCGTGAGGCCCAAGAAAATGCCAACTGCTGTAGTGGCAAGAAGACGCTTCATGATGCTCTCCTTTATTTGTTTCGACCGGCGCGTGTGTTGTTTTTGATTCGCGTCCAACTTTGGGTCAGCGGTACGAGGAACGGCGCCGTGACCGCCTAGAACAACGTGACCTTTCCCAAATCGTTCCGCATTTTTGCCCCGCTATGAGGCATTCCGCCGGCTGACGATAGGGCTTGGCTCCCCGGAACGTCGCGGCTCGCAAGGGGCCGTCCAAGCCATTGATAAGGAAGCTGGAACCTCGCCGTTGCTGCGGCCGCCTGCGGCCTCTTGATTGGTTGCGGAAGGCGGCCCAAATCGGCTATAGAGAAGCGTCTTCAGCACGCGACGTTAAGTCTATTGCGGGAGGCCGCTGCCGGCTCGCAAACGGCAGCGTTCTGGCCCTTCCGCCCGCCTGGAACCCACGGACTTTTTTCGGCCTTGGCTGACAACGATCAGACTCACCCATCCGGCGAGCCGCCCGCGAGCCCATCGGACATCCGTCCCATCTCCCTCACCGAGGAGATGAAGCGGTCCTATCTCGATTACGCCATGAGCGTGATCGTGGCCCGCGCGCTTCCCGACGTGCGCGACGGGCTGAAGCCCGTGCATCGCCGCATCCTCTTTTCGATGCACGAGAACGGCTATGACTGGAACAAGCCCTATCGCAAGTCCGCGCGCGTCGTCGGCGACGTCATCGGTAAGTACCATCCCCACGGCGACCAATCGATCTACGATGCGCTTGTCCGCATGGCGCAGCAGTTCTCCATGCGCCTGCCGCTGGTCGACGGGCAGGGGAACTTCGGGTCGGTCGACGGCGATCCGCCCGCGGCCATGCGCTACACCGAGGTGCGCCTCGCCAAGGTTGCGCATGAGCTGCTCGAGGACATCGACAAGGAGACCGTCGATTTCCAGGACAATTACGACAATTCCGAGCGCGAGCCGATGGTGCTGCCGGCGCGCTTTCCGAATCTGCTCGTCAACGGTGCCAGCGGCATCGCCGTCGGCATGGCGACCAACATCCCACCGCACAATCTCGGCGAGGTGATCGACGCCTGCGTCGCCTATCTCGACAATCCAGCGATTGGCGTGGGCGAGCTCGCCGAGATCGTGCCAGGTCCAGACTTCCCGACCGGCGGGCTCATCCTCGGCCGCGCCGGCATCCGCTCGGCCTACTATAAGGGCCGTGGCTCGGTGCTGATGCGCGGCCGCGTGACCACCGAGACCTTGCGCAAGGAGCGCGAGGCGCTGGTGATCTCCGAGATCCCCTATCAGGTGAACAAGTCGACGATGATCGAGAAGATCGCCGAGCTCGTGCGCGATAAGAGGATCGAGGGCATCTCCGACATCCGCGACGAGTCCGACCGCGACGGCATGCGCGTGGTCATCGAGCTGAAGCGCGACGCCATGGCCGACGTGGTGCTGAACCAGATCTATCGCTTCTCGCCGCTGCAATCGACCTTCGGCTGCAACATGGTGGCGCTTACCGGGGGCAGGCCCGAGCTTCTGAACCTCAAGGACCTCGTCCGCACTTTCTGCGAGTTCCGCGAGCAGGTCGTCGGCCGCCGCACCAAGTTCCTGCTGCGCAAGGCCCGCGAGCGGGCCCATGTGCTGGTCGGGCTCGCCATCGCGGTGTCCAATATCGATGAGGTGATCGCGCTGATCCGCCGTGCGCCTGATCCTGCGACCGCGAGGGCAGAGTTGATGGCGCGCGATTGGCCGGCCAGCGACATCATCCCGCTGGTCGAGCTGATCGCCGACCCCCGCCACAAGGTATCGGCCGAAGGCACCTACGGTCTTTCCGAGGAGCAGGCCCGCGCCATCCTCGAGTTGAGGCTGCAACGCCTGACCGCGCTCGGCCGCGATGAGATCGCCGACGAGCTGAAGCAGCTCGGGGTCCAGATCGGCGACTATCTGGATATCCTGCGCTCGCGTGCGCGCATCGTCGCCATCGTCAAGGAGGAGCTCCTAGGCATCAAGCAGGAGTTCGGCACCCCCCGCCGCACCGAGATCCTGGAGATCGAGGCGGAGGTCGAGGATGAGGACCTGATCCAGCGCGAGGACATGGTCGTCACCGTGTCCCACAAGGGCTACATCAAGCGCGTGCCGCTCTCCAACTATCGCGCCCAACGGCGCGGTGGCAAAGGCCGCGCCGGCATGGCGACGCGGGAGGAGGATTTCGTCACCCGCATCTTCATCGCCAATACCCATACGCCGGTGCTGTTCTTCTCCTCCCGCGGCATGGCCTACAAGATGAAAGTATGGCGGCTGCCGATGGCCGCACCGCAGGCCCGCGGCAAGGCGCTGATCAACCTGCTGCCCCTCGACAAGGACGAGAACTTCACCACCATCCTGCCGCTACCGGAGGATGAGGGAACCTGGGGCAAGCTCGACGTGATGTTCGCCACCAATGGCGGCACCGTCCGGCGCAACAAGCTGTCCGACTTCGTCGAGGTGCGGCAGAACGGCAAGATCGCCATGAAGCTCGAGGAGGGCGACCGCATCGTCGGCGTGCAGGTGGCGAGCGAGCAGGACGACGTGCTGCTCACCACCGCGGAAGGGCAAGCGATCCGCTTCCCGGTCACCGATGTGCGCGTGTTCAAGGGCCGCGAGTCGGCAGGCGTGCGCGGCATCAAGCTCGAAGGCAAGGACGAGGTCATCTCCATGGCGATCCTCAGCCATATCGAGGCGGTTCCGGCCGAGCGCGCCGCCTATATCCGCCAGGCGAATGTGATCAGGAGAGGCGGCGCCGAGCAGGAAACCGACATCGACGCCGAGAGCAACGGCCAGGAAACCGTGGTGCTCACGCCGGAGCGCTATGCCGAGCTCAGCGCGCATGAGGAGTTCGTGCTCACCGTGTCGGAGAACGGCTATGGCAAGCGCACCTCCGCCTACGAGTACCGCATCTCCGGCCGCGGCGGCAAAGGCATCATCGCCATGGTGGTCAATCAGCGCAACGGCAAGCTGATCGCCTCCTTCCCGGCGGAGGAGAGCGACCAGATCATGCTCGTCACCGACCGCGGCCAGCTCATCCGCGTGCCGGTCGAGGGCATCAGCGTCGTTGGCCGCTCGACACAAGGGGTGATCGTCTTCGACACCGCCGAGGACGAGCGCGTGGTCTCGGTCGAGCATATCCCCGACGTCGAGAACGGGAATGGCGGCGAAGAGGCGTCCGACATCGAGGCGTCCGGCCCGTGACCGCACGCACCGGCCTTTATCCCGGCAGCTTCGACCCCGTCACCTTCGGTCACGTCGATATCGTGCGCCGCGCCGCTTGCCTCGTGGACCGTCTGGTGATCGCCATCGGCACCCATCACGACAAGCACCCGTTGTTCTCGGCCGACGAGCGGGTGCAGCTGGCGACCGAGGTGTTGACCCCGGTCGCCGACGCGCTTGGCCTGGCGCTGGTCGTGACCACCTACGACACGCTGACGGTGAAGGCCGCCAAGGCCAATGGCGCCTCCATCATCATCCGCGGCCTTCGCGATGCTGGCGACTTGGACTATGAGATGCAGATGGCAGGGATGAACGCTGCCCTTGCGCCGGAGGTCGAGACGGTGTTCCTGGCGTCCTCGCCGGGCACGCGGCATATCGCGGCGAGCCTGGTGCGCCAGATCGCTGCCATGGGCGGCGACGTCGCAGCCTTCGTTCCACCCACCGTCGCCGCAGCCCTGAAGAGGAAGGTCACCCTATGATCCGCAAGTGTCGTCTTGCCGTTGCCATTTTCAGCCTCGCGCTCGGCGCCGCGTTGTCGCTCATTGCCATGCCCGCATCGTCGCAAGCCGGCAGCCTGACCGACCCTGCGGCGCTGAACGAGAAGGCGCCCCCCACCTACAAGGCCAAGTTCGACACCAGCAAGGGCGCGTTCGTGATCGAGGTGCATCGCGATTGGGCGCCGAACGGCGCCGATCGTTTCTACAATCTCGTGAAGAACGGCTTCTTCAATGACGCGCGCTTTTTTCGCGTGATCAGCGGCTTCATGGTGCAGTTCGGCATCCATGCCGATCCGAAGATCTCTGGCGTATGGCGGGACGCCGACATCAAAGATGACCCGGTCAAAGAGAGCAACAAGCGTGGCTTGGTGACCTTCGCAACCGCGGGCCCGGATACGCGCACGACGCAGGTGTTCATCAATTTTGGCAACAACACCGGGCTCGACGATCAGGGCTTCTCACCCTTCGGCCAGGTCATCTCGGGGATGAACGTCGTCGATCAGCTGTATAGCGAGTATGGCGAGGGCGCACCCAGCGGTCAGGGACCAGACCAGGGGCTCGTTCAGAAACAAGGCAACGCCTACCTCGCCAAAGGCTTCCCGAAACTCGATTTCATTCGCAAGGCCACCATCGAGCCGTAGGCTAGGGTGGGCCAAGAGAGGACAGCTTCCATGGCAAATCCTGACGACACTTTGATCATCGAGACGAGCCAAGGCCGCGTCGTGGTCGCGATGCGCCCCGACCTCGCCCCCAAGCATGTGGCACGCATCAAGGAGCTCGCGCGCCAGGGCTTCTATGACGGCGTGGTGTTCCACCGCGTCATCGACGGCTTCATGGCTCAGACCGGCGATCCGACCGGCACCGGCATGAGCGGGTCGGGCCAGAAGCTCCGCGCCGAGTTCAACGCCGAGCCGCATACAAGGGGCGCAGCGTCCATGGCGCGGGCGCAGTCGCCGGATTCTGCCGACAGCCAGTTCTTCATCTGCCTCGCCAACTCGAATTTCCTCGACAAGCAGTACACGGTGTGGGGCCGCGTCATCGAGGGTATGGAGAATGTCGACAAGCTCAAACGCGGCGAGCCGCCCACCGCTCCCGACAAGATGCTCTCCGTCAAACTCGCCTCGGACGCGAAAGAATGAGCAGGGATGCCATGCCGCTCATGACCCTTCTGCTCACGCTCGCAGCGCTGGCCGCGGGCGCGCTGATCTCGCTGCAGGCGCCCATCAATGTTTCGGCCGCAGTCGCGCTCGGCCACCCGCTGGCAGGAGCCACGCTCTCCTTCTGCGTCGGCACCGTGGCGCTGCTCCTCATCACCGGGCTGACGGTACGGGGGTCTGTGGATGTGGGCGTGCTCAAGGTGCTGCCCCTCACCATCATTCTGGGCGGCGGCTTGCTGGGTGCCCTCTACGTCACCTCCAACACGGTGCTCACCCCGCGGCTCGGCGTCGCCGCCGTGATGGCGCTCGGCATTTGCGGCCAGCTCTTGGCGGGGCTCTTGCTCGATCGCTTCGGCCTGTTCGGGCTTGTCGAGCGCGAGCTGACGCCTGGACGGGTGAGCGGCGCGCTGATGGTGCTTGCGGGCGCCCTGATGGTGCGCTTCTTGTGAAGCGCTGGCTTGGTGCGCACCGACCTCTTCGATTTCCATCTGCCGGAGGCGCTGATCGCGCTTCGCCCTGCCGTCCCCCGCGACGCCGCACGGCTGCTCGTGGTCGACCCGCAAGCCTCGCCCTCCGTCATCGACAAGCACGTAGCTGATCTGCCTGGGCTGCTCGGCGCGAACGACGCGCTCGTTTTCAACGACACCAAGGTGATATCCGCTGAGCTGAAGGGCACGCGCGAGCGCAACGGCGCAACAGCGCATGTCTCGGTGACGTTGATGGAGCGGCTGGACGGCCATCGCTGGCAGGCGCTGGCGCGGCCGGCCAAGCGCCTCCGAGAGGGCGACCGCATCGTTTTTGGCCAACGCGCCGGCGCCTGCCTGCTCGGCGCGCTTGACGCCACGGTGGAAGGGCGCGGTAGCGAGGGGGAAGTGAAGCTTGCCTTCGACTTCGACGGCGCGGCCTTGGACGAGGCGATCGCGAGCATTGGGCATATGCCCCTGCCGCCCTACATCGCCTCGCGCCGGGCCCCCGACGATCGCGACCGCATCGACTATCAGACGATTTATGCGAAGGCCGAAGGGGCCGTCGCCGCGCCGACCGCCGGCCTGCATTTCACCCCGGCCCTGCTTGCGGCGCTGGAAGAACGCGGCGTGTCATGCCATCGCGTCACGCTGCATGTGGGGCCTGGCACCTTCCTGCCCGTGCGCGGCGCCGATACCAAAGACCATGTCATGCATGCGGAGAGGGGCACGATCTCGCTTAAGACCGCCGGCGCACTCAACGCCGTGAAGGCCGGGGGAGGCAGGATCGTCGCGGTCGGCACCACCCCGCTCAGATTGCTGGAAAGCGCGACCGGCGCTGACGGGGAGCTGCACGCCTTCTCGGGAGAGACGCGTCTCTTCATCACGCCGGGCTATCGCTTCGGTTTCGTCGACCGGCTCCTCACCAACTTCCATCTGCCGCGCTCGACCTTGTTCATGCTGGTCGCGGCGTTTTCTGGGTTAGATGTGATGAAGCAGGCCTATGCCCACGCCGTGGCGGCAAAATATCGGTTCTATTCCTATGGAGACGCATGTCTTTTGAGCCCGGCCCAGAGTTTGCGGTGACGCGCGGTCTTGCCTTCGCCCTCAGGTGCCAAGACGGCGGCGCGCGGCTGGGCGAGATCACCACGTCTAGGGGGCTGATCCGCACGCCCGCCTTCATGCCGGTCGGCACCGCCGCGACCGTCAAGGCCATGTTCCCCGAGCACGTGCGCGCGACCGGCGCCGACATCATCCTTGCCAACACCTACCATCTGATGTTGCGGCCGGGTGCGGAGCGCATCGCCCGCCTCGGCGGCTTGCACGACTTCATGCATTGGCAGGGACCGATCCTCACCGACTCCGGCGGCTATCAGGTGATGTCGCTGGCCAAGCTACGCCGCATCGAGGAGGAGGGCGTCACCTTCCAGTCCCATATCGACGGCGCGAGCGTGCACCTCACGCCCGAGCGGGCGATCGAGATCCAATGCCTGCTCGGCGCCGACATCCAAATGGTGCTCGACGAATGCACCCCGTTCCCCGCCTCGCGCGAGGAGGCGCGCAGCTCCATGGCGCTGTCGCTCCGCTGGGCCGAGCGCTCGGCATGCGCCTTTGCCGAGCGCGCCCACGGCGCCCAATCCCTGTTCGGCATCGTCCAAGGTGGCGTGCATACCGATTTGCGCCAGCGCTGCGCCGACGCGTTGATCAAGATCGGTTTCGACGGCTATGCCATTGGCGGGCTTGCCGTGGGCGAGCGGCAAGCGGCCATGCTCGCCATGGTCGAGGCTACGACCGCGGTGCTGCCGCAAGATCGGCCTCGCTACCTCATGGGCGTCGGCACGCCCGACGACATGCTCATGGCGATTGCGCGCGGCGTGGACATGTTCGATTGCGTCATGCCGACCCGCGCCGGCCGCCATGCCCTGGCCTTCACCTGGGCCGGCCGCCGCAACCTGCGCAACGCGCGCTACGCCGACGATCCGCGCCCGCTGGANNGGCGCGCGCGCGCGAGGCGATCGGGCGCGGGGCGTTCTCGGGCTTGGCCCACGAATTGCAGCGTCGCTATAGCGCCAGAAATGACGGTGACGAAGCCACAGAAGCCACAGACGCAGACGCTTAAGCGAGCTGCCCAGGCGCGGCTGCAACGACGCAACCCTTGACGCGCCAGTCGCCGTTGCGCTCGCGCTCCAGCTGGTACCGCGCCAGCCAGTCCTTACCGTCGCTGTCGGTAATCAGCACCTGCTGATAGGTGCTGCTCTGATCCTGTTCGACGCCGAGAAATGTGAAGTGACGCGTGGCGAGCATCGGCGGCAGATCCTGGCTCATGGTCGTGAGGAACTTGTCGGGCTTGCCGAAAAAATGTTGCGTCGAAGGGGCGAGCTTGGCGAAGGCTTGGGCCGCGTCGTGGGTCGCAAGCGCGCGCAGCTGGCCGCGAATGGTGTCCTCGATGCCGCTTCTGTCCAAGGGGGGCAGGGTCGCGGGCATCTGCTTGGCCACCACCGTGGTGGCATAGGGTGTGCCNNGGGCTCGTCGCCCCGGTGCTGGCGAGCGCAGCGCCTGTGGACGCGAGCGCAAGCAGCGCTGCTGCGAGCGTCCATTTCAGCTTGGTCTGCATCGACATTCCCTCCAACCCCCTCAAGCAAACCCCGCAGGATAACCGGCAAGTAGCGGGATGGTTGCATCAAGCACTTCAGGCCTATCGGGGCGGAATGTCACTGGCTGGCGATGTCCGAGGCAGGGCCGGCGCCGCGCGGGCCGGCCCACCGCCGCTCGTCGNNGGCCGGCCCACCGCCGCTCGCGGGCGAGCAGATAGAGGCCCGACAGGATCACCACCGCGCCCCCGGCCAGCGTCCACGCCGTTGGCACGTCGCCGAACAAGAGGTAGCCGAGCGCCGACATGGAGATGAGACCGAGATAGATGAAAGGCGCGAGCACCGGCGCGGGCGCCCAGCGATGGGCGAGGATCAGGAGCCAATGGCCGAGCCCGCCCCAGATGCCGAGCGAGGCGAGCGCCAGCCAGGTCGTCCAGTCTTGCGGCCACTGCCAATGGAGAAGCGCCAAAGGCGCCATCAGCGCCACTCCCACCAGCGGCGAGTAGGACTGCGTCACCTCCGGCGGATCGAAGCCGGCGAGATAGCGGGTGGAGAGGTTGTAGAGCGCATAGCTCAGGGTAGCGCAGAGCGAGAGCGTCACCGCCCAATGGACGCCACCAAAGCCCGGCCGCATCACGATCATCACGCCCAATAAGCCCACACCGATGGCGATCATGCGGTGCCAGCCCACCCATTCGTCGAGCAGCGGGCCTGCCAGGGCCGCAACGAGGAGGGGCGTCAGGAAGAAGATGGTGACCGTCTGGTCGAGCTGCAGATATTTTAGCGCCACAAAATTGAAACCTGTGGAGCCAAGCATGAGGAGGGAGCGCAAGATTTGTAAGGCCGGCTTCTTGGATTGGAAGGACGGCTTCAAGGCAAAGGGCCAGAGGACGACCAGGCTGAACAGCACATGGGCCACGAAGCGCAGCCACACCACTTCCGCCACGGGCACATGGTCGACGCCGACGAGATATTTCGCCGTGGCATCGAGCGCGGCAAAGGCCACTGTCGCCATAGCCATCAGCCCGATGGCTTTTAGCCTGAGACCAGGGTCGACGATTTTTCGCGGCGTTTGACGCTTGCGGCTTGGCACGTTAGCTGATCGGGGCGGTGGGGCTTCAGCGAGTAGGGGAAACGCGGGTGGTCGGCCAATCGCCTGCGAAGGTCAAGCCCGGAGGAGATCATGGCTGAGATTCGCGCCATGTGCGCCATAGGCCAGCGCGGCCAGCTTGGGCTGAACGAGCGGCTGCCCTGGGAGGGCAACAAGGGCCGGGAGTACCTGGCCGACGTGGCGCGGTTTTTTGAGGTGACCCGCGGCCATGTCATCATCGCCGGTCCGCGCACGGTCGCGTCCATCCCGCCCTTCGCCTATGAGGACCGGACGATTTGCGAAATCCGCTCCGAGAAGAATCCAGCCGATGTCTTGGCCTGGTTCCCGGATCGCGTGGTTTTTGTTGGCGGGGGCCCGCCCGTTTGGGAGGCTTACGCGCCCTTCATCCAGCATTGGGACATCACGCGGCTTCCCTATGATGGCGAGGCCGACCGCTGGTTCGATCCGGCCTGGCTGGTGCAGGCGCGCAGCACAGGGTGACCGCGGTCGAAGTCGCCCCCCGGCCTCCGCAAGCGTTCTCTCTGGCAGCCCGCAAATTGGCCGCCAAGCGCTTGCGCGTTTGTTAGCCTTCCTGTGCTCCACTCCGCGCGGGGATATGCGGAGACAAACGACATGAGCATGGTTACGCGTGTATTCACCTCGATGGCAGTGGCGTGCCTCATCGCCGCTCTTGGCTTTGCCGGTGGAACGGCATCTGCCGTCCCGCCCGCGTCCAAGGACGAAGCCGTGGCGATGGTGAAGAAGGCGGTCGCCTATATCAAAACGGAAGGCCCCGACAAGGCCTATCCGGCCATCGACGATCAAGCGGGCCAATTCGTCGACCGCGACCTCTACGTCGTGGTCTATGGGCTCGACGGCAAGGTGCTCGCCCATGGCGCTGACAAGGCGCGCATTGGCACCAACCAGATCGACGCCAAGGATCCCGACGGCAAGGCGTTCGTGAAGGAACGCGTCGAACTCGCCCTGACGCAGCCGAGCTTCTGGCAGGGCTACAAGTTCATGAACCCGGTGAGCAAGAAGGTGGAGCCGAAGCAGATGTATTGCGAGCGGCTCGATGCCACCGTCGTCTGCGCCGGAATCTATCAGCTCTGAAGGGTCAGTTGGCAGATGCGCGGCTTGGCCTTCGCGCCCGGCCGCTGCCGATTTTGACGAGGGGCGCGTCGGCAGCAGCAAATCGTTCACCTCTTGCCGCTAACAGTCCCGCGGCCAGGGCTTGTGGAGGCCAAAATGCGGCTCACGGCGCTCATGATTCAGGCGTTGATCGCGACGGCGGCAACGGGTGCGCTTGCAGCACCTGCTCTCGATGAAAGCTCCAAGGATGTGATCGCGGCGCAAATCCGCGACCAGGGCTATACCTGCGACAAGCCGCAAAGCGCGACAAGGGATGAGCAGGCCTCGCGGCCCGACGAAGCCGTGTGGGTATTGCAGTGCGAGACCGCCAAATATCGGGTGCGCCTCGATCCGGACATGGCCGCCAAGGTCGAGCGCATCGATCAGTGAGGTTGAAAATGTTGGGGGACAGGCACATGCGGGGGAGAAGCGTCTTGGCAACAAAGGTCTTGGCAACAAAGCTTGTGATGGCTGTCGCGGCGGGCTACCTTGCTTGCAGGCGTGGCCGGTTTCTGGCCCGATCGCGCGCTGGCGCAACAGCAGACGACCGCCGATACCCATCTCTTGAGCAAAGAGCAGCTCGACCAGCTCGTCGCTCCCGTAGCACTGTATCCCGACAGTCTTTTGGCCCAGGTGCTGGTCGCCTCGACCTATCCGCTCGAAATCATCGAGGCGGCGCGCTGGGCCGACGCCAATAAAGGCCTAAAGGGCGACCAGCTCGCCCAAGCCCTGCAGGACCAGACCTGGGATAACAGCGTCAAGGCACTGGTCTCGGCTCCGACCGCGCTCTCGATGATGAGCCAAAAGCTCGACTGGACGCAGAAGCTCGGCGATGCGGTTCTGGCCCAGCAGCCGGACGTGATGGACGCGGTCCAGCGTCTGCGCCAGCGCGCCCAAGCGACCGGCAAGCTCAAGACGACCCAAGAGCAGACCGTCACCGTGAAGACCGAGGACGCACAGCCCACGGTCGTGATCGAGCCCGTCTCGCCCGAAATCGTGTACGTGCCCTATTACGATCCTGCACTGATTTTCGCGCCCTGGCCCTATCCCGCTTATCCGCCGTTCTTCTTCGCACCGCCGCTTGGCTACATCGCGGGCCCCGGCCTCTGGTTCGGCGCGGGCTTCTATTTCGGCGGCTGGGCCGCATGGGACCATTTCGACTGGCACCACGGCAATATTTACGTGAACAATCACGTCAACATTTACCACGACAATTTCGACCATAACGACCTGTCGAAATGGCAGTTCAATCCGGAACATCGCCAGGGCGTCCGCTATGACGATCCCGCGGTCGCCGCGAAATATGGCGCCGCCAATGTCGACGACCGCAATCTCGACGATTTCCGCGGCCGCAGCGGCGACGACGTCTTGCACACCGACGGCGGCCAGGATTTGGGCGCCCACGACCGGAGCGAGTCCCTCGACGGCGATAAGGGAGAGGACCATTCCGCCGGCGCCTTCGACCGCAGCGACGACGGCTGGGCGGTTGGTTGTGCTGGCAGAATTTGCCGGGTCAGTGTGGGCCGAAGTTCAGGCCCGCCACTCCCACCTACACGGGTGTATCGCCAGGAAACGTCCCGTCGGGGTGCGGACATTTGACCCGCTGCACATACCAGCCGGGATGCATCTCTTGCCAATGGGCGGTCTCGCTCATTGCCATCCGCGCACACACCGTGGGGTTCGAGAAATCAGCCCCGGACGAAATCCTCTCCGGATCGGCCTGATCGAGCATCTCCACGATCTCGTTGCGGCAGCTGCCCTGGTTGAGCTTGACGCCGTCCGCAGGCCAGCCATTCACGTCCAGCGGGCCTTGATTGGCCAAAGCCTGGCAGACGATGAACAACAACAGGGCGCTGGGGGGCATGGGCTCTCCGTCGGTGAAAAGACCTGAACAGAGACGATATTTAAGCGCGCGGCCGAGAGATTCTATCCCTCGGCCGCGCGGTCAAGCGACGCACCTAGTCTTTGGTTATGCCAACAGCCCCGTGTCGACGATGGGTCCACGGGCCGAAACGCAGTCGACGGCAGGCGCCGCTGCGGTCCGTCTTGCCGACGCTAACCGCTTACTGCGGCGCCGGGGCAGGAGCGGGGGCAGGTGCCGGCGCCATGGGCGCAGGAGCCGGCTCGGCCACGGGCGCAGGTGCGGCCGCTTCCTTGCCCATCAGGCAATTAACCCAACCCGGCCCGAACCACTGGCAGTGATGCCGCTGGTTCTGCACGACCACCACGGCCACCACGATGACAATCAAGATAAGAAGTATTCGCATATGCTCACCCTCCCGTTTATTTCGAGGCCGCAGCTCAGCCCACTCCCAGAGAACCAATGGTGAGCCCGGCGGGATTCGAACCCACGACCCTCTGATTAAAAGTCAGATGCTCTACCGGCTGAGCTACGGGCTCTCCGCGTGCCGACCATATGGGCGGGGATATGCTGAGGTCAATATAAAGGGCCGTCATACATGGTCACTAAACCCCAAGAAAAAACGCGCCCCCCATGGCGAACAACGGCGCCGAACGAGCTTTTGCGGGGCGTGATAGAGTGGAAACCCTTACCGGCTGCAGGAGCGCCCGTGCAAGCTGAGGCACCTTCGTCAGATGACCGGCTCGCGCGCCTCCGGGCCTTGCGCGACCTGCACAGGATGCTGCTCGCCCGCGGCGTTCCCGTACGAGGCAGCGAGCAGCTCGCCCAAAGCATGGCGCTTCTGTTCCGCGATTGCCTGACCAATCGCAACGACAAGCGGCGGGTGCCGAGGGCCGCCGAGCTCGCCCACCGCCTTTACGATCAGGCCGAGCAGCATGCCTCGCCTGGAGCACCGCTCGCCTGCAAGGCGGGATGCGACTATTGCTGCCACGCCTTCGTGTCATTGCTCGCGCCCGAGGCCTTTCTGCTTGCCGAGAAAGTGAGCCAGCGCGACGGGGAGGGCGCCGATGCCATGGTGGAGACGTTCAAGCGCCGGGCGCAAGCCTTGCGCGGCCTCGACCAGGCGGCGCGGCTTGCACGCGACGGGCTTCCCTGCCCGCTGCTGGAGGAGCACCTATGCACCGTGCATCCTTCCCGCCCGCTCTCCTGCCGCAAGCACGCCTCCTTTTCCGTTGAACCCTGCATGGCGGCCTTTGGCGGAGAGGACGCGCTTATCCCGGCCAATACTGAGTATCTCACCCTCGGCACCACCTGCAGCGTGACGCTCCGCGCAGCACTTGCCTCGGTGGCCTATAGCACCGCGCTCTACGAGCTGAGCGAGGCGGTCAGCACCATCCTCGACACGGAGAATGCCCTGCAGCGGTGGACGGAAGGCGAGGACGTGCTCGCCCATGTGCAGACCGACACCACCACGCCTGCCCGGTTTGCCCCCGTGATCACGGCACTTGTCAGCGCCATTGCTTGATCCTTGCCCATCGAATTAGCGCGTCGCACTCCTGCTCGGCATTCAGTAAGCTCGTGGGAAGCCCAAGGATCGCACGCAGGCGCGAAAAGCGTGCGACGGGTGAGGGGGATCGCCATGATGAGCAAGCCCGAGCGACGAGGGTTGCACCGCTACGTGCCGCGCCTACTGCTGGCCGTCCCCTTCCTCGTGGTGCTGTGGGTCCCGTCCTACAACCGCATCGAGCCTCAGCTTGGCGGCATTCCGTTCTTCTATTGGTATCAGCTCGCCTGGATTCTGCTGGGCGCGGTCTTCGTGTTGATCGTCTACGCGATCGAAAGGCGCCTCGGGCGCGAGCCATGAGCTGCCTCGGCCTGGGCCTTGCGAGTGTGAGCGCGCGCTCGGAAGGGAGGGGGAGGATGACGCTTTGAACGTGACGGCCACGACCATCTTCGTCGCGTTGTTCTTGCTCGTTACCTGCCTCGGCTTCGTGGCCGCTCGCTGGCGCAAGGCCGACCTCAACCTCCTGCATGAATGGGGTCTGGGCGGGCGCCGCTTCGGCACCGTCGTCACCTGGTTCCTGCTCGGCGGCGATCTCTACACCGCTTACACCTTCATCGCCGTGCCGGCGCTCGTCTTCGGCAAGGGGGCGATGGGCTTCTTTGCGGTGCCGTACACCATTCTCATCTATCCCATCCTCTACATGGTGTTTCCGCGGCTTTGGGCGATCTGCCATGCGCGCGGCCATGTGACGGCGGCCGACTTCGTGCGCGACCGCTTCGACAGCCGCATGCTGGCGCTGGCGGTGGCGGTGACCGGGATCGTCGCCACCATGCCCTATATCGCGCTCCAGCTCGTCGGCATGGAGGTGGTGATCGGCGCGCTCGGCTTCCCCTCCGGCGGGTGGATCGGGCACCTGCCGCTGATCATCGCCTTCCTCATCCTTGCCGCCTTCACCTACACGAGCGGGTTGCGGGCGCCGGCGCTGATCGCCATCGTCAAGGACACCCTGATCTTCGTAACGGTGATCGCCGCCGTGATCGTGATCCCGGCCAAGCTTGGAGGCTACGGCGCCATCTTTGCCGCCGTGCCGAAGGAGAAGCTGATCCTAGCGCCGCCTTCCGGCGACAGCCTCGGCGCCTACAGCGCCTATGCCACGCTTGCGCTCGGCTCGGCTCTGGCGCTCTTCCTCTACCCCCACGCCATGACCGGCATCTTGAGTGCATCCAGCGGCGACGTGGTCCGGCGCAACGCAGCACTCCTCTCGGCCTATTCCTTCGTCCTGGGGCTGATCGCGCTGCTGGGTTACATGGCGCTCGCCGCCGGCGTCGACAAAGACCCGGCCTACGCGTCGGGCTTCAGCGCCTATGGGTCGAATTTCGCGGTGCCCGCACTGTTCCTTGCCTCTTTTCAACCTTGGTTCGTAGGCGTCGCCTTCGCAGCCATCGCCATCGGTGCGCTGGTACCCGCCGCGATCATGTCGATCGCCTGCGCCAATCTCTTCACCCGCAATCTCTACAAGGAGTTCCTGCGTCCCGGCTGCACGGAAGCCGAGGAGGCGCGCATGGCCAAGATCGTCTCACTCGTGGTCAAGGTCGGCGCCGTCGTCTTTATCCTGGCTTTGCCCCAGGCCTATGCCATCCAGCTCCAGCTGCTTGGCGGCATCTGGATCATCCAGCTGCTGCCGCCGATCCTGCTCGGGCTTTATATGCGCTCCATCAACGCTTCCGCGCTTCTGATCGGCTGGGCCGTGGGCATCGCCGCCGGCACTTATATGGCCGCCACCCAGAGCTTCGCCTCCTCGGTTTATCCGCTCGGCGTGCTGGGGGTCACAATACCCGGCTATGCGGCTCTCTACTCGGTCCTGCTCAATTTCCTCATTGCCGTGGCCCTCACGCCGGTCCTCGACCTGACGGGGCGGCGAGGCGCTGCGTCGGCGGCAAGATGATCAAGATCATTCCTGGATAATCTCGAGCCGCCTCTCGACCCCAATAGGAAACCTCGGTAGGGTCGAAACGTTATCCAGAAGTACGCGACCCTTAAGAGGGAGGTGATTGATATGGCTAGCGACAATCAAGCCGGCGGCAGGACTTTTCTTGCGATCGTTTTGGGCGGCATCGTGCTTGCCCTCGTCATTGCGGCCTATTTTATGTACGGAACCCGCCACGAGACGAGCGTGAAAGTCGATCAACCCTCGGCATCCACGCCAATGGCACCCGCTCCCATGGCACCGGCACCGCCTGAGGCTGCCGCGCCAATGGCTCCCGCGCCCATGGCGCCCGCGGAACCGGCCCCCGCTGCTCCTGCGGCACCGGCGACGCCGCCTGCCACCAATCCGTAAGCCATTCGAATGAGGGGCGGCCTCGCGGGCGAACGAGCCCAAGGGGCCGCTTCTAATCTTTGGCTTGGGGAGGTTTTCCGAGGCTGGCGGCCCCAAAAAGAAGAGCCCCGGCGCGGGGATTGCCAGGGCTCGTACGCATTACACATAACGCACTACCGCCCAGACTGATGACAAACTGAGCGTAAGAAGCATGCCTGGAGCGTGTGGCAGTTTTTTGACGATTCTTTGTCAATCTCCCTTTTAACAACAAGCATTTGCGGACCCGGCCTCAGATTGCATTGATGATCCTGGTAAGGACCAAGGCGCGCGACGTCGGGCCTTCCGGCGGCCTTGGCGGGTGCCAAGCCTTGTGCGCCGCCGCGCCCCATGCACAATGATCGAGGGGAGGCAAGATGTGCATCCGCTGCAGTGTCGGCACCTCGAGGTGACATCAGATGCGATGGCGTGGTGAGAGAGAGAGCGAGAATGTCGAGGACCGGAGGGCCGAGGGGGGCGGGGGCTTTTCCTTCCCCGGCGGCGGCATCGGCTTTCCGAGCAGCGGCGGTGGCCGAGGCGGCGGCATCGGGCTGGTCGGCTTTCTGATCCTGCTTGGCTTGGCACTTTTCTTCGGCGTCGACCCGCGCACCATCCTGACCGGCGGCGCACCCACCGGCAACGATACCAACTTCCCCGACATCCATCTGCCCCAGTCGCGCCCCGGCACGCCCGCGCAGCCAGATCCAGCCCAGCCCGGCCAGCAGGTCCAGCGCCCGCAGACGACGCAAGAGGACGACCTCAAGCAGTTCGTCTCCGTCGTGCTTGGCGACACCGAGGACGTGTGGACCGATGTCTTCAAGGGCTACGGCCAGCGCTACGAGGACCCGAAGCTGGTGCTCTATTCCGGCGGCATTCGCTCGGCCTGCGGCACGGGCGGAGCGGCCATGGGGCCGTTCTATTGCCCCAACGACGAGAAGGTCTATATCGACCTGTCGTTCTACCAGGAGCTGAAGAACCGATTCCACGTGTCGGGCGATTTCGCCGAGGCCTATGTGATCGCGCATGAGGTCGGCCATCACGTGCAGAAGCTGCTCGGCATCGCCGATCAGGTCGAGGCGGCGCGCCAGGGTGCGAGCGAGAAGAAGGCGAACGCGCTGCAGGTGCGTATGGAGTTGCAGGCCGACTGCTTCGCCGGCGTTTGGGCGAACCACGCGCAGCAGAGCAAGAACATCATCGAGCCTGGCGACATCGATGAGGCGATCGCTGCGGCGAGTGCCATCGGCGACGACCGCATCCAGAAGCAGACGCAAGGTTACGTCCAGCCCGATTCCTTTACCCATGGCTCCTCGGAGCAGCGGGTGCGCTGGTTCCGGGGCGGCTACGACAGCGGCAAGATCGAGGACTGCGACACCTTCAACGCGAGCCAGCTTTAAGGTGCGGGGCTGAGCGACGCGATTTTCGGCCCGAGACCGCAGCGTATTCGACAATCCTGGCGTGCACGAAACGTCTCGCATGCTGGGCGGGCGGGCAGTCTATGCCGCCGCTCATAAATCACGTCCGGGGGTGAGCCCGGCGAGCAGGGGATGGGGGACGATGCGGCGTGTGCCAGTCTGGCTGCAAGGGTTCGGCCTTGCGGTGATTCTCACCATGTTGGCCACGGGCGGGGGCGCCGCGGACGAGGTGATCACTCTCGGCGCTGCGGTGTCGGACACTGGCAAATATGCGCTGAACGGCGCCAACACCAGGAACGGCTACGATCTCGCCGTCGACGCGATCAACGCCAAGGGCGGCATCGACATTGGCGGTAAGCGCTACAAGCTCGCCATCCGCTATTACGATGACGAGTCGACTCCAGCGCGCGGCACCGAGCTGGCCGAGCGACTGATCAAGCAGGACGGCGTCAAGTTCATGCTCGGGCCCTACAGCTCGGGCCTCACCAAGGCGATCCTGCCCGTCGTCGAGAAATACCGCGTGCCCATGGTGGAGGGGAACGGCGCCGCGCGCGAGCTGTTCACCAAGGGCTACCATTACATCTTCGCCGTGCTGTCGACCTCCGACCAATATCTCTCCTCGGCCATCGAGCTTGCGGCCGAAAATGCGCAGAAGCTCGGCAAGGCGCCTTCGTCGATCACCGTCGCCTTGGCCATGGAGAACGACGCCTTCGCGCAGGATGTGCGCGCTGGCGTGCTCGACGACATCAATCGGCACGGCATGAAGGTGGTCATCGACGATCAGCTTCCGCTGGAGCTCAACGACATGTCGGTGACGCTCGCCAAGGTCAAGGCGCTGAAGCCCGACCTGCTGGTGATCTCGGGCCACGAGAAAGGCGCCATGACGGCGGTCACCCAGATCAAGGCGCTCAAGGTCTACGTGCCGATGCTGGCGCTCACCCATTGCGACTCCGCCCAGATCGCCGAGAAGCTCGCCGAGGCAAGTGAATATGCCTTCTGCGCCGGCCAGTGGCATCAGTCGCTGAGCTATCGCGACGAGGTGTTCGGCAGCGCGGCCGATTTTGCCAATCGGTTCAAGGCGAAATTTGGCTACGAGCCGGCCTATCAGGTGGCCCAGTCCGCCGCCGCGGTCCTCATCTATGCCGACGCGCTCGTCCGCGCCCAGAGCCTGGAGCCCGAGAAGGTGCGCGATGCCATTGCCGCGGCGGACCTGCCGACCTTCTTTGGCAGGATTAAATTCGATGAAACCGGCAAGAACGTCGCCAAGCCCATGGTGCTGACCCAGGTGCGCCACGGCAAATATGTCGTCGTCGCCCCCAAGGAATGGGCTGCCGACACGCCGGTCATTCCCCGGCCCCGCGCAATAGCAGTCGACGGCGCCCTTTCGCCTTTGTAAGCATCGGCCCCGCGGGGCCGGAAAGCAGCCGAGCCGATGCGCGAGCCTGGCAGGGCATGGTATCCAATCTTCTCATTCTCTATGAGGCGCCGCCGCTCGCGCTGCAGCTCCTGCTCGACGGCATCCTCATCGGCGCGGTGTTTGCGCTCGCCGCCTACGGCATGGCGCTGGTCTGGGGCGTCACCAACATCATCAACATCGCCCAAGGCGAATTCGTCATGCTCGGCGGCTTCATCGCCGTGGCATTCGCCGATCACGGACTACCGCCGCTCTTCGCCGTGCCCGTTGCTGCGGCGGCACTGTATGGGCTTGGCTGGGTGCTGTTCCAGACGCTGATCGTGCATGTGATCGGCCGTGACATGTTCAATTCCGTGCTCGCCACCTTCGGCATCGCCATCGTCCTGCAACAGCTGATGGGACGCGTATTCGGCGGTGCCGACCGCATCGTCGAGAGCGGGCTTGGCACCTGGTCGTTCTTCGACGGCCTCGTCACCGTAGTCCAAGTCAAGGTCTTGGTCTTCGTGTATTGCCTGCTGCTGGGCGTGGCGCTTGCGCTTTTCCTCGGCCGCTCGCGCCAAGGCCAGGCCATCCGCGCCACGGCGCAAGAGCCGCGCGCCGCAAGCGCCCTGGGCATCAAGACGCGCCAAATCTATGCCATGACCTATGCGCTAAACGCCGCGATCTGCGGCGCTGCCGGCGCGCTCGCCGCCAACGCCTATACCATCCACGCCTATAGCGGGCTATCCTACACCATCCGGTCCTTCATGATCGTCGTGGTGGCGGGGGTCGGCAATCTGGCGGGCGTCGCCTCCGCCGCCATGGGCCTTGGCGTGGCCGAAAGCTTCGCGGGCTTCATCCTCGGCACGCAATATCAGATCGCCTTCGTCTTCGGTCTGCTCGTGGCCGTGCTCGTGTTCCGCAATTGGCGGCTTGGCCGCCAGCGCCGCACTCTGCAGTAGAACGCCGATGCCCCACGCCAAGATTTTTGGCTCATCGCGCTCCCTGCTCGTCGCCGGGCTCATCGGCCTTGGCTTGCTCGCTCCCCTCGTGGCGCCGGGCCATCAGTCGCAGCTTACAGAGCTTCTGCTCTTTATCGTGTTCGCGCTCGCCTGGGACCTGGTCGGCGGGCAGATGGGCTACAATTCCTTCGGCAACGTGCTGTTCGTGGGCGTCGGCATGTATGCGTCGGCCATCGTCCAGGTTGGCCTCTTCTACGATGTCGGCCGTTACACCGAGGCCAAGGGCGGCGGCACGCAATTCCTCTTCGACGTGCCGCAATTCCTGACCGGGCTCGGCTTCGGCATCCTGGTCGCGGCCATCATGGCCGGTCTCGTCGCACTCCTGCTCGGTTCGCTGGTGCTCAGGATGCGCGGGCATTACTTCGCCATCTGCACGCTTGGGCTCGGCATCGCGGCGGGGCAGGTGGCGGCCGGCATTCCCTGGATCGGCGGTGGGTCGGGCATGCTCACGCCCAACCCGCCGGCAGCACTCGGCGACGTCGGGCTGTTGCTCTATTATCTTGCGCTGCTGCTCGCGCTCGCCACGTTCGCCACCTTCACCTGGCTGCTCTCCACCCGTTTCGGGCTGGCGCTCAACGCCATCCGCGACGACGAGGACAAGGCCGACGCCATGGGGCTCGCCACCCATGGGATCAAGGTGACCGCCTGGGTCATTGCCGCCTGCTTCCTGGGGGCGGCGGGTGCCATCTACGGCAATCTCGTGCGCTTCATCGATCCGACCCAGACGGCCTTCGCCGGCGCCACCATCGGCGTGTGGATGATCCTCATGGCGCTGCTCGGCGGCTCTGGCACGCTGCTCGGTCCCGTGGTCGGCGCCGTCGTCTTCCAGCTCTTCAAGGAGCTGTTCTGGACCTATCTGCTCGGCTGGCAGCGGGTGGCGCTTGGAGTCCTCATCGTCGCGGTCGCCGTCTTCTTCCCCGATGGCATTGTCGGCTTCGCGCGCACCCGCTTCGGACGCGGACAGCGATCGGAGGAGGACACGGCTGCCGCCCTCAAGGAGAAAGCCCCATGACGGCGATCCTAGAGGTCGAGGCCCTCACCAAGACCTTTGGCGGCGTGGTCGCCAATGACCGCATCAGCCTTGAGGTCCCAGAAGGTACGATTGTCGGCTTGATCGGCCCGAACGGCTCGGGCAAGACGACGCTGTTCAACGCCATCACCGGCGCCCACCCCATCGATGCGGGCCGCGTCCGCTTCCAGGGGCGCGAGATCTCCACGCTGCTCACCCAAGCGATCGCGCGCAGAGGGCTGATCCGCACCTTCCAGCAGCCGCGTGTCTATCGGCGCATGACGGCAGCGGACAATATGCTGCTATCGACCAACGTCCGGAAGCTGGGGCTAGCAAGCCTGTTCGCCGCGGCAGGGACCAAGGAGCGCGAGCGCGCCTTGGAGCTGCTCGACTTCGTTGGGCTGGCCGATAAGCGCGACACCCGTGCCGGCGACCTTTCCTTCGGCCAGCAGAAGCTGCTCGAGCTCGCCATGGCGCTGATGAACGACCCTGAGATGCTCTTGCTCGATGAACCGACCGCGGGCATCAACCCGACGCTGATCGACCGCCTCGTCGACAGGCTCAAGACCGTCAATCGAGAGCGCGGCCTCACGCTTCTCATCATCGAGCACAACATGCCGGTGATCATGGGGCTGGCCGCGCACATCTACTGCCTCGCCCATGGGCGCCTCTTGGCCGAGGGTCCGCCGCAAGCGGTCCGCAGCGACGCACGCGTGATCGACGCTTATCTGGGGGCGGCCTGATGGCGAGGCGCGCGAAGAGCCGCGAGCAAGACAAGGCGACCGATGCCGTGTCGATCGCCCATCTCGACAGGCTCGCCGGACCCGCGCCCGTGCTCGGCATCGACCACCTCCATGCCGGCTATGGACGCATGGAGGTGGTGCGCGACCTTTCGCTGCGGGTGGCGAAGGGCAAGTCGCTCTGCCTGGTGGGGCCGAACGGCGCCGGCAAGTCGACGGTGCTCAACGCGCTGTATGGCTTTGCCCGCATCTTCTCCGGCACGATCACGCTCGCCGGCCGCGACATTACCAAGCTTGAGCCGAGCGACAAGCTGAAAGTCGCGCGGCTCGGCTATGTGCTGCAGAAGGACTCCGTGTTCCCCGACATGACGGTGGAGGAGAACCTCTGGATGGGAGGCTATCTGCTGGAGCGCGCGAGCCTCGCCAAGGAGGCGGCCGAGCGCGTGTTCGAGCACTATCCCAAGCTGCAAGCAAGGCGGCGCGAGAAGGCGCGCGTGCTCTCGGGCGGGGAGCGGCGGCTGTTGGAGATTTCCCGCGCGCTGGTCATGGACCCCGAAATGCTGCTCATCGACGAGCCCTCGATCGGGCTTGAGCCGCGCGCCATCGACATGATCTTCGATACCTTGCGCGAGCTCCGCGACGGTCGCGGCAAGACTCTCCTGCTAGTCGAGCAGAACGCGCGCAAAGGTCTTAGCTTCGCCGATATCGGCTACGTGCTGGTGGGGGGCAGGCTAGTGAAGGCAGGCACGGGTCAAGAGCTGCTGGACGACCCCGACATTGGCCGGCTGTTCTTGGGGGGCTAGCTAAAGCGAGTCGCCCGCGAACACCGTCGCCTCGCAAGGCAGGCTTGCTTTCTTGAACAGCCCGCAGGCCTGCGTCGCCTCGGCGACATTGCCGAAGGGACCGGCGACCAGCCGCCATTTCTTGTCGGGCGCCAGCACCCGCTTTGCCTGTAGGCCAGCAACGAGTGCGGCGTGATTGGTGAGGAGGTCGCGCCAGAGGGGCCGGAGCCCATCCTGCTTGTCGACGCTGCCGATCTCGATGCCAAACCGCGTCGTTCCGGGCGGGATCGGCAAGTGTGTCCCAAGGCTAGGCGTGTCAGGTGCCGGGGACGGCGTGGAGGCCGGCTCGTTGGAGGTCACCTGCACAGGTGTTGATGGCTTCTCGGCCGGTTTCTCCGGCGGTTTCTGATCCGATGCAGCAGGAGCAACCGCGACCACCGGCGGGACCTCGGCTGGCTTGGCGTCGGGCTTCGCCGGTTCCGCAGGTTTCTCCGGTGCGTTGGCCTGCTCGACGGGCTTGGGCGGGGTTGCGGGCTTCTCCGCCGCCTTGGCAGGCTTGGCGGCCAGAGGAGCGGCAGGTTTCTCCGCCGCCTTGGCTGGTTCGGCGGGTTTCTCAGGCGGCTTGCTCTGCTCGGCCGGCTTTACGGGCTCTGGCGTCGGCGGCGAGGTGGTGACAGCCCCAGGAGGAGGAGGTGCAGGCGTGACGGTGGCGGCAGGTGGATGCGCGGCTGTCATTCCACTTCCAGGCGGCAGCGCCGCAACGGGGCCGATCACTTTCTCGATCGGCTTCAGCCGTGTCTTGAGGTCCTCCACCTGCTGCGCAAGATCGCGCAGCGATGTCTTGAGCCCGGCAATCTCCCGATCGCGCGCCTCGCTCGACTGCGCAAGCGCAGCGGTCTGCTCATCGGAAGCGGCCGGCGGTGTGGCCGCGGCGCTGGAGTCGGCACCAAATTGGGCGGTCCTCGCCGTGACGGGCTCGGAGATCACACGGAACAGATAGGCTGCCGAGAAGGCGGCGAGCAGGATCCAGAAGGTGGCGAACAAGCCAGGCGCCCAATTGCGCGCGCCGCTATGGCGATCCTTGACGAACATGGAATTTCGCAAAGCCTCCCTGGCAAGCGAGAAATCTAAGCGGAAAAGCGCCGGGACTCTGGCCCCATCCGCGATTTGCAAGTTGCTCCGGTGAAGATGACTCGCCAAGCCGCAGAGGTCAATTTCTGCGTGAGGCTAGGACGGCCTGTCCCACGAGGGGCTTCTAGCCCTCGGGCATGGTTTACAGTAGACAATCCACTTTGGGGAGCAGGGTAGCCGCGATTCGGTCCGCACCCTTGGGGACCCGCGACCGACACCCCAAAGCCGGCGGAGCTCCACTCTAACGGGCATGGTTCTTGCTCGATCTTGAGGCCACCCCTTCGCAGTAACCATGAGCGATGATTGAACCTTCGTCCCTTGCCATCATTCTCGCCGCCGGCAAAGGCACCCGCATGCGCTCCGCCTTGCCCAAGGTGCTGCACAAGCTCGCCGGCGCGCCGATGCTCGCTTATGTGCTGAAGGCCGTGGGCGAGGCCGGCATCGGGCAAAGCTGCCTCGTCGTGGCGCCTTGCATGGAGGCGGTCGGCGCGGCGGCTCATGCGATCGACCCCACGCTTCGCGTTTTCGTGCAAGCCGACCAGCTCGGGACCGCCGATGCGGTGAAGGCCGCGCGCGAGGCCTTGGACGGCTTTGCCGGCCCGGTGCTCGTGCTTTACGGCGATACGCCGCTCTTACGCGCGGACACGCTGCAGGGCGTGATCGGCGCGCTTGGCGAGGGCGCCGATCTCGTCGTGATCGGCTTTCAGGCCTCCGACCCGACCGGCTATGGCAGGTTGCTGCTCGACCAAAGCGGGGAGCTTGTCGGCATCCGCGAGGAGAGGGACGCAAGCCATGAGGAGCGTAACATCACCCTCTGCAATTCGGGCATCATGGCCTTCGGCAGCGCCAAGGTGCTTCTCGACCTGCTCGTCCGCATCGGCAATGACAACGCCAAGGGCGAGTTCTATCTGACCGACGCGGTGGCGCTCGCCCACGCTGCCGGGTTCCAGGCGCGCATGGTGCGCGCCGAGGGACCCGAGGTCTTGGGGGTGAACTCCCGGGCTGAGCTCGCCGAGGCCGAAGCCGCGCTGCAACAGCGCCTCAGGGCCAAGGTCATGGAGGGCGGCGCGACACTCACCGCACCGGAGACGGTGTTCCTCAGCCACGACACGCGTATCGGCAAGGACGTCGTCATCGAGCCAAATGTCGTGTTCGGTCCCGGCGTGGCGATCGACGACGGTGCCACTATCAGGGCCTTCTGCCACATCGAAGGGGCAAGCATCGGGGCGGGCGCGGTGGTCGGGCCGTTCGCGCGGCTCCGTCCCGGCGCGCAACTTGCGCCTAACGCCCATATCGGCAACTTCGTCGAGATCAAACAGGCGGAGATCGGCGACGGCGCCAAGGTCAACCACCTCACCTATATCGGGGACGCCAGCGTGGGCGCGGGCGCCAATGTGGGCGCTGGCACCATCACCTGCAATTACGACGGCTTCGCCAAGCATCGCACCGAGATCGGGGCAGGGGCGTTTATCGGCTCCAACACCTCGCTGGTGGCACCGGTCAAGATCGGAGACGGCGCCTATATCGGCTCGGGCAGTGTCATCGCCAAGGACGTGCCCGCCGATGCTCTGGCGCTCACCCGCGCGCCGCAGGAGGAGCGCTTAGGGTGGGCCGCGCGTGTGCGCGAGCGTCGCACGCGGGACCAGAAATAATAGGACATAGCTTATGAATTGCGCGTCCTTTGGCTGCCTTAATATTACGCTTAATGGTACGGGAGTGGAGTAAGGGACAATGTGCGGCATCGTTGGGGCGCTCACGCGGGGGCCGGTTGCGGGTCAGCTCGTCGACGCGCTCAAGCGGCTCGAATATCGCGGCTATGATTCGGCAGGCGTCGCCACCGTCGAGAACGGCGTGCTCGGGCGACGGCGCGCCGAAGGCAAGCTGCGCAATCTCGAGGCCAAGCTCCAGGCCGCGCCGCTCATGGGCGAGACCGGCATCGGACATACCCGCTGGGCGACCCATGGCAAGCCCACCGAGGGCAACGCCCACCCGCATATGACGGACGAGGTCGCCGTCGTCCATAACGGCATCATCGAGAATTTCCGCGAGTTGAAGCAGGAGTTGATGGCCGATGGCGCGGTGTTCACGAGCGACACCGATACCGAGGTGATCGCCCATCTCGTCGCCCGCGAGCTGAAAGCGGGCCACGACCCGGTGCGCGCCGTCTACCACACGCTGAAGCGGCTGCAAGGCGCCTTTGCCCTCGCCATGATCTTCTGCGGCTACAACGACCTCATGATCGTCGCCCGCCAAGGCAGCCCCCTCGCCATCGGCTTCGGCAAGGACGAGATGTTCGTGGGCTCCGACGCACTGGCGCTTGCACCATTCACCGACGAGATTGCCTATCTCGAAGACGGCGACTGGGCCGTGCTCACTCGCGAAGGCGTGGCGGTGCGCGACCGCAGCGGCAAGGCGGTGCGCCGACCGGTCACCCGGTCGCTCGCCACGGCACTCCTCGTCGACAAGGGCAACCATCGCCACTTCATGGCCAAGGAGATCCACGAGCAGCCGGAAGTGGTCGGCCATACGCTCGCCAGCCTCATGGATCTCGCGGCGAGCCGCATCGAGGTCCCTGCGCTTCCCTTTGACTTCGCAACGCTCAACCGTCTGTCAATCTCCGCGTGCGGGACCGCCTTCTATGCGGGCCTCGTCGCCAAATACTGGTTCGAGCGCTGGGCGCGGCTGCCGATCGACCTCGATATCGCGTCTGAGTTCCGCTACCGCGACGCGGCAATTGAGCCCGGCGGCGCCGCGCTGTTCATCTCCCAGTCGGGCGAGACCGCCGACACGCTCGCCACGCTGCGCCATTGCCGCGAGCAGGGTCAGCGGGTGCTGTCCATCGTCAATGTGCGCGAATCCTCGATCGCACGCGAATCCGACCTCGTGGTGCCCACGCTTGCCGGGCCGGAGATCGGCGTCGCCTCGACCAAGGCTTTCACCTGCCAGCTTGCCGCGCTTGCTTGCCTTGCCATCGCGGCGGGCAAAGCGCGCGGGCACATAGGCAGGGAACTCGAGGCCGAGCTCGTTCAGGCTCTGGCGGAAGTGCCGCGCCACATGGCGATGCTGCTCCACGATGAAAGCCCCTACGAGGCGCTGGCGCACACCCTGTCCAAGGCGCGCGACGTGCTTTATCTCGGCCGCGGGCAGAGCTATCCGATCGCGCTTGAGGGCGCGCTGAAACTGAAGGAGATCTCCTATATCCACGCCGAGGGTTATGCCGCGGGCGAGTTGAAGCATGGGCCTATCGCGCTGATCGACGAGAACATGCCGGTCATCGTCATCGCGCCGCGCGATGACCTGTATGACAAGACCGTGTCGAACATGCAGGAGGTGGCGGCGCGGGACGGGCAGATCGTTCTCGTCAGCGATGCCGATCCGTTAAGCACCGGCTGCGCCATCGCCGCGGCCCTGAAGGTGCCCACTGTGCATCGCTTCGTGGCGCCGCTCGTCTATGCCCTTCCCGTGCAGCTCATCGCCTATCATACGGCGGTGTTCATGGGGACCGACGTGGACCAGCCGCGGAACCTGGCAAAATCCGTGACCGTGGAATAGGCTATAGCCTCGGATTTGCCTGATTTCTTTGTTTGAGCAAGGACATGCCGGTGCATCTGGGTGACCCGCCACCGCGCCGCCCGTCCTTCCGGCGGCGACCGGGCACGTTTGCGCTCGGCGCTCTGGTCATGCTCGCTGGCCTCGCCGGCACGCTTCCCGCTGTGGCGCAAGAGGGCGGCGGATCGGCCGCGCTCAAGACAGGTGCTGCCTCCTTCTCGGCCGGGAAGTATGACAATGCCGTGCGGCAGCTCTCCGCCGCCATCAACGCCGACACCGTGGCACCGCAGGAAGCTGCCAAGGCGCTCTATCTGAGGGGCATGGCCTACCGGAAGCTGAACCAACCCTCCCGCGCCATTGCCGACCTCGGCGCGGCCATGTGGCTCGGGCTGCCCGCCTCCGATCGGCTTATCGCCCAAGTGAACCGGGCGCTCGCTTATCGCGCCGCGGGCTTGGACGCCCAGGCCGAGTCCGAGATCGCGCTCGCGCGCAAATCCGACTCCAACAATGAGATCGATACGCTACTTGCCGAGAATGGCGGAGCAGCGAACGCCGCCTCGATCGCAGCCTTCTCCACTGAAGTGCGCTCAGAGCCGCCAAGCGCGAGAGCATCGGCCGCCGCCCCGTCGCTACCGGAGGCGCCGCCGACCCGCACGGCGGACGCCTCGGCCAACTGGTCGGTGTCTGTGGCGAGCGAGCCCGAGCCGCGCGCCTCCTCCGCGCCGAAGCGTCCACCTCCAGCCCCCGCAGCGCCTCCGGCCGCGGGCGGCGAAACGGTCGTCGGCGACGGGACCTCCGACAAGCCCGCGGGCGGCAATCGCCTCAGCCGTTGGTTCAACTCGTTCGGCAATCCGTCGGCAGAGCCTGCAGCTCCGTCAGCAAACGACGGCGGTGGGACCCCGGTTGCCTCGGGCTGGACCACGCAGACTGAGGCCCATAAGGGCGACGCCACGAGTGGCAACGCCGCCAGTGGCGGGGGCGGTGCGGGCGCCAATCCNNCCCGCGCCCGCGCCCGCGCCCACGCCCGCGCCCGCGCCCGCACCCACGCCCACGCCCACGCCCGCGCCCGCGCCCGCACCCGCGCCCGCCGCTCCCGCGCCCGCCGCCGCGCCCGCAAGCGGCTACCGCCTGCAGCTCACCGCCAGCCGCTCGGAAGAGGAGGCAAGGCAGCTCTGGCAGCAGATCGCCAGCCAGCACAAGGACCTTGCGGGCCACGAGCCGCTCATCGAGAAGACCGATATCGGCAATCTCGGCACCTTCTACCGCCTGCAGATCGGACCCTTCCCGGACAAGGCGGAAAGCCTTAAGCTCTGCAACGCGCTGAAGCAGAGCGGCGTCGATTGCTTTCTCGTCATGCGTTGAGGCGGCTTCTCGTGCAAATGAAGCGTGGCGGGCGCCTCGGCGGTGGCTCCTCATGTAACACCTCCTCATGTGACACAAAGGGGCGTGTCAATTCTCCTGCAATGGAACCATGCTAGTTTGCGCTCCGATAGCGCGTCGAAGCCAGAGCCCGCGTCCCCATGACCGCCACCAACGACCCGAAATCCGGAAAGAAGACACCGGCCACAAGCCCCGAAAAGCCAGAGGAAGGGCTGCGGCGGCTTGCGACCGAACTCGAGGAGGAGGCTCCATCCTCCCATCTCGGTACGCGCTTGCGGGGCTATTTCCTGACCGGGCTCATCGTCGCGGGGCCGGTGGCCATCACCCTTTACGTCGTCTGGTGGTTCATCAACCTTGTCGATGCCTGGGTAAAGCCGCTTATCCCCAAGGCCTATCTGCCCGACAATTATCTGCCCTTCACCGTGCCTGGCGTTGGGCTCATCTTTGGCATTGTCGGCTTGATGGTGATCGGGGCGCTCACCGCCAATCTGTTCGGCCGCAGCCTGGTGAGCTATGGCGAGATGATGCTCGCCCGCATGCCGATCGTGCGCAGCGTCTATCGCACGCTGAAGCAGATATTCGAGACGGTCCTCTCCAAGAATGGCGGCTCCTTCAAGCGCGTTGGCCTGATCGAGTTTCCCCGCCGCGGGCTCCATTCGATCGTGTTTATTGCCGGCGATCCGCCGCAGGAGATCGAGGCGAAGATCGGCGGTGCCGACCCGCTCGTCACCGTTTTCATGCCGAACGGTCCGAACCCTACCACGGGCTTCATTCTGTTCGTGGCGGCGAGCGAAGTGATCCCGCTCGACCTGTCGGTGGAGGACGCAGCCAAGCTCGTAGTCTCGGCGGGGCTCGTGGCACCGGAGGCCGACGACCGCATGCGCAAGCTCGCCAAGCTCAAGGGGACCAAGCCGCTTCCCGAGGAAGAGCCCGTCGTCTGACCGGCGGCCCGAGGCCTTGGCCTATCCCGCTCGCATCAGCTTGATGGCGTCGTCACGCTCGAACAGGTAGAGCAGGAGCTTGAGCGGCTCGGAGCGGGCGTCCTTCAGCGTCGGGTCACGCGCCAGCACGAGCCGCGCCTCGTCGCGCGCGGCGGCCAGCAGCTTTTCGTCTTGCGGCAACACCGCCACACGGAATTCGGGCAACCCGCTTTGCCTTGTGCCCAGCAGCTCACCGCCGCCTCTGAGCTTCAAGTCCTCCTCGGCGATGACGAAGCCGTCCTCGGTCTGCCGCATGACGTCGAGCCGCGCCCTGGCAGCTTCGCCAAGCGGCGCGCGGTAGACGAGGATGCAGGAGGATTGGCGCGCCCCCCGGCCGACGCGACCGCGGAGCTGGTGGAGTTGCGCCAGCCCGAAGCGCTCGGCATGCTCGATGATCATGATGCTTGCATTTGGCACATCGACGCCGACCTCGATCACGGTGGTGGCGACGAGCACCTTGAGCTCGCCTGAGGCGAAGGCTGCCATCACCGCATCTTTCTCCTTGGCTGGCAAACGCCCATGCACCAGCCCGACCCTGTCGCCGAAGCGCTTGCGCAAAATGGCATAGCGTTCCTCCGCGGCAGCGACATCGAGGATCTCGGTCAAGGCCACCAGTGGGCACACCCAATAGATCTGCGCGCCTCCGCCAAGCGCCCGTTCCAGCCCGCCCACCACCTCATCGAGGCGCTCGTCGGGCACGGTGCGGGTGGTGATCGGCTTCCGCCCCGGCGGCTTCTCGTCGAGGCGTGAGGCGTCCATGTCGCCATAGCTGGTGAGGAGGAGCGAGCGGGGGATGGGCGTGGCGGTCATCACCAGGAGCTCGGCGGCGCGTCCGGTGCCCTTGGCCTGGAGCGCGAGGCGCTGATGCACGCCGAAGCG
>PLBV01000100.1:12749-45783 GCA_003135455.1 Hyphomicrobiales bacterium | reverse complement strand
GACGCCATCAAGCCCGATACCGAGCCCAGCCTCGACCGCTGGCTCGACATCAATCGCCAATATTCCGAGGTCTGGCCCAACATCACGACCAAGAAGCCGGCGCCGCCCGATGCTGATGCCTTTGTCAAGGAGCCCGACAAATTCGCCAAATATTTTACGCCGGAGCCGGGCGAAGGCGATNNTCAACCTGACGCGAAAGCGCTCTCGCGGCACAACCGCAGAGTAAGTATTAACCTTGCGGTCAAAATGCCGCATGTTGCGGCGCAAAAAGGCTCGCGCTGCGCCACGGGACGGCTTTTCGATTCACTAAAATTGTGTTATCCTCATGTCGAAACGGCGTAGACTGCAGTCGCGTGAGCATTCGGAGAAGCGTCCCTCGTTTGGGCGCGCTTTTTTTCCATAGAGAGGAGAAGTCGCGCGATCAGGCTCCTGATCGGAGACTTCCCTTGTGCCCGCTGCCCCGCACTCGACGCGAGCTGCCAGGAGTGATGACCCCTGGTGCCTCGGTTTAGTCGAGCGTTCGGAGCGAAGGGCCGGCTCACCGCGTTGAGGCATCTGGCGCCAGCCCGCAATTCTTGGCAAAGTGAGACCAGAGTAAATGCCCGAAAAGAAAAAACCCCAGCAGAGACACGGCTTTCGCACCAACGAGTACGTCGTCTATCCGGCCCATGGCGTCGGCCGCATCGTGAGCATCGAGGAGCAGGAGATCGCCGGCGCGACGCTCGAGCTCTTCGTCATCAACTTCGAGAAGGACAAGATGACGCTCAGGGTGCCGACCGCCAAGCTCGCCGCCGTCGGCATGCGCAAGCTGTCCGAGGACAAGATCGTCAAGAAGGCTCTCGGCACGCTCAAGGGCAAGGCCCGGGTGAAGCGGACCATGTGGTCGCGCCGCGCCCAGGAATATGAGGCGAAGATCAACTCCGGCGATCTCATCTCCGTCGCCGAGGTGGTGCGCGACCTGTACCGGTCCGAGGCCCAGCCCGAGCAGTCCTATTCCGAGCGCCAGCTCTACGAAGCTGCTCTCGACCGCATGGCGCGCGAGATCGCGGCGGTGGAGCGTTTGGACGAGGCGAGCGCCGTCGCCAAGATTGACGACGTGCTCTCCAAAACCGCCCGCCACAACAAGATGGCGGCCGAGACCGAGGCACGCGGCCGCGCCGCTTAAGTCAGACTTCCCACCATCCACCCATTGCTCCGACCCTCTCCTATAGCGGGAGGGTCGGCGCCCGCTGTCGGTAAAGGGACATGACGGCGCCTAAAGCGCGACGGCTCCAGCTGCGTGCGGTTCGGGCCTGACGGGGTTGGGCGCGGCATCCGCCGGTAGAACCTCGATCTGCTCGGGGTGGCTCGCGCGGATCATCGGGCCATTGCGCCACTCGATCCAGCCCCGCACCCGGATGCGCTTGGCCGCAAGCGCGCCAAGATCGATGCCGGCGCTGGCGAAGGCGGCCTTGTCCTTGCGGTCGATTTCAACGGTGAAATCGGTATGCCAGTCCTGGCCGAAATTGAGATAGGTCCGCGCCGCCCCTCCGCCCACCGCCGCCACGACCCCCTCGACCAGCTGATAACTATGCTTGAGCCGCGCGATCTGCTCGGGGTCCTCGGCGGCGTCACGGATGCGGTAGGCCGAGACGCCCCAAACACCTTTACGCGCGGCGCGGGCCTCGGCCTCGCGCGCCATGAGCTCTGCAACGCAAGCGCGGTTGTCGGGGAAGGAATAGACCCGTGCCAAGCCTGCCGCGACGAGCGCCTGCTGCAGCCAGACGCGCGTCCTCCCCTTCACCACGAAGACCTGGGCGAGCGCATGGCCATGGCGATCGACGCGGGTACCGCCGAAGCGGAGCTCCACCTCGGCACCCGAGGCGAGCTGGTCAAGCGCCTGCTTCGCCTCCTCCACCAGCGGCCAGGGACGGTCGCCCCGCCAGCCAAGCGGCGACGAAGGCGCCTTGGCGCCGATCAGCCGCACGACAGAGCCATCGGTGAGCTCAAGCGTCTCGCCGTCCTCGACCCGCGCGACAGTGCCGGTTTGCGGCTCCGACAGCTCGCTTACGGCGGTCGTGACGCCCGCACCTGCCCCCGCTTTGGCATAGCCGCCCGCCGTCAGCACCAGCGCGGCGACTATCGGTAGGGCTGCGCGGATCATGGCGGAGTTTAGCCCGATCACCAGGGCCGCCAGACGTGAGTTTCATATTGCCCGAACGCGAGAAGGCAAAGGGCATAGAGACCCAGCACCAGCGCCGCTCCAGTGATGTCGCGCTTGAGATCGTCGCCGGCGGGACGCAGCCACCACTCGAGGCGCCGGCTCGCCCACGGCGTCAAAACGCTAAGCACGAGGACGCTGAGCACGTTGTCGAGGAACAGCGCGCTCCAATGCGACATCTTCAAGTGCCCAACCAAGAACGGGTGCTCGAACCAGGCCGTGATCAGGAAAACCACCGGATAGAGCATCAGCAGCACGATCATGTTCTGCTTCCAGCGTGGCGGCGGAGCTGCTCCGGCGCCCCCGACCTGAAACCATTGATCGAAACCCGTGCGCACGATGCGCGCATGAAATTCGTCGGTGAACGCAGCGGCCTCGGCGAGCAGCGTCTTGCGCTCCGGCGAATTCAGCCAGATCTGCAGATTGGCCTCGGAATCGAACTTCAAGATGGTCAGCCAGTCATCCTGCACGCCCGGGACCGGCGGCTCGAACCGGTAACCCTGAAATCCGGGTGACCGCGCCTGCGCCGCGGCGATCTTGCGCTCCCACTGCCGGTAGGCATTCTCCTGGCCGGGCTTGATCCGCGTCGAGATCACGGCCGAGGCCGGAGCCGGCAACACACCCGCCTGGCTGTCATCAACGAGATGGACGTCATCTTGGCCGACCAGCATCGGTTGCGCCTCGGCCACCAGGCGCTGCCGCTCGTCGGAGCGGAGCCACGCCACTGCCGCCTCGCTGCTGGCGAAGCGCTGCAGGATGACCCAGTCGAGTTGAGCGGGAGGGCCGGGCGGCATGACGGTTTCTTTGATGAACACCGGTTGGGCCGCGACCGCCTCGCTGATTTTCTGCTGCCAGCGGGCGAAGGCATCGGCCTTGTCAGGTGCAACCCGTGTTTGCGTGACGACCGTCACTCCGGAAGCCTTCGCGGGGCCTGCGTCGTTCATGACCGAGCGCTGAGCTTGTCGAGGCTAAGCCTCTCGAAAATGCGGTCCGGCGTGAGCGGGAGATCGGCGAAGCGCACCCCCGTGGCATTGGCGACGGCATTGGCGATCGCAGGCGCAACCGCATTGATCGCGCATTCGCCTTGCGCCTTGGCTCCCAGCGGGCCGACGCTGTCATAGGTGTCGGCGAAGTACAGCTCGCTGCGCGGCACGTCGGCGAAGGCCGGAATCCGATAGTCGCGGAGCGCCGGGTTCACCATCGCGCCTTGATCGTCATAGACCATCTTCTCGTAGAGCGCCCAGCCGAACCCCATGGCGATGGCGCCGTCGAGCTGGCCGCGGCACTGCATGGGGTTGATCAATCTCCCGATGTCAGCGGCATGCACGCTTTGCAGCGTGGCGATCTCGCCGGTGGCGCGATGCACGGCGACGCGGACCCCTTGCACGTTGAAGCCGACCGAGCGCGGCGACAGATATGCCTTGCGTCTGACCTCGAAGCGATGGCCCTCCTTGGTTCCAGCCGCATAGAGTTCGGCGAGCGAAACCTTCCGGTTGGCGCAGATGATCGCGTCATCCTGCAAACGGCAATCGGCCGCCTCACAGCCGAAATGACGCCTGGCGAAGTCGGTGATGTTGTCACGGAGCGCAATCGCGGTAAGCTCAACGGCATGGCCGGCCACGACCGTCCCGGTGCTGGCGAAAGTGCCCGTGTCGTAGGGCGTGAGATCGGTATCGCCGTTGATGATGGCAATGCTCCCCGCCCGCGTGTGGAGCACGGACGCGACGAGTTGACGGTGTGAGGTGGTCGAGCCGTTTCCCATCTCTGTGGAGCCCACCGCAACGTGGTAGCTGCCATCGGGCATCAGCCGCATCTCGGCACCCGATCGGTGCTCCGTGGGCGGCCCGGATTCTAGCATCGCGAGCGCGATACCGGTGCCCTCGAGCCATTCCTCGCCTTTCGGCTTCGGCAATCCCCGGCCGCTCGCGAGCGCCTTCTCGACCAGATCCAGACATTGGTCGAGCCCATAGCTGCCGAAGATGGCATCGGAAGGGTCCTTCCAAATCGACTCGATCCGGTCGGTCTTCCGGATCATGTTCTTGCGCCGAATCTCGAAGGGACCAACTCCAAGCAACTTGGCGAGATCGTCCACGGCGCATTCGATGGCGAAGGTGGTTTGCGATGCGCCATAACCGCGGAAGCCGCCGGCTGGCATCATGTTGGTATAGACGGCATAGCCGTCGGCCTTCTTGTTTACACATCGATAAGCCGCGATTGGACTGGAAAGCGCGGCCGCGAGCGTCTCGCCACCATGGCCACCATAGGCGCCGGTATTGGACACGACGCGCACTTGCAACGCCGTCAGCGTTCCGTCCTTCTTGGCCCCGAGCTTCACATGGGTGGTCATCGGGTGGCGCGTGGTGGCGCCGATGAATTGCTCAGCCCGCGTGAACTCCCACATCACCGGACGGCCGGTCTTCAGCGTGGCGAGCGCGCACAGATCTTCGGAGATCATCTCCTGCTTCCCGCCGAAGCCGCCGCCGATACGCTCGGTGAAGACATGCACGTCGCGGTCGAACAGACCGAACAAATAGCAGAGCTTCTGCTTGGCGATGAACGGCGCCTGCGAGCTCGTCCGCACATGCAGCCGTCCATCCTCGCCTCGCCAAGCGAGGGAGCCGTGCGTCTCCAGATGCACGTGCTGCACCCGCGAGGTTGAATAGCTCATCTCGTGTATCGCGTCGGCTTCCTTGAAGCCCTGCTCGACGCTGCCGATCTCGCCATGGATGTCGACATAGATGTTGCCACGCGACGCCATGCCCTTGTCGTGCAGGATCGGCGCGCCCGGTTCCATGGCCGCTTCCGGATCGAACACGGCCGGCAGGAGCTCGTATTCGACCTCAAGCAAGCGGCAGGCTTCTTCGGCAGCGCCCTCGGTTTCGGCCACGACGGCCGCCACCCGCTGGCCGACGAAGCGGACGACATTGTCGAGCATGTAGGTATCGTCCGGGTCCACGAGGTGATCTTCGTGCGTCGCCGTCGAGTAGAGCTTGCGTGGCACATCCTCCCAGGTGAAGACGGCAACGACGCCGGGGACGGCAAGCGCCTTGTCGCGGCCGATGCTCTTGATGCGGGCATGCGGATGCGGCGAGCGCAGCACTTTGAGGTGCAGCGCGCCCTCCATCGCCACGTCGAGGGTGTAGCGGGCCTGACCGGTGACGATCGATTGGGCGAACGGGTTGCGCAGGCTCTTGCCGCAGGCATCGCCCCCACCGTCCTCCTCCTCGACATTGACGACGCCATGGAGCGCGTCGTCGATGCTGTGATAGCCGGTGCAGCGGCAGAGATTGCCCTTCAGCATGCGCGGCAGGTCCTGATGTGCCTGCTCGTCGAAGGTTGCGGCTGTCATGATCATGCCCGCCGTGCAGAACCCGCATTGAAAGGCTTGCGCATCGAGAAAGGCCTGCTGCATCGGGTGCAGTCTGCCGTCGCGTGCCAGCCCCTCGATGGTCGTGATCTCCTGCCCTGCGGCGCGGAAGGCGGGCACCAGGCAAGAATGGAAAGGCTTGCCGTCGATATGGACCGTGCAGGCGCCGCAATCGCCCTGGTCGCAGCCCTTCTTGACGCCGAAAAATCCGAGGCCGCGCAAGAAGGTGCGCAGGCACTGGCCGGGAGCCGGTTCCGCCGAGATCAGCTTCCCGTTGACGGTGCAATTCATGTCACGGCTCCCTGCCGGAGCTCGGCGCGGATCTGCTCGGCGTAATAATAAGTGAGGTGCCGCTTATAGGCCGCCGACCCATGCACATCGTCAAAGTAGTCGGCATCGCAGATATGCGCATCGATGGCGTGACGGAGCTTGGCTGTGGTCGACACATGGTCGAAATGAATTTGCATAGGTCTCGCGGTCGCCGCCGTGACCGTGAGCAGGAGATCGTCGCTACCCGCAGTCTGCGTGCCGATTACGATCACCGCCGAGCGCCCGAGATGGGTGAGGGAGGAGCGCCGGAAGGCGAAGCGCTTGGAGAGCGCGGTCGCGGGCAGATGGATGTTGCGTAACAGCTCCCCTGGCTGGAGCACGTTCATATGGTTGCCAGTGACGAAGTCGACGGCTTTGACGGCCCGCGGTTTTCCGTCCCGCGGCCACAAAATGTAGACGCCTTCCAGCGAGGCCGTGAGAGAGATCATTGAGCCGGCGGGCAGCGACATGCAGATATTGCCGCCGACCGTCGCCGCGTTCCAGATCTTGAACGATGCGAGCAGCGAGCGGCAGCACATCGGCAACAACGGTGCGGCGGTCCACGCGGCCGGCGCCTCGAACCCATCAAGCTCGGCGATCGTGCAGGTTGCGGCAATATCCAGTCCGCGGATCGAAGCCTCAAGCGCGGGCCAGTGCAGCGACTGAAGGTCGATGAGCGTGTCGGTAGCGATTTGCGGGGTGGAGAACAGCCAGGTCCCGCCGGCGAGCCAGGCATATCCGTCGCGCCACCCCGTGATCTCGTCGGCCGAAGAGGGCCGTTTGACCTCGGTAACAGTGTTCAGGTTCATGGCCGTTCCCTTATCGGCGAAAGCGCAAGATCACCGGTCTGACGGTACCATGCCTCAGCCTTGCGCCGACAGCGCGGCCAGACGCGCGGCGTTGCGATTGTTCTCCTGAACGACAGGGGCCATGTCGATGCTCACCACCTCGCCATTGTCGACAATCAGCCGGCCACCCACGACGGTATGCCGAGCCCCCGTCGGTGCGCAGAAGACGATGGCCGCGACCGGATCGCTCAAGCCACCGCTATAGGCAATGGCGTTGAGATCCAGCGTGAAGAAGTCGGCGCATTTGCCGGGCTCCAGCGAGCCGATATCGCTGCGCCCGAGCACGGCAGCCCCGCCGATCGTCGCGATCTCCAATGCATCGCGCGCGGTCATCCATTCCTTGGCTCGGAGGGGATCGGAGGTGGACAGCACGGTCTCTGGCCCTTCCGGCGGGAGAAGCCCGATCTTCAGCCGCGCCAGCAGCATCGCCTCCCGCACCTCGATCAGCAGGTTCGAGCCGTCATTGCTCGCCGAGCCGTCGACCCCGAGCCCGGTCCGGACACCCGCGTCACGATATTTCTTGATGGGAGCGATGCCGGAAGCGAGCCGCATATTGGAGGACGGGCAATGGCAGACCCCAGTGCCCTTGGCGGCGAACTGACGCACCTCGTCGTCGTTCACATGTATCGCATGGGCATACCAGACGTCCTTCCCGACCCAATCCAGAGACTCCATATAGGCGACCGGTCGCAAGCCCATATGCTGGAGGGTGAAGCGCTCCTCGTCCAAAGTCTCGGAGAGATGGGTATGCAGCTTGACCCCGTAATGTCTCGCAATCTTCGCCGACTCGCGCATCAAATCCGCCGTGACCGAGAATGGCGAGCAGGGAGCAAGCACGATTTTCAGCATAGAGCCGGGCTTGCCGTCGTGGTACTGCTCGATGACGCGGACGGAGTCGCTGAGGATCGCAGCTTCGTCTTCCACGCAGTCGTCGGGCGGCAACCCTCCCTTGGACTGCCCAAGCGACATGCTGCCGCGTGAGACGACGAAGCGGACACCGATCTCGGCCGCGGCGTGGATCTGATCATCGACCTTGCAGCCGTTCTTGAACACGTAAGCGTGGTCGAAGACCGTGGTGCAGCCCGACCGCGCCAGCTCCGCACAGCCGACCAGCACGGCCGTCCGCGTGTCTTCGGGCGTCCGCGCCGCCCAAATTCGGTAATGCGCCTTCAGCCAGGGGAAGAGGTTGGTGTTCTGGCCCGCGGGCAAATTCCGCGTCAGCACCTGGTCGAGATGATGGTGGCAGTTGATCAACCCGGGAAGCAAGATGTGACCATTTAGGTCAAGCACCCGATCGGCCGTGGCCGGCAATTCCGCCGTGGGTCCCACCTGCTCGATGACGCCGTCGCGGGCAAAAAGGCCTGCGTTTTTGAGCTCCCGGCGTTTGCCGTCCATGGTGACGACCACGTCCGCATTCTTTGCGAGCAGCGTCGCCATCCCCATCCTCGGTTGGCCAACTGGGCGACGATTAGCAGCCCATTGTTAAAGAATAGAGATTGATGCCTTGATCGTCCGATTACAATGGAGCGTCTAAATAGGAAGAGTTCTATGCCTGCACCGGACCTATCCATCCTTCGAAGCGCGCTCAACTGGCTGGCCGAGGGGCGCCGCGTCGCGCTCGCCACCGTCATTCAAACCTGGGGCTCGGCGCCGCAGCCGGTCGGCAGCCAGCTCCTCATCGATGGGGACGGCAATTTCTTAGGCTCGGTGTCGGGTGGCTGCGTGGAGGGCGCGGTCATCACCGAAGCGGCCGACGTACTCTCATCCGGCAAGAGTAAGGTGCTCAAATATAAGGTTGAGGACGGCACGGCTTGGAAGGTCGGCCTTGCTTGCGGCGGCACCATTCGCATTTTCCTCCAGCCGCTGGCAGCCGGATCGACGGACGGGGTTCTGCGCCAGCTCTTGGGCGAGGTGGAGAGACGCCGCCCCATTGCGCTGGTAACCGAGCTTGCAACTGGCGCGGCAAACCTCGCTCATTCGCCGGCCGATCTCCATGGAGAGCTGGCGTTGGCGCTGGAAGATGCGTTCGGCCGCGACAGAAGCGTCTCGCTGGAGGGTCACGACGGCGAAGTCTTCATCAATGTGTTCAACCCGAGGGTCCGCCTGGTCATCATTGGCGCGGTGCATGTAGCGCAGAGCTTGGTGCCCATGGCGCGAGCCTTGGGCTACGACGTAGCGATCGTCGACCCGCGCTCGGCCTTCGCCACGGAAGAGCGCTTTACCGGGGTGGAGATCGCGTCAGAATGGCCCGACGAGGCGCTGCCCAGGATCGGCGTCGACCGCCGCACCGCGGTCGTTGTGCTCAGCCACGATCCGAAGATCGACGACCCGGCGCTGATCTATGCGCTCGGCTCCGAGGCCTTCTACGTCGGTGCGCTGGGGAGCAAGCAAACCCATGCCAAGCGCGTCGAGCGGCTGCGGCAAGCGGGAATCGCCGCCGCCGACATCGAGCGCATTCACGCGCCGATCGGGCTGGATATCGGGGCGCAAGGGTCCGCCGAGATCGCGCTCTCCATCATCGCCGAGATCACGGCCACCCAACGCGGCAAGTGGCAAGGACGCCGATGAGCGCACGCGTCCACCCAGTCGGCAAGCCCCTGAAGGTGGCAGGCCTCGTTCTTGCGGCCGGCCGCTCTTCCCGCATGGCGCCTCGCAATAAGCTCCTGGAGCCGATCGACGGGATGCCGATGGTGCGCCGCGTGGCCATGACCGCGCTTGCCAGCGGCGCCCGTCCCGTGATCGCGGTGACGGGGTTCGACGCCGCCCGTGTCGCCGACGCGCTGCGCGGGCTGGAGGTGACTATTGTCCACAATCCATCCTATGAGGAGGGGTTGAGCATGTCGCTGCGGGCGGGCCTTCGCGCGCTGCCGCCGGACACCGACGGCGCGCTCATCTGTCTCGGCGACATGCCGGCAATAAAGAGCGGCGATCTGAAGACCTTGATGACCGCTTTCGCGGCCCGAGGAGGCGCTGGGATCTGCGTGCCGGTGCGCCATGGCAGGCAGGGCAAACCCGTGCTCTTTGGCGCCGCCTTGTTCAGCGAGATGATGGGAATAGGCGGCGACGTTGGCGCCAAGCAGCTGATCGCCCGGTACCAGGAGTGCGTGACCGAAGTGGAGATGGCCTCGGACGGCATTTTCGCAGACATCGATACGCCGCAAGACCTTGCCCGCCTCAAGATGAAGCTCTGATCAAATTCATGACAAGGCGAGGCCATGTCCAAACCCCGGCGATGGCAACCGTTTGCAACCGATCTGAACCGCCTTTTTCTCCGGTGCACGGCGGCGAGCTTTAAGTGGAGGCGGACAGGTTAGCCGAGGCGCCAAAAAGAGCGAAGCATGCGGCGACTAACCCTTGCGAGAGCTGGGAGCCCCCGCCCAACGATTCGGACTAGCGCGGATACTTTCCAAGACGTGGAGCTGACCATCCCCTGCAGCTGCTGTGCAAGCGAGGTCGCCTCCATCTCCAAGCGGGTCAGCGCGCTTCGAAGCTCGTCGTCCAAGTCTTGCAAATCTTGCTTCTCTCGCGCGAGGAGTCCAACCGTCTGCCTAAGAGCGGCCACCTCAGTCGTCTGTTGCTGAAGTGCCGTCCGCAATTGCTCTCCGGACAATTCTTCCGCCAGCAAGGCAACGCCGAATACATCGCAGCTCTCGTCGAATTTTTCTCTTATCCGATCGAGTTCTTTGGTCAGGCTATCTCGCTCTCCGTTGGTCGCATTCTCTGAAAAAATTTTAAATATAGCGAGTGCCAAAGAAGTCACATCCGGATGATCACCCTACTCTTCGGGTGTTGAGCGCTCTCTCCAAAGTTCTAACGACAGAAACTGATCCACTTTTTCTGTCGACTCGCTAGAGTATTCAGGCCACACAACGCCGAGGTGTCTGGCTATCTGGAGAAAGGATTGTCTCCAATCGACCAGGAACCTGTCGTAGAGCACGAATGACCTAGGAATATCCCGCGAATAATATTCCGCCTCAAGAACATGGCGAAGCCATATGAGAATCGATCGTGGGACCGTAAGATTGTCCCGGCGCCGCAGTGAGCGGGCGACCTCAAGTGGATTTCGCACGGGCAGGATTGCGACAGGACTGACGCTCAGCTCGCTTAGGACCGACAAATAGAAGGGCAGGAATCGACAAATTCGTGGGTCTTTTATGAAGAACAGAGGCTCATTGGCGTATTCCTCTGTGATTACCTCCTTGATCCGCTGGCGCTACGCCTGCGCATCCCTTGATTTCATCCATTGGGGGCTGAGGCAGCGCCAGTCATGCCAAGCTGATCCGGCCGATGCCAGCAACTCATCGTTCGCCAAAAAGAGGGGGTAACTCTCCACGAGCTCGCTTCGGAGGTGGCCTTTAGCTACCCGCGATACGCGAGTTCAAGGTTCCCGCTAATAGCCAATTGTTCAACATCTGACCACGTCAGATCGATCTGATTGTTTTGCCACATTCAAAGGAGCCCATTACCAACGTTGGGCCCACGTTGTTTCAGAACAACGTGTGCCGTTTACGGGTGCTGTCCGTGAATACCGCCGGGCCGCGTCCATTTTTGGCTCGCCTACGTAGCTCTTGATGATTTGGCCATAGGCCACGCGGGTACCGAAGGCGAAGCGGATCGCGGTCTCATAGTAGTGGAGGCCATCGGTGGAGATTTCGGGCGATCCTATGACGCGCCCGCGTAGGTCCTCAACGAATGCCTCGGTGTTCGCGCCGTTCCGCTTGCCGACCCGGTAGCTCAGGATCGCCTTGGAGGTGGAGGCTAAGGCGGTGAGGCGCTGGAAGCCAATAAGCAGTTGTTGCCTCCGAAGGCTAAAAACGAGGCCGCCGACTGAAGGGCGGCCTCGCTTAGGACGTTACATCGCTCCCTTTGTGCACTTCTTGGTCGCGACATCCCACGTCATGTGGGCCTTTTCACAAGAAGCCTGCGTTTTCGGAGTTTTCGTGCCGGCCATTGCTGGCCCGGACAACGCAACGGCAAGACCAAGAGCGACAGTCATTAATACAATGCGCTTCATGTGATTTTCCTTTGGGGTTGGCCAAAAACTCGGCAACTGAAGAACGCTGGTGGGCCAATTTCGTTCGAATCCGATGAATTAGGACACTGAGCCGCAAACTAGGACAGCACCCGTTTACGGGAGCCACAATCAAACTGTACCACTACCGCCCAACGAGACTCCTTGAGATTGCTCCAGCTACGGCCCACAATGAACCGAGGCGGCCTATTAGAAGCCAGAGCCCCCCGCGCTACGCACCAGAGCCAACCGATTGAGGACCCCGTAGCTCAGTAGGATAGAGCATCAGATTCCTAATCTGAGGGTCAGCGGTTCGAATCCGCTCGGGGTCACCAATATATTCAGTGGCTTAGGGAAGGAAATTGGCCAAGGCTTGTTCGCTCGGCCTCCTTGGGGTCACCATCCGGGGATGAACGTCCTCATCCTGCAGCACGTCGCCGTCGAACGCCCGTGTCGAAATTACCGCCAACACCGTCGACCAATGGGCAGCCATACCGGCCTATGCGTGCTCTCTGAGGCTGCCATGGGGAAGGGCGCAGTCGCTCGATTGAAGACCGAAGTTTCCGGGCGGCTTCCTCAATTCAGCAAAGACGCACGGACGCTCCACGAGAACTTCAAGGCATCGCTGAAGAGGCCATGAACGGTCGCGGGCCGCGCGCTGGAGCATGATCCGGAAAAGTGGGAACCGGTTTTCCGATAAGATCATGCTCCAACAAGAAGCTGGAGCGCCATCGCGATTCAACCTGACGCGATAGCGCGCTAGGGGCTGTTCGCCCGGGACAGAGAGTCAGGACCAGCGGATAGCCCCACCGGTCCTGACTGTGGCCGCGACTCTTGCTAGTAGCGCCAGTTGTATCCGTAACGGGGCCGATAGTACCCGTACCCGTAATACTGCCGGTTATACCCGTAGTAGGACCGATTGTTGTGGCCGTAGTACGGTCGGTAAGATCGGTAGGAATTGTAGCCGTACCGGTACCCATAATAACGGGCTTTCTCGACCGGTGAGGCCGAACTCGCTGGAGCATTCAGTGAGAGGGTGGGCATCGCATCGGCCTGGCCGAAGCCCGCGAACAGGCCCACAGTCAATGCCGCAGCAAACAGTTTAGGGAGGAGGTGATGCATCTTGTTCTCCATCATCAACCTTCCCCGGCGCGCCGACCCTATGCGTGCAGTCGCCAACTCGCAATGCACGAGGCATCACAAGAGAGTGAGCCACTCACCACCTCTGGTGAGGAGCAGCGAGTCGTCGAGGTCTATGCCGGGCCTTGACGTAGTGCCGCAGGCAGCTCGCATTTTTTTATCAGCACCCAGTCGCCAGTTTCCACTATCCTGCAGCGAGGCTACAAGGGAGGGCGTGTGACATGACCTTAGGCGTGGGAAATATCGTGGCGCTGATCTGCATTATCATCAGCGTCGTGTTCGCTGTTGTCACGAATCAGGCGACCAGCGCGGTCTGGTGGGCGCTGCTGGCGATCTTTGCGGTCCTGTGGTGGGGGGCAAGGGCACCCTGGGGCAGCTAGAGCGATGTCGTTGCAATAGCGAGCGGCCACGGGGCGTCGACCCACCGTCAAGGGCGGTGCAGTAGGCCACTGGGACTAAAGCACATCGATCCCCGATGCGAGTGTGCGCCCGTTTAAGCGGGCGCGCTCGACGCTTCGCGCAATTCCCCGCCGCGCAGATATCGACTGCGGTTCAAGTCGCTGTCGTTGGTCGGAGGAACCGGTAATCGCCTGAAATCGCCTATCACAAACTGGCAACCGCTACGATTTGAGGAGGCATGTTGGCGCGGGTGTCCTTACCTGGCCAGACGCCTACGACCCGGCGTGTCGCTCCCGAGCCTGAAACACGCACTCCAGAGAAGCCCAGATCGCGAAATTTTTGTGCGATCATCGCGTTGTCAGCCAACTGCTCGATCGACGTAAGGGCGAGGGTTGCCCGGTATCGCTTTCCTTGGTGGACGGTAAATTCGCCGGCGAAGCTCGAGGCGCTGAGGAAAGTGGCGGCGATGGCGAAAACCGCAAGGGCCGTCAGCGAGTTGCGAAGGGTCTTGTTGGTCATGGCGAACCTCCTCTTGGTCTTGCTCCTCAAGCCCACCCCGAGAAGCATCATGGACATTTTTGTAGAGGAGGGGGACTTAACCCCGTCTGAGCCACCCATTCATGTGGCGTTCAAGGCGCCGGCGGCGCCGGCCTTCCGAGCTTCGAGGTTGGCCGCCCAACCGAAGACGTTCGCAATAAACCCCTTGGCTCCTATATGCCCGGCGGGAACCACAAGGATGAGGCCATGGGTATGTTGATCGTCCGCCACAAGGTGAAGGACTACGGCAAATGGCGCCCCGCCTTCGACGGCAACGCCGGAGCGCAGAAGGCGGCAGGGCTTACCAATCCTCGCGTCTTTCGCTCCGCCGATGACAAATGCGAACTCGTCGTCGTCTTCGATACCAAGGACACAAAAATGGCCAAGGAGTTTGTTGCCTCGCCTGGCCTGCAGGAGGCGATGATCGAGGCTGGGGTCAGGGACAGGCCGACAATTTATTGTCGTGAACCGGTCTAGATGATCGGCCTCACGGTTATGCGGAGAATTATAGGCGCGCTCGCGCTGGGCGTGGCCATGTGGGCAAGCAGTCCGGCGGTGGCCGGCATGCTCAACCAGGACGCACAGAATTCGGCGGCGTCCACCTGTCAGGTGGCCGAGATAAATCCCGTCACGGGTCACACCGAATGCATAAAGCCTCTCGGTGCAGCGGTCGAAGCGCCGCCACCGTTAGTGGGTCCATGTCAGGCAGGCCCGCATTCCACTGAGCCTTGGAGCTATCAGCCAGACTGCAAATAGTCCCAAAGCCACGCGGGCGGGGCTCCGTTGCATGCGCTCGATGGGCGATCGTCGTCGGCAACCTCCTGCCTCAGGGCCGGCGACCCGAAGGCCGGCGGCTCTGGGTAAGCGAGCTTCCTGATGACCGGCCGTGCGATTACGGATTGGCCGCGCTCGTTTCTCGCGTCAGCGCATGAAACTCTAATGGCTCTGGTCGATGCACAAAACACGGCGCCCCTAGGTAAACCCTGTCGGGGTGATTTTGCTGCCATCCGGGCATAAAGTGCAGCAAGCCTTGCGACTGGCACTCTTCGAAACTCACGTCGACCTGAAGGATCAGTGGCGGGTCGGCCGCGCAGATGCCTGGGTGCCGCGCCACGTAGGCTTGCACGGCCCCGACCATATGAGGGTTGAAGTCATCCAAAGGTGCGGAAGCGAGGCAACTGTACACGACGATGGCGACGGCATATGGCATGGCTTGTCCCCCAAGCGTTCGATTGCACTCGGATACGCTGGAGGGTCTGCTGCAAACCACATGCCGGAAAGCTGCGGCAAATGGCGCCGATCAGCATGACCGTGAGCGCGCCCATGTGGCGCAACGATCTGGACGTCCCTGGCGACCATTCATCGCGCCCAGAGCGCTTCAGCCATGGCGGCGCGGGGGGCGCACCGAGCCGCGCCTGGACTTCGTGCGCTGTCAAAAGCGAAGTCACGCTGATGACAAATTGTGCAATCGCTGAGGCCTTAATCGGTCTCAGGGCCTTCGTCCTCGTCGTGGAGGCCGGCAGCTCCATCAGCTCGAGGCGCGTCTGCAACTGCGGCTTCTCAATCGCACGCCACGCAGCCTCTCGATAATTGACGCCGGCGCGAAGGCCTTTGCCCGCCAAAAGAGGTTCCCGCGAGCAACCGACCGGCATAGGCTTGAACCTACTGCCCGCTCGACGTCGTTGCTGCCGCAGACCGAAGCTGGAGTTGAGCATGAGCTGGCAACCAGCCAAAGACCCCAAGCCCGGCGATAAACTCGCCTGCGATGCGATCGACATTGTCATTGTGCCGCGCGCGCGCGACCTCGGCGGTTTCTCCGTGCGGCGAGCGCTCCCCTCCACGCAGCGACAGATGATAGGGCCATTTATTTTCTTTGATCAGATGGGTCCTGCTGAATTTCTGCTGGGTGCGGGCATGGACGTGAGACCGCACCCGCATATCGGTTTATCGACTGTCACATATTTATTTGATGGGGAGATCATGCATCGCGATTCTCTCGGCACCGTGCTGCCGATCCGGCCGGGCGAACTTAACTGGATGACTGCGGGGCGTGGTAGCGCACATTCGGAGCGTACTGCACCGGAGCTGCGCTCTGTCGGTTCCAAGCTGTTTGGTATCCAGAGTTGGGTTGCGCTTTCGGCGCCGGATGAGGAGGCGGAGCCTGACTTCGTCCACTATGACGCCAATGATCTCCCAGTGTTGGATGGCGAGGGCAAAGTGATCCGCGTGCCGGATCGGTGCTCGGGGCTTCCTCTCCCGTGAGGACGTCAAGCGCGATGTTCTATGCAGACGTAGCTCTCGGTGCGGGGGCCTCGGTGCCGCTCGATCCGGACTATCAAGAGCGGGCCATCTACACGGTGGCTGGCGATGTTGAGATCGCTGGCGATGTCTTCGGTCCGGCGCAATTGCTTGTATTTCACCCCGGTGATCGGATCACCATTCGGGCAAAAACCTATGCCCGCTTCATGGCGCTTGGAGGGGAGCCCATGGATGGCCCCAGGCACATCTGGTGGAATTTCGTATCCTCGAGAAAGGATCGCATCGAGCAGGCCAAAGCTGATTGGAAGATGGCAAGGTTCGATTTGGTTCCTGGAGATACCGAGTTCATCCCCCTTCCAGAACCTGAGCCCGAGGCCGTGCGATATCCCTGATCGCTAACGGCAGGGTTCACTACGAGCCATCGCTTTTGCGCGCCTGAACGTTGCCTTAGCTGTGGATTAGGCCTCAGCGCGTCGGCATGGGCTTCTCGCCCCGATAGTCGTAGAAGCCGCGTTTGGTCTTCCGCCCGAGCCAGCCCGCCTCGACATATTTCACCAAGAGCGGACAGGGGCGGTACTTGGAATCGGCGAGCCCCTCATACAGCACCTGCATGATCGACAGGCACGTATCGAGCCCGATGAAGTCGGCGAGCTGCAACGGGCCCATCGGATGGTGGGCGCCGAGCCGCATGGCCGTGTCGATGGCGTCGACCGATCCCACGCCCTCATACAGCGTATAGACCGCCTCGTTTATCATCGGCAGCAGGATGCGGTTGACCATGAAGGCCGGGAAGTCTTCCGACACCGCCGTGGTCTTGCCCAGGCTCTCGATGAAATCCCTGGCACGGCCGAAGGTTACGTCCTCCGTGGCGATGCCGCGGATCATCTCGACGAGCTCCATCACCGGCGCCGGGTTCATAAAGTGGAGCCCGATGAACCGCTCCGGCCGGTCGGTCGACGCGGCAAGCCTGGTGATCGAGATCGAGGAGGTGTTGGTGGCGACGATGGCGTCGGGCTTGAGGAAGGGGCAAAGCGCCACGAAGATCTTGCGCTTCACCGTCTCCTCTTCGGTGGCGGCCTCGATCACCAGATCGGCATCGGCGAAGCCCGCGAAGGTGTCGGTAACGCTGATACGCGCCAAGGCTTTCTGCCGGTCCTCCTCGCTGATTTTGCCCGAGGCGACCTGGCGCGTCATGTTGTTGTTGATGGCCGCAAGCGCCGCCTCCACCCGCTCCTTGTCGAGGTCGTTCATCACCACGTCATAGCCCGACAGGGCGACCACGTGAGCGATGCCGCTGCCCATCTGCCCTGCCCCGATGACGCCGATCTTGCGAATGGGCATCACTTCAGGGTCGCGCGGCGAGCTCGGATCGGCGAGGATCTCGCGACCAGCGCCATGCACAATGTCGTCCATCGTCATTCCTCATCAACCCACTGGTCTTCAATAGCCCGCCTTCTTGAGCTCGGCATCGAGCTCCGGCAGCACGGTGAACAGGTCGCCAACCAGGCCGTAATCGGCCACTTGGAAGATCGGCGCCTCGGCGTCCTTGTTGATGGCGACGATCACCTTGGAATCCTTCATGCCAGCCAAATGCTGGATGGCGCCGGAGATGCCGACGGCGATATAGAGCTCGGGCGCCACCACCTTGCCCGTCTGTCCGACCTGATGGTCGTTGGCCACATAGCCCGCATCCACGGCGGCGCGGCTCGCACCCACTGCCGCGCCAAGGCGGTCGGCGAGCGGATCGAGCAGGCTCTTGAAATTACCGCCCGACTGCATGCCGCGCCCGCCGGAGATGACGATGCGTGCCGCGGTGAGCTCGGGGCGCTCGCTGGCACTGATGGCACTTCCTTCGAAGCTGGAAAGGCCAAGCGGCTTAGGCGCCTCGATGGTCTCGACCGGCGCCGAACCCGCCTCGCCCGCGGCCGGGAAGGCAGTGATGCGGATGGTGGCAACGATCGTCTTGTCGGTCGCCTGCACCGTCTCCAGCGCATTGCCGGCATAGACAGGGCGCACGAAGGTGTCGGGCGCCTTCACCTCGACGATGTCGGAGATTTGCGCCACGTCGAGCAGCGCCGCCACTCGCGGCAGAACATTCTTGCCCATGGTCGTGGCGGGCGCTAGCAGCACGCTATAGCTCGGCATCAGCGGCAGGATCAGGTTCGCCACCTCTTCCGCCAAACGCTGGCCAAGGTGCGGCGCCTCTGCCAGCAAGACCTTGCGCACGCCTTGCAGCTTGGCTGCCGCTTCGGCGACGCCGCTTGCGTTCTCGCCCGCGACCAGGATATCGACCTCGCCGCCGAACTTTTGCGCCGCGAACAGCGCCTTGGCGGTGGCCGGCGCCAAGCTCTTATTGTCGTGCTCTGCCAGCAGCAGGACCGCCATCTACAGCACCCCCGCCTCGTTCTTCAATTTCTCGACGAGGATGGCCACGCTATCAACCTTGATCCCGGCCACGCGGCCTTTGGGCTCGGCCAAGCCAAGCACCTTCAATCGCGGCGCGATATCGACACCGAGCGCTTCGGGCGTCGTCTCGTCGATTGTCTTCTTCTTCGCCTTCATGATGTTGGGGAGCGAGGCATAGCGCGGCTCGTTGAGGCGGAGGTCGGTGGTGACCACTGCCGGGCGGGAGAGGAGAAGCGTCTCAAGCCCACCATCCACCTCGCGCACCACCCTGATCTTGTCGCCGTTGAGCTCGAGCTTGGAGGCGAAGGTGCCCTGCGGCCAACCGAGCAGGCCTGCCAGCATCTGGCCCGTTTGATTGCAGTCGTCGTCGATGGCCTGCTTGCCCAAGATCACGAGGTCGGCCTTCTCGTTTCCCACCACAGCCTTCAGGATCTTGGCCACCGCGAGCGGCTCGACGGTGGCATCGGTCTTCACCAGGATGGCCCGGTCGGCCCCCATGGCGAGCGCGGTGCGCAAGGTATCTGCGGATTTGGCGCTGCCGATCGAGACGGCCACGACCTCGTCCGCCTCGCCCCGCTCCTTGATGCGGACGGCCTCCTCGACGGCAATCTCGTCAAACGGATTCATCGACATCTTAATATTGGCAAGGTCGACCCCGCTGCCGTCGGACTTGACGCGGACCTTGACATTGAAATCGACCACCCGCTTCACGGGCACGAGAATTTTCATGCGGCTTTTCTTCCAGGCACGCTTTACTGGCCCCCAAAGCGCACGCTATCTCGCAACTGCGAAATGGCCGGGACGGTACGTCCGGGCCAGCCGCAAGTCAATGCTTTCCAGGGATTTCTAGGGCCTTTTAGGCCCCGCCCCGCGTGCGGTCGAACAAAGGTACACCGCGCCGCCGCATAAACAGGATCAACACCGCCCCGGCCGCCAGCCCCCCGATATGGGCCCACCAGGCCACGTTCTCCTCGCGGTCAAATGCGAGGTTGACGAACTGGGCCGCGATCCAGAAGCCGAGCGCCCAGGCGGCGGTGAGCTTGATCGGGATGCGCCATAGCGCCAGCACCCAGATCTTCACCCTCGGATGCAGGATGAGATAGGCGGAAATGATGCCGGCCACGGCCCCGCTTGCCCCGATCAGCGGCAGATCGGACTTGGGCGACATCCAGGCATGCAGGAGGCCGGCGAAGATCCCGCACATCAGATAGAACATGATGAAGCGGAGATGGCCCATGGAGTCCTCGACATTGTCGCCGAAGACCCAGAGGAACAGCATGTTGCCGAGGAGATGGATCCAGCTCCCATGCAGGAACATGTAGGTGATGAGGGTGAGCCGCTCAGGGATTGGGAAGGCGGTCGAGGCAAGGCTCATGTCACCGCCTGGACCGGACCCCAGCAGCTTCGCCGGAATGACGGCGAAGGCCGCCGCGTCCTCGTCGTTGAAAGGAACCACCCAGCCGGTCAGGAAGATCACATAGATGGCGATGTTGAGCACGATCAGCGCCACCGTCACATATTGGTAGTCGATGCTCTTCAGCGGATTGGTGTCGTGGATGGGGATGAACACGGGACTGCACTGCCTTCCGCTACCGGTTCTGACCTTTGACCCACAACACGTCGCCCTTGCCCTTGTCATTGGCGAAGCGGGCCGCGACGAAGAGGAAGTCCGACAGCCGGTTGACGTAGCGCAACCCCGCCTCTCCCACCGGATCGCCCTTGGCGGCAAGCGCGACCATCAGCCGCTCGGCACGGCGCGAGATGGTGCGGGCCAGATGCAGGAAGCTCGCCTCGGGCGATCCCCCCGGCAGCACGAAGGAGCGGAGCGGGGTAAGCGCATGGTTGAGCGCGTCGATCTCGGCTTCGAGCCGCTCGACCTGGGCGTCGGTCACCGAGAGGCGCCCGCGGGCGTCCTTGGTCTCGTCCGGGAAGCAGAGATCGGCGCCGAGATCGAATAGGTCGTTCTGGATGCGCGCGAGCATGGCATCGAGCGCAAGGTCGGAGATCCGCGTATGCAGGCGGGCAAGGCCGATGGCGGCGTTGGTCTCGTCCAGCGTGCCATAGGCCTCAACCCTGAGATCGTATTTGGCCACGCGCTGCCCGGAGCCGAGCGCGGTCGTGCCGTCGTCGCCGGTGCGCGTGTAGATTTTGTTGAGGACGACCATGGCCGAACCTAACCCGCCGAGGCCCCGCGGGTCTCGCCATCCAAGAGCCCTTAGCCTAGCCGGGCGCCAGGGGCGGTCAAGCCTTCGTTGTCATCGGGCAGGATAGCCATGTTTGCTGCGATCCCGCATGAGGCGAGCGAAAGCGGCGCCGTCCCGGGGTTCACTTGTAAGTAATATAGACCGCTGCCGCGACGAGGCAGATGGCGATGAACTGCAGCACCACGCGCCACCGCATCAGCATCTGGCTGCGACTGGGGCTGCCGCCGCGCATCATGTTCCACAGCCCGAGCAGCAGCACGATCGCGACCGCCGCAAGTGCGATGGGTATGGCGTAATCGAGCAGATGTTGCATGACCTTTCCCCTTCCAGCCCTTTGAACGCCTGAGCTAGAAGTCTAGTTGCGCATGGCGACCGCGTCGAGGGCGCGTGTCGGGAGAATGCGGCGCAAGAGTGCCACGGCATGACTGGGCAAGGTCACGTAGTAGCGCGACTTGGGCTTGTCGCTTTCCTGCGCGTGAATGAGCTTGGCCGTCACGGCCTCCGGCCCGAGCTTGAAGGTCTGCTGGCCGCCTTCCTCCATCCGCGCGATGCGGGCGCGATAGATGTCCCGATGCGGCGACCCTTCCATATCGATATGGCGGCGATAGGCTTCGATGGCGTGCTCGACGAAGCGCGAGGCGATCGGCCCGGGCTCGATCAGGATCACGTGCAAGCCGCTGCCGGCAAGCTCCATGCGCAGCGTGTCGGCGAGCGCCTCGACCGCGAATTTCGAGGCGCAATAGGCGCCGCGATAGGGCGCGGCAAGGAGCCCGAGCACCGAGGAGCAGAACACGATGCGGCCCCGGCCTTGCGTCCGCATCGCCGGAATGACGCGGCAGGTGAGGTCATGCCAGCCGAACACATTGGCCTCGAACTGGGCGCGCAGCACCTGGGGCTTGAGGTCCTCGACCGCGCCGGGTTGGCCATAGCCGCCATTGTTGAAAAGCGCGGTGAGACGGCCTTCCGTCGCCGCGAGCACCCGATCCGCGGCCGCCGCGATCGAGGCGGGCAGGGCATAGTCGAGATAGAGCGCCTCGACCCCCACCTCGTCGCGCAGGCGGGCGATGTCCGGAGGCTTGCGCGCCGTGGCGAACACCTGCCAGCCGCGGGCCTTCAGCGTCTTTGCCGCGCACAGCCCGATGCCCGACGAGCAACCGGTGATGAGGATGGAGCGCTCGCTCACGCGTGAGGACGCCGGAGGGCGGTCGTCCACTCACCCCTCCAACAGCCGGCGCGCGATGACATGGGCCTGAATCTCGGCGGCGCCCTCGAAGATCGACAGGACGCGCGCGTCGCATAAGACCCGGCTCACCGGATATTCCAGCGCAAAGCCGTTGCCGCCATGGATCTGCAGCGCGTTGTCGGCGGCAGCCCAGGCCACGCGCGCCGCGAGCAGCTTGGCCATGCCGGCCTCCAGATCGCAGCGGCGGCTTGCGTCCTTCTCGCGCGCTGCGAAATAGGTGAGCTGGCGGGCGAGCAGGATCTCGGCCGCCATCATCGCGAGCTTGTCGGAAACGCGCGGAAAATCGATGATCGGCTTACCGAACTGCACCCGCTCCCTGCCGTAGCGGAGCCCAAGATCGAGTGCGGACTGCGCCACGCCGATGGCCCGTGCCGCCGTCTGGATACGCGCCGCCTCGAAGGTCTGCATCAGCTGCTTGAAGCCTTGGCCCTCGACGCCGCCGAGCAGATTGGCGGCCGGCACCGCGAAGCCGTCGAAGGAGATCTCGAACTCCTTCATGCCGCGATAGCCGAGCACCTCGATCTCACCGCCGCTCATGCCTTCAGCCGGGAAAGGCTCGGAATCGGTGCCGCGCGGCTTCGGCGCGAGCAACATGGAGAGCCCGCGATAGCCCTTCTCGTCGGGATTGGTGCGGGCGAGCACGGTCATCATGTCGGCGCGGGCGGCGTGGGTGATCCAGGTCTTCTGCCCGGTGATGCGAAAGGCCTCGCCGACGCGCGCCGCCCGCGTGGTGATCGAGGCGAGATCAGAGCCCGTATTCGGCTCGGTGAACACCGCCGTGGGCAGCACCTCGCCGCTTGCGATTCTCGGCAGCCACTCCTGCTTCTGGGCGTCGGTGCCGGCATTGAGGATGAGCTCGGCGGCGATCTCCGAGCGGGTGCCGAGCGAGCCCACGCCGATATAGCCGCGGGAGAGCTCCTCGGAGACGACGCACATGGCCTCCTTGCCGAGGCCGAGGCCGCCATAGTCCTCGGGTATGGTGAGCGCGAAGACGCCGAGCGCGGCCATCTCCGAGATCAGCGGAAGCGGCACATACTCGTCCTTGAGGTGCCAGGCTTGCGCATGGGGGATCACCTCGGCCTCGGCGAAGCGTCGCATCTCCTCGCGCATCGCTTCCAGCGTCTCATCGAGGCCGCTATCGCCGAAGGTGGCGGTGCCTTGGGCATCGCGGATCAGCTCCACGGCGCGCGCGCGCGCGGCAGGCGTTGTGCCGAGGATCAGGGCGCGCACCTCCGGCGTCAGCAAGCCGGCGTGATCCTTCTCGGCAAGGCCAAGCTCGTGCAGGCGCACGATCTCGCCCTGGCTCATCATCACGCCGCCTGACAGTTGCGACAGGTACTCGGCGACGCCGATCTGCGTCAGCAACGCCTCCAGCTCGCCGAAGCGCCCCTCGCCTTGCATGCGCCGGGCATAGCTCGCGATCTGGCGGATCGCCTCGACGTAAGTGGCGACCCAGGCCAGGCCATGGGCGGCGCGCTGCTCGCGCTCCAGCGCGGCAGCGTCGAGCTTGCCGCCGGGTGCGACCTTGGCAGCGACGGCTTCCACCGCCTGCTGGCGCAACGTGCCTGCGGCCTCGGTGGCGGCATCCAAGAGCTGGATGAGATCAGGCAGGCGGGTCGGGGAGGAGGGGGACAAGCTTTCAGCGACGGTCACGGTTTCGGAAGTCCTTTTCAAGGGCGTACGAAAGCGGCCACGGAACCGTGCGCGGGCGCGAAAGTCAAATCTGAAGTCGAGGCAAGGCTGCCGAAGGCTCCGCCGGAGTTTCCAGCTCGCAGAATTTAAGACGCCCTGAGCTCAACGCCGCGATCGAGACCCTCCTCGTGCGCTTCTATGGGGGCTGCGGCGGACGGGCTGCTCGCCTGGGTAGCGTCGCCCGCATGCCAGCTCCGATCGGCCGCCTTTTTCTCAGGCTCGGGCTCGAGCCGCCAGCTTCTCCGCAACGCGGGCTGAGGCGCAGCGACCGCCGCAGGCTCATGCTGGGGCTCTTGCTCGGCCGGCGCGGCCGGCGCGGCGGGTGTCGCCTGCTCTGCCTCAGCGCTCAAGCTGGGCGCGCTTTGGCCTTGCGGCTCCGGTTCGGCGTCGCTGCCGGCAGAGGTGGCGGTTCCCTCGATGATGTCGAGCGGCCGAATGGCGGCCAGAAGCTCGTCGAGCTTGGTCATGGCCACGTAATATTGGTTCTGCTTGAGCCGCTGCTCGACCTCCTCACGCAACGCAAGGATCTGATCGATCAAGTTCCGTCCCACCAGCGAATTGTCCATGTTGCCCCTCCTCTAGACGAAGCTCACCTCACGCGAACAGCAACGCCCGACATCATATCCGGTTGCAGACGAGAGTCGACAGGGTTGGGCGTGCGCATCGATCCGCGGCCGCCCATAGGCGGCGCTTCGCGCCTGCAGGCGGGAGCGGATTCCAGCGAACAATGACCAACGAACAATTGACAGGTGAAGCGAAAGCTACCCGTGCATCTGCTTGCTCGCCTCGATCACGTCCTCGAAGGTGCGCAAGCCCGTGCAAGGCGCGCTGACCAGCACCGCCATGTTGCCCGGGCGATGCTCGTTCTTCCACATGCGCATATGGGCCTTGGGGATCTGCTCCCAGGGGAAGACCTCGCTCATGCAGGGGTCGATGCGCCGCTCCACCACCAGCCGGTTGGCCTGGCTCGCCTGCAGCAGGTGGGCGAAATGGGAGCCTTGGATGCGCTTCTGATGCATCCACACATAGCGGGCGTCCATGGTGAGGTTGTAGCCCGTGGTGCCGGCGCAGAACACGACCATGCCGCCGCGCTTCACGATCAGTGTCGAGACCGGGAAGGTCGCCTCGCCCGGATGCTCGAACACCAGGTCGACATTGACGCCCTTGCCGGTGATCTCCCAGATCGCCTTGCCGAAATTGCGCGCTTCCTTCAGCCAGATATCATATTCGGGCGTGCCGACCGTGGGCAGCTGGCCCCAGCAATTGAAGTTGTTGCGGTTGATGACGCCCTTGGCGCCGAGCGACATGACGAAGTCCTTCTTCTCGTCATCCGACACCACACCGATGGCATTGGCGCCGGCCGTGGCGCAAAGCTGCACCGCCATGGAGCCGAGACCGCCTGACGCGCCCCAGACGAGCACGTTGTGGCCCGGCTTCAGCGTGTGCGGCCGGTGGCCGAACAACATGCGGTAGGAGGTGGCGAGCGTCAGTATGTAGCAGGCGGCCTCCTCCCAGGTGAGATGCTTCGGCCGCTCCAAGAGCTGTCGGTCCTGCACGCGGGCGAATTGGGCAAAGGAGCCGTCGGGGGTCTCGTAGCCCCAGATGCGCTGCGACGGCGAGAACATCGGGTCGCCGCCGTTGCATTCCTCGTCGTCGCCGTCATCTTGATTGCAATGGATGACGACCTCGTCGCCAACCTTCCAGCGCTTCACCCTGGCGCCGACCGCCCAGACGATGCCGGACGCATCCGAGCCCGCGATATGATAGGGGTTCTTGTGGGCGTCGAGCGTGGAGATGGGCTTGCCGAGCGCGGCCCACACACCGTTGTAATTGACGCCGGCGGCCATCACCAGCACGAGCACGTCATGGGAGTCGAGCGGCCAGGTCGGCACCACCTCGACCTGCATGGCCTCGTCCGGCGGGCCATGGCGCTCTTTGCGGATCGCCCAGGCATACATGTTCTTCGGCACATGCCCAAGCGGCGGGATCTCACCGATCTCGTACAGGTCCTTGGGCGTGGCCCCCGGCAGGGTCACTGCTGCTAACGACATCTCATTCATCCGTTCCGTCCCCCCAGTCCACTCAACCGGCGATTTTTGCACTGCGGCAATTCTCCGCCATCCATCTCGCGACTGCAACATCTTTGCTCGCGGCAAGTTTAACGTCGGACCGGCCGAAAAGGCCATGCCGCATTGCTCAGGAACCTGTCTCGCGGGCGGGCGTTGCCCAATCGAGCAGGAGCGTTAGCAAAAACCAAGCGCCATGCCCAGAGGCCAAACGGCCCTGCGCAGGGTCTCAACAGAGGTAATAGTGATGCATACGATCCGAATACTTGTCGCGCCGGCGGTCTTGGCGCTTGCCCTGGCGGCAAGCTCCGCCCAGGCGGAGCCGAACGACCGCAGCGGCCAACCCAACCACGCCGTGGGTAGCGCCTCCGGCGGCGCCGCTTCCGACAGCGCCGGCTTCGCCATCCAAGGCGAGGACTTCAACGTTAAGCCTGGCCTCGGCGCCGAGAACGGTCCGAAGCACGGTGTCACGACTGGCCTGCGCGATACCCCCGATGCGCGGCCGGGGCTGACCGCTGAGCAAGGCGTGACAGGCCCCGCGGCCGACACCGGTGCCCAGCTCGGCCTCAATGCCGAGGGAAACACCATGGGGTCGGAAGGTAGTCCGTCTCACTCAGGCGGCGGCCAACTCCGACGCTGACGCAGCACTTGCATGACAAAGGCGGCGACCTCCGGGGGCGCCGCCTTTCGCTTTACCGCCCTCTTAACCCCGGCCGTGGGAGGAAAAAGCACCCAAGCCAAAGTGCATCCCGCCCGGTTGCCCTGCGGCGCCCACCGTGCTTCGATGTGCGGGAAAGGACCGGGCCTCAAAGTGAGCGGCAAAGAGAAGCGGGATAAGCCCTGGATGTTCCGCACCTATGCGGGGCACTCGACGGCGCGCGCCTCCAACGAGCTTTACCGGCGGAACCTCGCCAAGGGCCAGACCGGGCTCTCGGTAGCCTTCGACCTCCCCACCCAGACCGGCTACGATCCCGACCATCCGCTGGCCCGCGGCGAAGTGGGCAAGGTGGGGGTGCCGGTCTCCCATCTCGGCGACATGCGCGCACTGCTCGAGGGCATTCCCTTGAGCGAGATGAACACCTCCATGACCATCAACGCGACGGCCGCCTGGCTGCTGGCGCTCTATGTGGCGCTCGCCGACGAGCAAGGCGTGCCGCGCGCTTCGCTCACCGGCACGGTGCAGAACGACATCCTGAAGGAGTATCTTTCGCGCGGCACTTATGTGTTTCCGCCGGCGCCGTCGCTGCGGCTGATCAAGGACGTCATCGTCTACACCTCGCGCGAGATGCCGAAATGGAACCCGACCAACATCTGCTCCTACCACCTGCAGGAGGCGGGAGCCACGCCCCCCCAGGAGCTGGCTTTCGCGCTCGCCACGGCCGAGGCCGTGCTCGACGAGGTGAGGAGCTCGGGCGAGGTGTCGGAGGCGGAATTCCCGCATCTGGTCGGCCGCATCAGCTTCTTCGTCAATGCCGGGGTCCGCTTCATCACCGAGATGTGCAAGATGCGCGCCTTCGTCGATCTCTGGGACGAGATCACGCGGGATCGCTATGGCGTGACCGATCCGGCGCTTCGGCGCTTCCGCTACGGCGTGCAGGTGAATTCGCTGGGGCTCACCGAGCAGCAGCCGGAGAACAACGTCTACCGCATCCTGCTCTCCATGCTGGCCGTGGTCGCCTCGAAGAAGGCGCGCGCCCGCGCCGTGCAGCTCCCGGCCTGGAACGAGGCGCTCGGCCTGCCCAGGCCCTGGGACCAGCAATGGTCGCTCCGGCTACAGCAGATCGTGGCCTATGAGACCGACCTGCTCGACTATGGCGACATCTTCGACGGCTCCGAAGTGATCGAAAAGAAGGTCGAGGAGCTGAAGCAAGAGGCCCGCGCCGAGCTTGCCAACATCGAGACGATGGGCGGCGCGGTCGCCGCGATCGACTATATGAAGCGCACGCTGATCGCCGCCAACGCCACGCGCATCGCCGCCATCGAGCAGGGCGAGCAGGTGCTGGTCGGTGTCAACGCCTATACCGAGACCGAGCCGTCGCCGCTGGCAGCCGCCGGCGAAGGCATTCAAACGGTGTCGGAGGCAGTCGAGCTCGAGCAGGTCGCGGCCCTGCAAGCCTGGCGGCAGCGGCGCGACGACAAGGCCGTGCGGAGTGCGCTGATCGACTTGAAATCGGCGGCCTCCGAGGGCCGCAACATCATCGAGCCCTCGATCGCCGCGGCCAAGGCCGGCGTCACCACCGGCGAATGGGGCCAGGTGTTGCGCGAGGTGTTCGGCGAGTATCGCGCCCCGACCGGCATCGGCGCTCACCGAAAGATCGACGAGGCGCGGCTGGGAGAGGTGCGCCGGCTGGTCGACGAGGTGTCGGAGAAGCTCGGCCGCAGGCTCACCTTCGTCGTCGGTAAGCCTGGGCTGGACGGGCATTCCAACGGCGCCGAGCAGATCGCCGTGCGCGCCAAGGACTGCGGCATGGAGGTCGTCTATGACGGCATCAGGTTCACCCCGGCCCAGATCGTGGAGGCGGCGCGGCAGGCCAACGCCCATGTGGTCGGGCTCTCCATCCTCTCCGGCTCCCACGTGGCGCTGGTGCGCGAGGTGGCCCAACGCATGCGCGACGCCGGGCTCGGCGACGTGCCGATCGTGGTCGGCGGCATCATCCCCGCCGCCGACGTGAACGTGCTGAAGCAATGCGGCGCCTCTGCCGTCTACACGCCCAAGGACTTCCAGCTCAACGACATCATGATCGGCATCATCAAGCTCGTCGACCGCAAGGCGGCGGAGCAACAAGCCGCGGAGCAACAAGGTGCGGAGCTTCCCGCGATGCGGGTGCGCGAGACCGTCATCCAGTGAGGGCCTGCATGAACCACCGGATGATCGCAGGGGCTCTGTTGGCATTTTTCGCGGGGCAACTCCCGGCGCTGGCGGCTGATCAGGCCGGCCAGCCTCCATGCGCCTCGACCATCACCTCCGGCAGCGAGGGCGTGATGGTAGAAGGCAAAGAAGCCGCGCGGGCCGGCGACACCACCGGCTGCGGCAGCACCGTCGTCGAAGGCTCGCCCGACGTGCTGATCAACGGCAAGCCCGCGGCGGTGCAAGGCGACCAGACCGGCTGCGGCGGCTCCATCGTCTCCGGCACCTCCGGCGTGTTCATCAACGGCAAGCCCATGGCCCGCGTCGGCGACGCCGCCGGCTGCCCTGGAAAGTGAGCCTGCCCATCATGATCGCCTATCTGATCCTGGTCGCCGGCGTCCGGACAATCTCTGAGCATGATCCGGAAAAGTGGGAACCGGTTTTCCGATAAGATCATGCGTCAAAAAAACTAGATCCGGAAAAGTGGGAACCGGTTTTCGCAAAAAGATCATGCTCAAACAAAAGGTGAGAAGCGCTGTCGCGATTCAACTTGACGCGATAGCGCTCTAGGCGCGCACGGCCATGGGCTCGTCGTCCTCGTCGAGAGCGAGGAAGGGGGCGAGCGCGGCATAGAGCTCGCGCCCGCGAATGGGCTTAGACACATAGGCGTCCATGCCGGCGGCTAGATATTGCTCGCGGTCGCCCTTCATGGCGTTGGCGGTCAGTGCCAGGATCGGCACCTCCGCCGAGGGACCATGCAGCTCGCGGATGCGGCGCGTCGTCTCGATGCCGTCGAGCTCGGGCATCATGATGTCCATGAGCACCAGGTCGTAGCTCTTGGCGGCGAGGCGCATGATGGCGGCGGCGCCGGTCTCCACCGTGTCATGGCTTAAGCCGAACTCGTCGAGATAGGCGCCGATCAGCATGCGGTTCACCGCATTGTCCTCGACCACCAGGATGTGCCCCGAAAGCACACCGTCGGGCTGCGCCTCCTTCACCTCTCGTGCCGCATGGGGGCTGCTTGCCTCGACGCGCTCGGCCGGGATGGTGGCAAAGAACAGGCTGCCTTGGCCGGCAACGCTCTCGCAGCCGATCTCGCCGTCCATCAGCCGCGCCAGCCGCCGCGCGATGGAAAGTCCGAGCCCGGTGCCGCCATATTGGCTGATGATGGCGCGGTCGACCTGGACGTAAGGCTGGAACAGGCGCTCCTGCTCGGCCTTGCTGAGGCCGATGCCGGTGTCGGTGACGTCGAAGCAGAGCACGAGCTTGCCGCCCGTCTCCCGCGCGCTTGCCCGCAGCCGCACCGAGCCCTCGGAACTGAATTTCAGAGCATTGTCGATGAGGTTACCCACGATCTGTCGGATGCGGCCGGCATCGCCCTTGACGAAGCGAGGACAGCTCGCCCCGATATCGAGGCCGCTCGCCAAGCCCTTCTCGCTCGCCCGCGCCTGCAGCCCTGCGGCCAGGTTTTGCACCAGGTCATGCAGGTCGAAGGGCGCATAGTCGAGCTCGAAGCGCCCGGCCTCCAGCTTGGAGAAGTCGAGGATGTCGTTGAGCACGGTGAGTAGGCTGCGCGCCGACTGTTGCAGCGTCTCGCCATAGCGGCGCTGCGTGGTGTCGAGCGGGCTTGCCAAAAGCAGCTCCGCCATGGAGATGATGGCGCCCATGGGGGTGCGCAGCTCATGGCTCACAAGCGCCAGCAGCTCGGACTTGGCCTTGTCCGCCGCCTCCGCAAGCTCGCGGGCTTGACGCTCTGCCTGCACGGCATCAACCAGGCCCTGGATCTGCGCAAACAGATCGTCGGGCCGAAAATCCTCAGGACGCATGACTGTTGGCCCACCCTTGGTTTCCCATGCATGCTCACAGAGACCACTTAAAAGTCGCCTAAAGGCCGGGAGCCAACTGGAGCGAAGCGCCTTTATGGCTAACAGGACCATGCGAAGCATTAAGAGCGAGCGCGACATCAGAGAAGGCGTGGCCGCGCTCAAAAGCGCCTGCGCCCACATGGCGCGGCTCCATGGCAAGACCGGCGACCCACCTCTCCGCCGCCATCCGCAAGGCTTTGTGGGGCTTGCGCGCGCCATCCCCGGTCAGCAACTTTCGATTGCAAGTGCCGAGGCCATCTGGCGCCGGCTGGAGGCGCGCCTTGACCCTTTCGAGGCTCCTTCCTTCCTCCGCCTGACCGATGACGATCTCCGCGCTGCCGGTCTTTCCCGGGCCAAGGTCGACACGCTGCGCAGGGTCGCCGAGGCGATCGAGGGTGGCCGCCTCAACCTCGAAGCCTTGATCAAGGCGCCAGATGAGGCGGTCCACGCCGAGCTGACGGCGCTCAAAGGCATCGGTCCCTGGACCGCCGACATCTATCTCCTGTTCTGTCTCGGCCGTGCCGATGCCTGGTCGCCCGGCGATCTCGCCCTGCAACACGCGGTCAGGGACGCACTTGGCCTTCAGATGCGGCCGGGGCAGGCAGAGATGGTCGCCATTGCCGAGCGCTGGCGGCCCTGGCGGGGCGTCGCCGCACGGCTACTCTGGTCCTACTACGCCTTGCGGCGGAGGAACGGCTCGGCTAGCACCCTCCATTCCACTTTGCGACAGGATGCCGAGGACGAGCGCCGGGCCAAATGATCGTCTGTTCCTGCACCATGATCACCTCGCGCGACATCGCCGAGGCGGTCTCCGCGCTTCGCACCGCCGACCCCTTCGTGGTGCTCACCCCCGGCCTCGTCTACCGCCAGCTCGGCAAGCGTCCCTCCTGCGGCAGTTGCCTGCCGCTGATCACCAAGCTGATGGTGGCCTATGACGAGGAGGGCCTGAGCGGAGCAAGCGGGGGCACGCGGCGTCCGGTCGAGGAGGCCTAAGCATGATCTTAGAAAAGTGGGAACCGGTTTTCCGAAAAAGACCATGCGTCAAGAAAAGGCGAGAAGCGCTGTCGCGACTCTGTTCTCGCGATAGCGCTCTAGCGGGACGCAGAAGAACAGGCCATGATCGTCATCAAGGTTGAGAGGAGGACAAGAGCATGAAGGGAAATCCGCGGGTCATCGAATATCTCAACAGGGGGCTGACGAGCGAGCTCACCGCCGTCAACCAATACTGGCTGCATTATCGCCTGCTCGAGGATTGGGGGTTCACCAAGCTCGCCAAGAAGGAGCGCGAGGAATCCATCGAGGAGATGCATCACGCCGACAAGCTCGTCACCCGTATCATCTTTCTCGAGGGCTTTCCCAATTTGCAGCATATCGATCCTTTGATGATCGGCCAGAACATCAAGGAGGTGCTCGAATGCGACCTGAAGGCCGAGTACGGCGCCCGCGCGCTGTACATGGAGGCGCGCGCCGCCTGCCGGAAGGAAGAGGACTATGTGAGCATGGACCTGTTCGAGGAGCTGCTCGCCGACGAGGAGGGCCACATCAATTACCTGGAGTCCCAGCTCAATCTCCTGAACGACATCGGCGTCCAGAACTATGGTCAGCTCAACGCCCATTCCGCCGACAAGGTGCCGGAGGAGGGCGCTTAAGAAGCTGGCGCGGCACCCGGTGACGCCTGGATCAAAACGGGCACCCGCTCTACAATAGCGAGTGCCCGTTAAATCGCGCCGAACCGGGGGGTCACATGATCGGCGCGAACCAATTTGCCAGGCCCTACTGGCAGGTATGGCAATAGAGATTGGGGAAATTCTGGGCCATGGCCGGCGCGGCAAAGGCCATGACCAGGGCGACGGCGAGGAAAAGCTTCTTCATGATGGGTCTCCTTGAGTTGCTGGCCGACGGGGTGGAAACATCCCAACCGCGGGGCCATGCCGTTCGACCGAACGACCTATAGCCAAGGTAAGGAGGCCACCCATGAGCCGCTTGCCCGCAATTGCTGCCTCTGGCCTGGCGTTACGCCTCCCGCCCCCGTGCGTCAGACGACCGCAGACGGGAAGCAAAGGCGGCATGTTGGGCGCAGCTCGGCCCTCTTGCGGCACGCTCCTCTCGCACTCAAGGTGGCGTTAGATGGCCGCCCGTCTTGACGGCCCGCGCCTGGCGCCAGCCTCGGGCGGCCCGGCAAAACAGCTCGTCGTGTTCCTGCATGGCTATGGCGCCGACGGCAACGACCTNNGCCTTCGTCTCGCCGCACGCGCCTGAGCCCTGCGGCGTGGCGCCCACGGGGCGGCAATGGTTCAACCTCACCTTCCGCGACGCGAGCGAGATCGGCCGCGGCGTGGCGCAAGCAGCACCAGTCCTGAGCGCCTTTCTTGACGCCGAGCTCGAACGCTTGCGCCTGCCGTCACGGGCGCTGGCGCTGGTCGGCTTCANNCCGCCATCGTCGGCTATTCCGGCGCGCTGGCCAGCGCCGAGGGCCTGCCCGAGCCGGGCAAAGGTCCGGCGGTCCTGCTCGTGCACGGTGACATGGACGAGGTCATCCCGGTCGATGCCATGATGCTTGCCCGCGAGCAGCTGGCGATGGCTGGCCTTCCCGTAGAGTGGCACGTGGCGCCAGGCGTCGGCCACGGCATCGACGCCGAG
>PLBV01000100.1:0-12661 GCA_003135455.1 Hyphomicrobiales bacterium | reverse complement strand
TGCCGAAGGTCCAGACATGGCCTTCGAGATCGCGGCAGGTGTAGTCGCGCCCAACATAGTCTGGCACGTCCCTTCTGGTCTGCGGTTTGCCGCCCTTAAACCACCGCATCTTGGGTGCTTCACATTCCCGACACGCCCCTATAGTATGCCGCGCCAAGGAGGACTGGGCTCGAGTGCGACGGGCAGGATCGAAGGACTACCGCCTTGAACGTCGCAAGCGCATCAGCGTCGCCCGGGTCATTTCCCGCGCTCGTGCTCAACGCCGATTACCGGCCGCTCAGCTATTACCCCCTCTCGCTCTGGGGCTGGCAGGACACGGTGAAGGCTGTGTTCCTCGACCGCGTCAACATCGTTTCCGAATATGACCGGAGCGTGCGCTCCCCCTCCTTCGAGATGAAGCTGCCGAGCGTGNNTTCACGCGGTTCAACGTGTTCCTGCGCGACCGCTTCTCCTGCCAATATTGCGGCGATGAGGAGGACCTCACCTTCGACCATCTCGTGCCCCGCTCGCGCGGCGGCATGACCCGCTGGGACAACGTCGTCACCGCCTGCGCCCCCTGCAATCTGCAGAAAGGCGGCAAGCTCCCCGCCAAGGCCAAGATGTGGCCGGCGCAGAAGCCCTATCGCCCGACGGTGTTCGAGCTCCACCGCAATGGGCGCCTGTTCCCGCCCAACTATCTGCATGAGAGCTGGCCCGACTATCTCTACTGGGATACCGAGCTCGAGCCGTAGCTGCTGGCTAACTCGGCGGTTGCTGTCATCGTCCGCCAACGGGCCTGGCCTTCTGCCAGCCCGATGACAGGCTGCGGCGGACGATCCAGTAACCACTGTCGAGCATTTCTGCGAATTCGGAGTTTACTGGATGCCCGCTTTCGCGGGCATGACGACCCGGTCTGCTTGCCCTTACCGCCGCTGCGCGGCGCCCCAGCCCGCGATGCCCGCGAGCAGCGCCGAGACCGCCGCGTTCCATCCCGCGAAGGACAACAAAAGGAACCGCCAACCCGCCTCGTCGCAGCGGACGAGCCGCGCATCGTTGAGCTGTTGAGCGAGACCGCCCTCGCCCCATTCGATCGCCGTGCCGCCCGAGCAGGCGGAAGGTCCCGCCCACCACTTCCATTCAACGCCGGAATGATAGACCCCGACCCCCGCATTGACGAGGAACGCGAGCGCGATCAGAAGCAACAGGAGGCGCGCCACCCCGATCGCATTGGCCCGCGCGGCAAAGAAGGCGATGACGCTCGCGGGCACGCCAAGATAATAGGCATAGCGTTCCTGAAGGCACAGCGGACAGGGCGCGTAGCCGCCAAAGCGCTCGAAGATATGCGCGGTAAGGATCGTCGCTAACGCCACCGCAAAGACGATGGCGCTGATGAGCATCAGCCGACCTGCGAGCCTATCCTCAGACATTGCCATCTCAGAACGCATATCTGGCGATGAGGAAGCCGCCCACCACCGCCGCCAGGAAGCCGGTGGTGACCAGCGTCAGCCGCTTCTCGATGAAGTCGCGGATCGGCTCGCCATAGATGCGCAACAGCTCCGCCTCGATAAAGAAGCGCAAGCCCCGTGTGATGATGGAGAGCACGACGAAGGAGAAGAGGTCGTAGCCGGCGAAGCCGGACGCGATGGTCACGATCTTGTAGGGGATCGGCGTCAGCCCCTTGATCAGGATGATCCAGGCGCCCCACTTGGCGTAGGCGTCGCGGAACGCCTCGAAGCTGTCGCCATAGCCATAGGCCGAGATCAGCCAGGCCCCTAGCGTGTCATAGAGAAGCGCGCCGATGGCATAGCCTAGGAGGCCGCCGGCCACCGACGCCAGCGTGCAGACCAGCGCGTAGAGCCTCGCCCGTTGGGGTTGAGCCAGCGCCATGGGCACGAGCATGATGTCCGGGGGGACGGGGAAGAACGAGCTCTCGGCAAAGGACACGAGCGCGAGCGCCGGGAGCGCATAGCGGCCGCCGGAGAGCGCGATCACCTTGTCATAGAGCCGCTTCAACATCGCGCCTGCTTAGCGGCGGCCAGAGCCCTTGTCCATCGGCTCAAGGGCGCGACGAGGGCTCGGGAGCACCCGCCCGTTGACCCCGCTCTTGGCTTGGACCATCTTCCCGACCGTGCCCCAGTGGCGGAATGGTAGACGCGGCGGACTCAAAATCCGTTGTTCGCAAGGACGTGCCTGTTCGAGTCAGGCCTGGGGCACCAATCGACTTTGGCTGGCTGGGCCAGCTACCAGCCGCCAGCCTCGAAGCCATATGACGCATTTCATCGAGCGACCAGAAAGCACCGAGCGTTTGTTACCGACGGAGACGACGATGGCTGAAGACGAGACAAAGCCGACCGGTCCCGATCTAGGCCACGGCATCCCTCTGGGCCACCTCCCCGACGGGGGAATGCTCGTCGGTCATGTGGACGGTAAAGAGGTCCTATTGGTGCGGTCGGGACCGGAAGTGTTCGCGGTCTCGCCGCATTGCACCCACTATCAGGGTCCCCTTGCCGAGGGTCTGGTGGTTGGCGACACCGTGCGTTGTCCTTGGCATCACGCCTGCTTCGATTTGCGCACCGGTGAGGCGCTCCGGGTGCCAGCCCTGAGCCCCATTACGTGCTGGGAGGTCGAGCAGCGCGACGGGATGATCTTCGTGCGCGGCAAGCGCGAACGGCCAAGCCCGACGCCGCGCGGTAGAGGGGCGGGGGGCGCGCCAGCCAGGATCGTCATCATCGGCGGCGGCGCGGCCGGCTTCGCGGCGGCCGAGATGCTGCGGCGGAGAGACTACCAAGGCAGTATCGTCATGCTGAGCAGCGACGACGCCCTGCCCTATGATCGTCCCAACCTCTCCAAGGACTACCTCGCGGGCAGCATCCCCTTCGACTACGTACCCTTGCGGAACGAAGCCTTCTATGCGGATAACGGCATCGAGACGCGCCTCGGCCAGGCTGCCGCCGAGATCGATATTGGGGCTCGCGAAGTGGTCCTCGCCATCGGCGGACGGGTCCCCTATGACCGGCTTCTGCTTGCGACGGGAGCCGAGCCTGTACATCTCGCGATCCCGGGCGCCGATCAGCCGCATGTGCATGTTTTGAGGTCGCTGGCCGACTGCCAAGCCATCATTGAAGCCGCCAAAATGGCCCGCCGGGTCGTCGTGGTCGGCGCAAGCTTCATCGGGCTCGAGGTCGCTGCTGCGCTCCGGATGCGCAAGCTCGAGGTCCATGTGGTAGCGCCGGACAAGCTGCCGATGGAACGCATCCTCGGCCCGGACATGGGGAATTTCGTCCGCGCCCTCCACGAGGAGCACGGCGTGATCTTTCACCTCGAAGACAAGGCATTTGCCATCGACGGCAAAGCCGTAAAGCTGGAGAGCGGCTCGACGGTCGAAGCAGACCTTGTGGTCGCGGGCATTGGCGTTCGACCACGTTTGGAGCTCGCCGAGAAAGCAGGGCTCAAGCTCGACCGAGGGGTTGCCGTCGACCGCTATCTCGAGACGAGCGCGCCTGGCGTCTACGCTGCAGGAGACATCGCCCGCTGGCCCGACCCACATTCAGGTGACAACATCCGCGTCGAGCATTGGGTCGTCGCCGAGCGCCAAGGGCAAGCCGCGGCCCTGAACATGCTCGGCCACAGCACACACTTCGACACCGTGCCGTTTTTCTGGAGCCAGCACTACGATGTCCCGATCAACTATGTGGGTCATGCGCAGACGTGGGACGAGATCGCGATCGACGGTGACGTCATGCGCAAAGACTGCCTCCTTCGCTTCATGCGGAAGGGGCGCGTGGCGGCCGTCGCCTCTATCTTTCGCGACCTGGCAAGCCTTCAGGCCGAACTCATGATGGAACGGGCGGCCGCTGCATAGGGGATGCGGACGCCGTCGTCACGACTTGGCCTCCCGGTCGAGTAGCGTGCGTTTACGCTTCACACCCCAGCGGTAGCCGGAAAGGCCGCCGTCGTTCCTGACCACCCGGTGGCAGGGGATCGCCACCGCGAGCGCGTTGGCGCCGCAGGCCTGCGCCACGGCGCGGACCGCCTTGGGCCTCCCGATGCGCTTGGCGATTTCGGCGTAGCTTGCCGTCGATCCGAACGGGATATCGCGCAGCGCCGTCCACACACGGTGTTGGAAGGCGGTTCCCCGCACATCGAGAGGCAGGTCGAGCCCGGTCGCGGGTGCCTCGACGAAGCCGATCACCTGGGCGGCCAGCCGCTCGAACTCGGGGTCGCCGCCGATCAGCTGGGCGCTGGCGAAGCGGTCCTGCAAATCGCGCAACAGAGCATCCGGCTCATCACCAAGCAGGATCGCGCAGACGCCCTTTTCACTCGCGGCGACCAGGACGGAGCCCAGCGAGCATTCCCCGATGGCGAACCTCACCGTCTGATTGGCGCCGCCGGCGCGAAATTGGGTGGGCGTCATGCCGAGCACCTGCGCCGAACTCGCATAGAAGCGGCCATTCGAGTTGAATCCGGCCTCATAGATTGCCTCGGTCACTGTCGTGCTTCTTTCAAGGGTGTCGCGGACGCGCTTCTGGCGGTGTGCCACCGCATAGGCCTTCGGGGTCACGCCCGCGACCGCCTTGAAGATGCGATGGAAATGGTAAGGGCTGAGCCCGATGGCCTCAGCGAGCTCCTCGAGCTTGGGCGCCTCCTCGGCCGCCTCGATCAGCCGGCAGGCCTCGGCCACCTTCGCCGCATAATGCTCAGAAAGCGCCGGCTGATCCGGCTTGCAGCGCTTGCAAGCGCGGAAGCCCGCGGCCTCGGCGTCGGTGCGGGTAGCGTGAAAGCGCACATTGGCGCGCTTGGGCAGCCGCGCCGCGCAGGACGGCCGGCAATAAACGCCGGTCGTTGCCACCGAATAGTAGAAGCCCCCGTCGAAGCTTCGGTCTTTGGCGACCACGGCCGCCCAGTGCCTGTCGTCGGCCTCGGCTCTGTCGGACTCTGCACTGTGGGACTCGGCTCTGTGAGACTTGGCCCTGTGGGACTTGGCAAGGGTGCGGGTCATGGTGTCGGCCTGAAAGGTGTCAGCGTTGAAGGAAAGATAGCGCCGCTGCCCTCCCGCCGCACTCCGATCCTTGCTGTCAAATCAAGATCGTTTCGCAAAGGCCCGTTCGCAGCCTTCGCGGGCCAAGGGAACCGGGCCAACGGGCTGTCATCAAACCGTTACAAGCCAGTTGGTTACTGTGGGGCGCCAGATGAGGAGCGCGACCATGAGTGCATCGCCGAATTTGGCCGTTGCCGTACAAGGGCTCGACATCATCGTCACCATGCCCGGCACGGGTTTTGGGGTGACCTATCGCAAGGAGAAGGATCTCCCTCTGCTCATGTCGACCGACCCGATGCGGGTCGATCCCGATCCCCCGCGCCTCAAGTTTCTCGCCCAGGCGTGGAAGGCGGCCCACAACAAGGCGAGGGACCTCGGCTGGCTCAACTCGTAGCGAGACCCGATCTGCGCGCCACGCTCGACACACGCTTAAGCGCAGCACCAGGGTCTGGCGCACAGCCGAGACGCGCTGTCGCGATTCAACCTGACGCGAGCGCTCTAGCGCTTCGCCTCAACGATCGGGGGAAAGCGGACCGCGAGCCAGACGGTCGGCGGCCCGGCGCTCGTCCATGTCACCTGGTGGCGGCAACCGGCAGGCAGCAGCACCCAATCGCCCGCGGCGAGCGCGCGATCCTGATGCTCGCCCTCGATCCGGAGCCGCGCCGCGCCTACGGCCAGCAGCACCCACTCATCGGTGTCCTGATCGTACCACTGGCCTTCCAGGGTGGTCTGGCCGGTGGACAAGATGCGCTCGATGCGCAAGCCCTGCCGATCGAGGATGACTTCGGTCACCTCACGGTCGAGCGGCCGCTGCGGCAGATCGCGCCAAAGGCTTCCGGCTCTGATCACGCCGTCACGATAACACAACGGGGCGACAGCACGCTTCCGCGCGCCGCCACCCCGTTTGCATTGCTAGAGCCTGCGGCGGGTTTGTGCCGACAGGCTAGGTGCAGCAAGCGTTGGTTACGCGAGCTGGACCTTGCCGGCCTGCTTACCGCGGCCGCGCGTGTCGTCCTCGAGCTCGAAGGAGACCTTGTCGCCCTCGTTCAGGGCAGGGACGCCGGAGCTCTCGAGCGCGCTCGCATGGACGAACACGTCCTTATCGCCGCCCTCGGGCGAGATGAAGCCGAAGCCGCGTGCATGGTTGAAGAATTTCACTGTGCCGTTGACACGAGCCATGGGGAATGTCCTTTCCCGTTAAGTTGACAAAAGCGGGCCGTGAGGCCTTTGCAGGCCTCTCAGCGTCTTGAGATTTCGGGAAAGTGACGTCGTGCTCGTACTCGGCGCGATAGCCTTGCCGTCGGTCTAAGTCCGCGCCCATCATTGGGCGCGCCGGTGCCTCTAATATGGGCCTTTGCGCATAGTTGCGCAACCTCAATCCGTCGAACCGTTAAGCCGCCATGAAGGCATTGCCCCTTCGAGCGCCGCGCTTGACACCGCCTAGGGACTCCGGCGCGTGCGACGATTGGGAACGGACCTCTTGCCCTTGCAGGAGAATTACTCTCCACACCCACCTAGCTGCAGAGGTACCGCCGCATGTACGCCATCACAGGAATCACCGGCCAGGTGGGCGGCGCCGCTGCGCAAGCGCTGCTTGCGGCCGGACATCCGATCCGCGCGATCCTGCGTGACGCCGGGAAGGCCGCGTCATGGGCGGCGCAAGGCGCTGAGATCGCCATCGCCGAATTCGAGGACGAAGCCGCTCTTGCCCGCGCCTTCACAGGGGTCACGGGGGTGTTCGCTATGATCCCGCCCTATTTCGCACCGGCGGAGGACTTTCCAGAGGCCCGCGCCATCGTTGCCGCCCTTCGTCAGGCTCTCGCGGCCACGACTCCGCCTAAGATCGTCGCTCTGTCCTCCATCGGCGCGCAGCACGCGGACGGGCTCGGCCTCATCACCCAGCTGCACATTCTGGAAGAGCATGCTCGGCAGCCTCCCCATCCCCATCGCGTTTTGCGGGCGGGGTGGTTCATGGAGAATGCGGCCTGGGGCATCGAGCCCGCGCACCAGACGGGCAAGATGGCAACCGCTGGACCGGCACGTCCCCATGATCGCCACCGCCGACATCGGCCGCATCGCCGCTAAGGCGCTATTGGAGGACCGGACCGGCCGCCGCATCCTCGAGATCGAGGGCCCGAAGCGCTATTCTCCGAACGAAGCCGCATCACTTCTCGGGGCGGCGATAGGCCCGACCGGTCAGCGCATATGCGGTGCCGCGCGATCAGTGGGAGGCGCTGTTCCGAGCGCAGGGCACAGCGTGGCCGGCGCCGAGAATTGCGATGCTCGACGGGTTCAACTCGGGCTGGATCGATTTTGAGGGTGAGGGTTGCGAGCACGTCTTAGGCGAGGTGCCCTTCGAGGACGTGTTGCAGGCGCTCGCCGCCGGTGTTCGCAAGTGAGATCACGACGATCGATAAGGAATAACGGCCAGCCGCGGGGGTATTGGCATCCTGGTTTCGTGGCCGAAGTTTAAGTCGAGCTGTATTCCGCCTGTCCTTCGCGATCGAGTGCTGTGAATTCGTCGTCCGAAAGCACGATATCGACCGCGGCGACATTCTCTTCCAGATGCGTCACCTTCGACGTTCCGGGAATTGGCAGCATGACCGGGCTGCGCTTCAGCATCCAGGCCAAGGCAATTTGGCTCGGCGCGGCGCGATGGGCCTTGGCAACCCGGTCGAGCAGCGAGCCCGCCTTGGCGAGGTTTCCAGCGGCCAGCGGATACCACGGGATAAAGCCGATGCCGTGCGTCTGGCAATAGTTCAACACGTCCTCGCTGCCGCGATCGACAAGGTTGTAGCGGTTTTGCACCGTCGCCACGGGAAAGACCTTCGCCGCCGCTTCGATGTCCGCAACGGACACCTCGCTTAAGCCCGCATGCTGGATGACGCGATCGTCCAGCAACGATTTGATGGCGGCGAACTGCTCATCGCGCGGCGCCTTCGGGTCGATGCGGTGCAGCTGCCATAGCCCGATCCTCTCGAGCCCTAGCTTCTCGCGGCTCTTGAGCGCCTGCTCCCGCAAATAGCCCGGGTGCCCATCCATCTGCCAGGCGCCGGGTCCGCTCCGGCGGAACCCGGCTTTGGTCGCAATCAGCATATGGGGGTAAGGGAATAGCGCCTCGCGGATGAGACGTTCCGAGACATCGGGGCCATAGGAATCCGCCGTATCGATGAAATTGATCCCAAGCTCGGGAACACGCTTCAACGTGGCTATGGCCTCGGCCCGATCCGTGGGCTCGCCCCATATGCCGGGACCGGTAATGCGCATCGCGCCAAAGCCCAGCCGGGCGACCTCGATGTCGCCTCCGATCTTGAAGGAGCCTGATTTGCTTGCATCCAGTCTTGCCGTGCCACTTTTTTGCATCGTCTCGCTCATGCGTCTCACTCCTGCGGCTTCACTTGCGACTTCGCCCGAATTTATAAGCCGCCACGACGGTCAAAGTTCGAAACCGCCACGGCGGCGTGGCGTCTCAGGCGGCCGCCTCTCGCCAAGGCAAGCGGGAAGATCGCGCGGCCGGCCTAGACCGCCGGCGGCCATAAATCGTAAGACTATTGGCGGCAATGGCCTGGTTTCTTGCTCGCCAGGCCTGGGGGATCGAGCCTCATGATCACGCGCGGCTTTACGGGACGGCAGCTGCCGCCGGACATCGCCAAGCGGCTGCCGCCGGGACAATCGCTGACGCAAGACTTTCCCGTGCTGTCGGCGGGGCCCACGCCGCATATCCGCACCGAGGGCTGGTCGTTCACGCTGAAGGTGGGGCCTAAACCGATCGCGCAATGGAGCTGGACGGAGTTCAACGCACTCCCCAAGGCCAAGCAGACGCGCGACATCCATTGCGTCACCAAATGGTCGAAGCTCGACACGCCGTGGGAGGGCGTGCTGATCGACGACATTCTGAATGCCGCCGGCCTCGTCCCGCCAACCCCGTACACGCTGGCTCATTCCTATGACGGCTATTCCACCAACGTGCCGACCAAGGACCTGATCGGCGGCAAGGCCATGGTGGCGCTCGCCTATGAGGGCAAGCCGCTTCCCCCCGACCATGGCGGACCGGCGCGGCTGTTGGTGCCGCACCTCTATTTCTGGAAGTCAGCCAAATGGGTGAACGGCTTGCAGTTCACCGCCCGCGACGAGGCGGGCTTCTGGGAGCTGCGCGGCTATCATATCTATGGCGACCCCTGGCGCAAGCAGCGCTTCACCGGTGACTGAGGCCGAGCCCGCCGGCCTCGCCACTGGGCCTGCGTTGCGCTGGCAACAGGCGACGATCACCGCCATTGCCGCCGACACGGCCCGGGTCAAGAGCTTCTTCTTCTCGCTCATCCATCCTTTCGCGTTCAAGGCGGGGCAGCATGTGGATGTGCGCCTGACCGCGCCGGACGGCTACCAGGCGGAGCGCAGCTATTCCATCGCCTCCGCACCCGAGAGCGTTGGACATATCGAGCTCGCCATCGAGCGGCTCGACGACGGCGAGGTCTCGCCCTTCTTCCACGACGTGGCTGCTATCGGCGACGAGATCGAGCTGCGCGGGCCGATCGGCGGCCATTTCATCTGGTCGGTCGAGGATTGCGGACCGTTGCTCCTGCTGGGCGGCGGCTCGGGCGTGGTACCGCTGATGTCCATGATCCGCCACCGCGCCGCATGTCGCGCGGCCCTGCCGGTGCTGCTGCTCTATTCCGCGCGGGCCTGGGACGAGATCATCTTCCGCGACGAGCTGCTTGCACTGGATGCACAAGGCGACGGCTTTGAGCTGGCACTCGCGCTCACCCGCGAGCCCACGCGGCGGCAAGGCGACTTTGGGCGGCGGGTCGACGTGGCCATGCTGTCCGACCTTCTGGCGCGGCTTCCGCAGGCGCCGAAGCAGGTGTTCGTCTGCGGCTCCAATCCCTTCGTCGAGGCCGCCGCCCAAGGCACGATCAAGGCCGGCATCCCGGCCCGTCTCATCCGCACCGAGCGCTATGGCGGCTGACACCTGCAGCCCGATCCAAATCATGGCGTTTTAAGCAAAACGCGTTATCGTGATTGCTATTCTCAACACGGCAGATCGGAGAATTCCCATGAAGGCGCTCGTCTATCTTGGCCCCGGTCGCAAGCAGATTGAGGACCGGCCGAAGCCCGAGCTGAAGGCGCCTGACGATGCGATCGTGAAGATCTCCAAGACCACGATCTGCGGGACCGATCTGCACATCCTCAAGGGCGACGTGCCCAGTTGCGCCCCTGGCCGCATCCTTGGCCATGAGGGCGTTGGCGTGATCGACCAGGTGGGCGTCGGCGTGACCGCCTTCCATCCCGGCGACCACGTGCTGATCTCCTGCATTACGGCTTGCGGCAAATGCGAATATTGCCGGCGCGGCATGTACTCCCATTGCACCACCGGCGGGTGGATCCTCGGCAATGAGATCGACGGGACGCAAGCCGAGTATGTGCGCATCCCCCACGCCGATACGAGCCTCTATCCTNNGGCTTCGAATGCGGCGTGCTCAACGGCAAGGCGGCGCCCGGCTCCGCCGTGGCGATCGTGGGCTCCGGCCCCATCGGGCTCGCGGCGCTCTTGACCGCGGAGTTCTATTCGCCGGCCCAGATCATCATGATCGATATCGATGACAAACGGCTCGAGGTCGCGCGCCGCTTTGGCGCGACGGACACCATCAACAGCGCCGACGGCAAGGCAGCGGACAAGGTCAAGGCGCTGACCGGCGGGCGCGGCGTGGACACCGCGATCGAGGCGGTCGGCGTGCCGTCGACCTTCCTGCTCTGTCAGGACATCGTGGCGCCGGGCGGCGTCATCGCCAATATCGGCGTGCACGGGACCAAGGTCGATCTGCATTTGGAGCGCCTCTGGTCGGCCAACATCGCCATCACCACCCGGCTCGTGGATACCGTCACCACACCGATGCTGCTCAAGACCGTGCAGTCAGGGAAGATCGATCCCAAGCTGCTGATCACGCATCGCTTCAAGCTCGACCAGATCCTCGACGCCTACGAGACCTTCAGCCACGCCGCGACCACAGGAGCCTTGAAGGTGATCATCGCGGCGTGAGCCTGGCGCTGACCGACGCTGACTTTAGTGGCCCGCCTATTTCCGGCGATCCACTTCGCCTTGCGAAACTTCACCCGCCTGGATCAACGCGCTCACACATCCCTTGGACAGGCTTCGGCCGGCCCGGTCCATGCACGCTCTCAGAGCCGGGGTGTCGAGCCCATATTCGTTGCAGAACTTGCGATAATCCTCCCGGCATAGCTGCTGTTCGAGCGGCGTGATCGGCGCTGACTGCGCCGAGCAGGCGAAGCATGAGATCGAGACGACCGCGATAAGCAGTCTCGCGCGACAGGATTTCATCGACGGATCCCCCTCCATCAGACAAGCCAGGAGAGCTTAGAGCGATTCCTGCGGGGCGCGAGCTGCGATCCAAAAAAGAAAAGGCTTGCTGGCATTTGCGCCACAGCACCGAATCCCTCAAATTGGGGAACCGCCCAATCGGGCTCGTAACCAAGGATTTCAGAAGCCCCATGCGTATCCTTTTCGCCTTCATTCTCGCCATTGCGCTCGGGTCTGCATCGGCCCACGCGCAAGTCGATGCCGATCCGGTGTCCTTTATCAAGGCGATCTACGCGACCTACAAGGGAACCGAGGCAGGGCTGCCCCACATGTACAGCCAGCGCCTTCAGGGGTTGGTCGACAAGGACTTGAAAGGGACGCCCGAAGGGGAGGTCGGCAGGATCGACTGGGATGTCTTCGTCGACGCCCAGGACACCGAGCTCACCCAGCTTAAGATCGCGCTCGTTTCCAAGTCGGCCACGACCGCGCAGGTGCGGGCGACCTTCAAGAACTTCAAGGAGCCGAAAAACATCCTCTTCGATCTCGTGCTGGAAAAAGGTAGTTGGCGCATCGACGAGATCCAGCAGACCCTGAAGCCGCGCTGGATCATGTCGAAACTCTTGACCGACGCGCCCGATGCCTTTCCCGACGCCAAGCCAGGCGACACGCCGGACGCCCAGCCACGCGACACGCCGGACGCGAAATAGGGGCTGCGTCACGAACTTTCGGGAACCCCCTCGCGCCATTAGCTACCGCGGCTTCTTGCGAAGCTCCTTCCAGTCCGTCTCGGTCATGTCGACGCCGTAATGCGTCGCCGCCTTCTTGATATTGGCGAAGGCGAGCTCGCGATCGGGATCGGACACACCCTCGACCTGGTCGAAGCGGGCGAGCGCGTTGCGCACATGGCTCGCGTCGGTCAGGGGCTCCTTCTTCTGCTTGGGAAAGGCGTAGACGCTGTCGGGCAAATTGCTCCGCGTGGTGAGATCGCCGTGCTCGGTATGCGGCTTCCAGGTCGTCTGCATGGTGGGTCCTCCTTTGACTGATAAACGCGTCAACGCCTTGGGATAACGCCGAAGGTGCGGTCTTGGTTTGAGGCTTGTGGCAAGCTTACTGGCGTCATCACCCCTCACCCTTTCCCGCAAGGTTCTCGGAAGCGGGTTTCCCAATGATGGAAGTTGATGGCTGATGTTGGATAAGTCGCTGATTTACCTTGTGTCTTGTTGGAGGGGCGATCACCTTAATGCCTCTACTTTCCCGCACCGCGCTACCTATTCGGCATCGAGGTAGCAATGGGGCGGCAGAGAAGGGGGCGGAAGGATGCCAAGACT
>PLBV01000016.1 GCA_003135455.1 Hyphomicrobiales bacterium | reverse complement strand
CCACCATGGGTCGGGGTCTATTGGCCTGCCGTCCTTTCTGAACTCCACATAGAGGACGGGGCGCGAACTATCGTTACCACCTTGATTTGCCAGGGCAAACGTACCCATCACTGCAATTGGCTCGCCGGCTAGGACGAACTGGCCGAGGCTTACGTCTATGCGGCTCATCCCCGCAAGCAGAATATGATATCCCCCGCCCGCATTGATGATCAAGAGTTGGCCGTAGGAGCGGAAGGGACCAGCGTATACGACCCAGCCGTCCGAAGGCGCGGTAATGCGTGCTTCGCCGCGGGTTTGCAGCGAAATTCCCTTCACCGTGCCGCCCTGATCGTCGGCCTCGCCGAAATGCTTTAGCCGCTTGCCCTGGGCCGGCATAGGAAGCGTCCCCTTGGCGGTGTCAAAAGGCATCGCCGGCTTCATACGGTCGGGGCTGGCAAAAGCCACCTTGGTCGGGTCCGGCTTGATCTCGACCACGGTCTCATTGGCCGGAGTGGCCAGCGCTTGGCTCTGCTCGCGCGCCCGGAGCGCCTGCTCAGCTGCCACCTCGGCATTATATTGGGCGACCTCGGCTTTGGCGATCTGGTCGTCGAGCCGCGTGATCAGGTCGTTCAGCTCCGTCACCGTGGCCGCCTGCTGCTCGGCCTCCTGGCGGACGGAGCCGAGCTGCGCCTCGCTCTGGGCGAGCTTTGACTTCTTCTCTTCCAGGAGCTGGTCGGTGTGCCCACGCTCCTCGGCGAGCCGATCAGTCTCGCTCTTCTCGGTGTCGCGCTGCTCGCGGATGCCATTCTCCAGGCTCACCAGGCCCTCGAGCTCGTGCGACAGATTGTCGGCCTGATATTTCAGCTCGGGGAAAACCTCGGCGAGCAACATGGCGCTGCGTACCACGGCGAGCGCATCGTCGCGCCTGGTAACTAGCGCGGGTGGGGGCGTGCGGCCCATCCTCTGCATGGCGCTCAGCATCTTGACGATCGTCTCCTTCCGCTCGGTGATCGAGTTCTTGATCACGGTGACCTGGTCGGTGAGCTCGCCGAGCTTGGACTCGGTCTCCGAAAGCTTTGCCTCGCTCGCCTGCACCCGCTGCCCGGCCTCGATCAGCTCGCTGTTCAGTCTCGCCCGCTCCGCGGCCAAGGCCGCCACGTCCTGGGTGAGGCCCTGCTCCTGCTCGCGACTGGTGTGAAGCTGCTGCTGGGTCACATCCAGCCGCTTCTTGGCCTCCTCACGCGAGATGTCGTCCTCGGCCCTTGCCAGCAGGCGCGCCTCGCACAGCACCACCGCACTAAGCACACCCACAAGCAGAAGTGCCTGGCGGCCGAACCGAGATCTTGGGGAAACGAAGCGTTGCGCCATGCGCTTTTGGCCGCGTGCCCTCCGTCCCGTCCCGTGGTCGCCAGATCGTAAGACCGGATGTGAGCCCATGGCGACGACAACGGAGCCATGAGGCAGAATCAAGGCGATAAGCTTAAACAACCTTAACGTTGATGCCGAGGCCCCCCGGATCATGCCCTAAGCCCGGTGATAGGGATGGCCGGCAAGGAGCGTGGCGGCGCGGTAGAGCTGCTCGGCAAGCACGATACGGGCGAGCCCGTGCGGCAAGGTCATGGGCCCGAGCGACAGGCGCAGATCGGCGCGGACAAGTGCCTCCTCGCCTAAGCCGTCGGCGCCGCCGATGAGGAAGGCCAGCGTGCGCGTCCCCTCGTCGCGGAGCTTGGCGAGGCTTTGGGCAAAGGCTTCGCTGCTTTCTTGATTGCCGCTCTGATCGAAGCAGACGAGCGTGTGGGGCGAAGGCAGCTTGGCAAGAAGGGCGGCAGCCTCTTCCTTGCGGCGGAGCGGCGCCGTCGAGCCCTTGGACTCCGGCAGCTCGATCAGGCTCACCGGCCCAAGCCCAAGCTTGCGGCCCGCCGCCTCGGCGCGACCGAGATAGTGGGCGAAGAGCTCCCGCTCCGGCCCCTGCTTCAGTCTGCCGACGGCCGCGATCAGGAGCCGCATGGCTTTGAGCCTTCAAGCCTCGCCGCCACATGGCCACCCAAGGCGTGGCCGGACCTGGTGTCTGGCGTCAGACCACCATTCGCTCCATGGGACGGTCGGCCGACCACATCTTTTCGAGGTTATAGAACGCCCGCACCTCGGGCCGGAAGATATGGACGATGACGTCCCCCGCGTCGATCAGCACCCAGTCGGCATTGGGCAGGCCTTCGACGCGCGCGCGTCCATAGCCTTTCTCCTTGAGCTTCCTGACGAGCTGGTCGGCGACCGCGCCTACATGGCGCTGCGAGCGCCCGGAGGCCACGACCATGTGGTCGCCGATGGAGGTCTTGCCCTTCAAGTCGATGCACACGACCTCCTCGGCCTTGGCATCGTCGAGAGCCTCGAGCACGACGTCGAGCAATTGGGCCGGCTCAGCGCGAAAGGAGGCAAAGCCGGAGGGAGGCGTGCCCCTATGGGCACCCTCTCTGGGTGAGCGCATGTTGTGGTGGATGTCCTTCTCTCATTGCACCTTGCGAAGCAGCGTGACGTCCGCTCCTGCCAAACGCATGAGCGGTGCCATGGTGCCGCTTCGTCCATAAACATAGTATGTCAGCCGCCAAACTTTCAATAGCTAGGGCTTGTCTTCAGT
>PLBV01000036.1 GCA_003135455.1 Hyphomicrobiales bacterium | reverse complement strand
GTGGGTTAACGTGTCAATGCCCGGTGACCCTATGGGCCATCCTGCGGCGCCGCCTTGCCCATGCGCCGCGCACCGCTACTTACGACTCGGTGTTGCGACTTGCGGCCGATTCAGATAGGGGAACCGCTATGCAGAGAGTCACAGGTACGATCGCGCTTGGCGTCGCCATGTGGGCAGGCATGGCGACTGCTGGCATGCTTAACCAGGGCGTCCAGAAGGCGGGAGCGCCAACGTGCCAAGTGGCCGAGGTAAATCCAGTCACCGGTCACACGGAATGCATTAAGCCTCTCGGCGCGCCGGTCGAAACGCTGCCACCGTCAGAGGCGCCGCCTTGTCCAGCAAACTGGCTTTCGGACGGGACTTGGAGATATCAGCCAAATTGCAAATCGACGCCGCCTGGCTAAAGGCGTCAAAGGCAACAGCCTTTCGCTTAAGGAGCTGACACATGAGAAGGTATCTTCTCGCAGTTGCCTTAGCTGCGGTCTTCACGGGCCCCGCTCTTGCCGCTCAGTTTTACGTGGTAATGAAATCGACCACAAAAACCTGCCAAATTATCGGGATACCCCCCGACGGCAAGAAGAGGGTGCTGGTTGGGGGAACATCCTACCCCACGAAAGAGGACGCCAGAGCGGCCGAAAAGACTGCCCCGGAATGCCAGGGTGCGGCTAAATAATGCTAGCGGACTGTCGCAGTACCCGAGCGAGCCAAGCGCGGGCCCATGCTTCGAGGCACATCTTGCTCAGTTATCATGCGGTTCCCCCTATCGCCCCGGCTCAAGTTATCCGGAAGCACTGAGATTATATGTCAAAAAAGGCGCCGGCCGAAGCCGAACGCCCCTCTGCGCATCTCCTGGCCGAGCTTAGAACCTATGTACTCGCTCGCCGCGGTTGAGGTCGCGATAGACCTCAGGCACGAGCGCCCGCGCCAGTGCCACCATGATGCCCGTGCAGGACATCGGCACGAGGGGTAGAGGGTGAGCTCCGCCAAGCCCGTCACGCGCTTTGCTAGGGCCATGCGGACTTATCTCTCACCGCGAACTGCTGCGACTGGCCGAACTTGGGAAGCTGCAGCCCGATGACCTGCTCTGGAAGCCGGGATACGAGACGTGGAAGCCCGCTCCATCCCCGGCCTACTGACGCCTCCCGAGCCCGCCCTGGCCCAAGTCGAACGCCCAATCGTCGAGGCTCCGCCAGAGCCCACGCCCATATCCGACGCACCCATTACGAAGCCGGATAGGTGGGACGACCTCCGGCGTCTGTGGCGTGGCGAGCAGCCGCTTGGGAGGGCCTTCTGGCGCTACTTCGTTCTCGGGACCTACGCCGTAGTCTTCGTTGCCCTACTTCCTGCAATCGCGCTCTATGCAATCGGGCTTCGCCCGGGGGCTGCTCCTCTTCTTCGCCGCCTTCAACATCTACCCCGCTTTCGCAGCGGTCGGCGTCTGGCGCAGCTCATCGTGGCGGACTGGACCCGGTGTCCTCGCGAGGCTGGTAATTATTGGCCTCTTCGCCTGGGTGACATTCCATCTCGCCAATGGAGGGGCTTTGCGCATCATGGATATGTTCACCAGCCGATGATCGCTTGAGCTTCTTCGCCTCCTTCAAGGAGAGCGAGGTTCGGTACCACCCGGCGGGTCGACCTCCGCATTGAAGCCCATGAACAGAGGCTCGACGATACCTGGAATGTCCGAGGCGTTTTGCATGTCGAAGAAAATCATTGCACTCCGAAGACCGCCCTCGGCGACGAAATAGGCGGCCTCAGATTTCAATTTGCGCACGGTGGCTTCAAGAAGATTCGGCAATGAACCGTCTTTTATGGCGCGGTTGCCGTCTTCTGTCGGTATGGTGATCCGTAGCATCATCCTCATGGCCGGTCCTCCCTTGTAATTGGCGGCAACGCGGGCATCCTGGTTGCCGCCATGGCACAGATCGAGGCAACTAACTTGAGCGTGCAGCAGATCAAAAATATTGGTACAGCGCTCCTGGCCTATATCAAGGAGAATGCCAATCCCGAATTGGTGAAACAGATTCTCGATGCAATCCCTAGCCTACGCGACCATTTTGGTCACCAGTCATAAGCGAGCTTGGGCCGCCATGACGAAAGATTCGAAGACGGACGAAAACCGCCTAGATCGGCCTCACACGCGAATGGGCGGGGGATCTAAGGGCGTAAAGTTCAACACGGTGATTACAAACCACCCTGCACCGATTGTCGCGGCCACCATCGACTATGAGCGTTGGCTCCACAAGCGCATCAATGTCGTCGAATCGGATCTTCTGATGAAGCACAATCAGATGGCGGGCTCGCTCTTCGCATTTCTGCGAGCAACCTTCTACCGCTGGGCTTCGCTATGGCTGGAGGTCTGCCCTGATCTCGTCAATGCGCCCCGAGTGTTGGCCGTGGGCGATCTGCATGTGGAGAACTTCGGAACGTGGTGCGACGCCGAGGGCAGGCTGGTCTGGGGCGTCAATGATTTCGATGAAGTTGCCAACATGCCCTATGCGATTGATCTCGTTCGACTGGTCACGAGCGCCCTTCTCGCACAACGGGAGAACGGGCTGACCATCGACGCTAACAGCACGGCAACGGCCGTGCTTGAGGGCTATTCTCAATCGCTGGAAGCGGGCGGCAAGCCATTCATCCTCGAAGAATGCCACCCCGGCTTACGCGAAATGGCCTTCGGTGCCGAGCGTGAACCGACCCATTTCTGGTCCAAATTCACCAATGTACCGCCAGTGACGCCACCTAAACGCGTTCAGCGGCTGCTACAACGGTCCCTCCCCGTTAAGGCCGGGGAAATCGCATTCTCGCACCGTATCGCCGGGGTGGGCAGCCTTGGTCGACCACGATACGTGGCAACTGCTTGCTGTAACGGCGGTTTGGTCGCGCGCGAGGCGAAAGAGTGGTTGCCCTCGGCCTGGGGCTGGACCAAGGGACGACCGAAGGAGCGCGCCTACGCGGTTCGGCTACTCAAGCGCTCGGTTCGGCAGCTGGATCCATTCTATGCTGTCGAGGACGGGTGGGTCGTTCGCCGGCTAGGCCCGCATTGTGGAAGAATTGAACTGGCGCAGCTCCCGAAGAAGCGGGACGAACGGCTCATCCTGAAGGCAATGGGCAGTGAGATAGCCAATCTGCATCTGGCAACATCTAATCAGCGAACCAAGGTCCTGCGCGATCTGACCGAGCGGAAACCAGACTGGCTCGTCAACGCGGCACAGGCCATGTCAAAGGCGACTGAACGGGACTGGGAGACGTTTCGGTCCGCTCTTAGGATTTCAGCCGTTAGTTTGCAGGAGCCCTAGTTGGGAGCCGTCGTCGCGACGGGCAGAACCATTTTGCCGTATCCGGAATAGACCAGCACCCCAAAAACCCGTGCGAATAGAACAGCGATAACGACCGCGGCGAAGTGGAAGACGAACCTCGGGTAACGGGTGAGCCATTCTCTGACCTTCCGGTGTTGGTGGGTGGCGTAGTTGTCGAGGATGACATGAACCATCTTGCCGGCCGACACCTCCGCTATGGTTCGCTCTAAGCTATTGAAAAATATTTGCCTTCGGAACGCCGGCTCTCATTTTAAGAGAAACACGCTGATCGAGGCAGAGCGAAGGATCGACAAATTCTTGCCGATGTTGACGTGCCATTATTGGCTGCATCGCCATGGGTGCTGACCGCTGCTTTCGGCGAGTGCCAGGCGGACGCATCGAAGAGGGAGCCAGGACCAGCCATGGATAACCGTTTCTCGTATCTCAGCGTTGCCACTTGCTTGGCTTGCGTCATCGCGTTTGCGCCGCAAGCGTTTGCACAATCGACACCTCTTTACAGCGTGACCAAAACAGTCGTGTTGGGGGCGCCTGACCATTGGGACTTCGTTGTGTTTGACCCGGCCTCGCACAAAGTGTTCGTCGCTCACGGGGATCGCGTTACGGTCGTCGATGGCCGCACAGGAACAATTCTTGGGAACGTCGAGGGATTGCCGGGCGGCACGCACGGTATTGCAATCGTGCCAGGAGCCGAGCGCGGCTACACGGATGATGGGCGTGCCGGAACGGCCGCGTCCTTTGATCTCGATACGCTAAAACTGATCACGACGATCAAAGCCGACGCCGACGCCGACGCTGTCGTGTTCGACCCCACCAGCGGTCACGTTTTCGTCGTCGATGGCGATCCAGGCAAACTAACAGTCATCGATCCCAAATCGGATTCCGTGGTTGCGACCATCGATGCTGGCGGCAAGCTCGAAACTGCGGTCGCCGGCGGCAATGGCAAGCTGTATGTCAATGGAGAAGAAAAGAAGGAGATCATCCGCGTCGACACGGCGACCAATCAAATTGATGCTCGTTGGTCGATCCCAAATTGCACTAGCCCACATGGGTTGGCTATCGATCCCGAGGCGCATCGTCTCTTTTCCAGTTGCGCGAACAACGTTCTCGTTGTGGTCGATGAAGACACGGGCGCGACGGTCGCAACATTACCAATTGGCACCAGGTCAGACGCGGCCGCCTTCGATCCGAAACGTAAGCTCATCTTCAGTTCCAACGGCGATGGAACCCTTTCAGTCATCGCAGAGAAGGATGCCAACTCCTTTGTGACGGTGGCGAGCGTCGCGACCAAGCAAGGCGCTCGCACAATGGCGGTCGATCCGGAGAGTGGGCGGGTCTTCTTGGTAGCGGCTGACACAACGCTCAACCCCTCGGCCGATCCCTCCGATTTTAGGCACCGCTATGTCGTCACACCCGGTTCGGCGAAATTGCTTTTTCTTGATCCAACGCCGTAGCAACGACTCCGCTGCACCGGCCGCCACGCTACCGCTGTGCCGCTTTCATGACATTGGTGAATAGCACGCCAAGGCAACCGACCAAAAGCACGGCGCCAGCGGCGATCGGGAAATCGGGCATTAGGGTCGCAAAGATCCAGGAGAGCAGGACGATCACAATGATTGCCAGGGCCAGCGAGCCGTCATCGACGAACAATCCCACTAACATCCGGAAGGTAGTGACCAGCATGGTCATGTCAAATCCACTGCCTTAGCGCGACGCGTGATGGCGACAGCGGTAAGCGCGACCACCAGGAATAGGGCCGCGATCACTAGGATAGCGAAGTCCTCGCCCGGCCATGGGACGCCGAGCCCTTCTCCGGTCCAAAATATCCCGAATGCTGAAAGCATGACTCCAACAGCAAACTTGAGCGTGTTTTCCGGCACCCGCGCGAGCGGACGATGTATGACAAAGCCGACCGTGACAATGACCAAGCAGGCCGCGAGCGCGCCGAGGCTCGCAGCACCAAGGAGACCTCGTCCTACGCCAACGGCGATGACGATGAACACGACCTCCAGCCCTTCGAGCACCACGGCCTTGAAGCTCGCAAGCCCGGCCAGCCAATCGAGCCGCGCTTCGTGACGACGCGCCTGATCGCGCAGCTCTTCCGTCTCGGTTGCGAAGGCTATTGTCTCATCGTGCAGCGCAATCGCGCCTGCGGCACGCAGAATCGCCTTGCGCAACCAGCGCATGCCGAACAGCAGTAACAGGACACCGATGACGAGCTGCAGCAGGTGCAGCGGAATCCGATCCAGGAGTGGCCCCAGCGCAAGCACCATGACTACAAGAAGCGAAAGGCCGGCAAAGGCGCCGGTCGCTGCCGGGCGCCAACCGCGGATCGAGACGACCGCGAGCACGATCGTCATCGCCTCGACAGCTTCGACAAGCGAGCTTAGGAACGCCGTTGTGACTGCAGGTGCCGCAGACGTCCAGATCATCCGTCGATGCTCGCCTTAATCCGTGATGAGTCGTGTTGACCCGTCCGCAACTCAGGCGCGGCAATAGCTGAAAGCTGAGGTCAGCTTCTCGGCTCACGCACCGCTTCGGTTTGCCCCGGATGCCCACCTGCCCTTTGAGGCAGGACGAGGATACACCCGACAATGAAAATCGCCAGACCACTATTATTCCCTCTCTCGCGGGGGGGAGAGGAGGAACGATCGGCGAGGCTCAGCTTCGCTCACTTCTTGTCATCGCCCGACTTGATCGGGCGATCCAGTAACCACAAGAGGACGTGAGTGCGGTGAGCGGATCGCCAGGCATGCTGTTACTGGATACCCGCCTTCGCGGGTATGACAAAGGAAAGTGCCGTGCCGCAAAAGGAAGGCCCCTACCCCACGATCTCCTTCTTGGAGAACAGGAAGGCGATCTCCTTCTTCGCCGTCTCGGGGCTGTCGGAACCGTGCGCGGAGTTGCGCTCGATATTGACGCCGAAATCCTTGCGGATGGTGCCCGGTGCTGCGTCCACCGGGCTGGTCGCGCCCATCACCTCGCGGTTCTTGGCGATGGCGTCCTCGCCCTCCAGCACCTGCACCACGATCGGGCCCGAGGTCATGAAGGCCACCAGGTCCTTGTAGAAGGGCTGGTCCTTGTGCACGTCGTAGAACTTCTTGGCGTCCTTCTTCTTCCACCACACGCGCTTCTGCGCGATGACCCGGAGCCCTGCGCCTTCGAGCCTGGCGATGATCTGCCCGGTGAGGTTCCGTTCCGTGGCGTCAGGCTTGATGATCGAAAGCGTCCGCTCGCTGGCCATGGCCGTTGCTCCCCCCTAGCGTCTTGAAATCTCTGGCGCTTATAACCGCCGGAGATGACAGCCACAAGGCGGGCGCGGATTGCTCAACTCCTCCAAGGGCATCACCACCGAGTCTCAAGCCCGGCGGAAGCTCGCCGCTCAAGCCTTTTGCTGCCAGCGGCCATTGGCGTCCTGCTGCCAATAGCTGACCGCGTAGCCTTGGGCCTTGGCCCGCTGCCATTGCTCGCGCGCCCGCGCCACCGCCTCGGCGTCGCGGCCGTCGAACACGAACACGACCCTGGTGTAGGGCGCGGCATCGGCAAGCTCAGCGCCGTCGACCAGGAAGCGCACTTGGGCGTCGTTAGGATTGTCGTCGGCGATGGTGAGATAGACGGGTTGGGCTTGCCCCGGTCCGTCGCGCGCGGTGCCATGGGGCAGGAAGCTGTCTTCGCGATAGGTCCAGAGCAGGGTGTCGAGCGCCTCGACCCGCTCCTCGCTCGCCGCCTGCACGGCCGCCCGCCAGCCCCGCTCGAGCGAGCGCTCGATGAGCCCGGGCAGCACATCCTCCAGCGTCTGCCGCTCCAGATGATAGAAGTACACTTCCGTGACGGTGCCGCCGCCCGCCTCGCTCATCGGTCCTTCGCCTCGCGGGCGTAAGGATTGTCGCCTTTGCGCAAATGCAAGCGGATCGGCACGCCTTTCATGTCGAACGTGTCGCGCAAGGCGTTCACCAGATAGCGCACATAGGACTCCGGCAGCGCCTTTGGCCGCGAGCAGAACAGGATGAAGGTGGGTGGGCGCGCATTGGCCTCAGTCATATATCTGAGCTTGATGCGCCGGCCCGAGACGGCAGGCGGCGGATGCGCCTCGACTGCCTCCGCCAACCATTGATTGAGGGCACGCGTCGGCAGCCGCTTGTTCCATAGCTCCTCGGCGGCAAAGACGGCGGCCATAAGCTTGTCGAGCCCCCGGCCGCGCAGCCCCGAGACCGGTACGAGCAGCACGCCCCTGATCTGCGGCAGCAACCGGTCGCATGTCTCCCTAAGCTCAGCCAAGCGCTTCTGCGGCTCGGCGACGAGGTCCCATTTGTTCACGGCGATGACGAGCGCCCGGCCCTCCTGGACGATGAGATCGGCGATCTGCAGATCCTGCTTCTCGAATGGCTGCTGCTCGTCGAGCAGAAGCACCGCCACCTCGGCAAAGCGGATGGCGCGCAAGGCGTCGCCCACCGAGAGCTGCTCGGCCTTGCCCTCCATGCGCATCTTGCGCCTGAGCCCCGCGGTGTCGAACAGCCGCAAGGGGCGCCCGCCCCATTGCAGCTCAACCGCGATGGCGTCGCGGGTGATGCCGGCTTCGGGGCCGGTAATCAGGCGCTCCTCGCCGATCAGGCTGTTGACCAGCGTCGACTTGCCGACATTCGGTCTGCCGACGATCGCGATGCGCAAGGGATGCTCCGGCTCCTCGCTTTCCTCCTCGGCATCGGGGTCGAGCGGCAGGGCATCTCCCTTTGTGCGGGCGACGTCCTCGATGGCTTCGATGAGCTCGCCGATGCCCAACCCATGCTCGGCGGAGAGGCGCAGAGGCTCCCCGAGGCCGAGCGCGAAGGCCTCCAGGACACCCGGCTCGGCGGCACGTCCCTCGCATTTATTGGCGGCAAGCACCATCGGCTTCCCCGAGCGCCGCGCGAGCTCGGCGAAGCTCTCATCAGCACCGACGACGCCGGCGCGCGCATCGATGAGGAAGACGATGAGGTCGGCCTGGTCGATGGCGGCCTTGGTCTGCTCGCGCATGCGGGCGATGAGCCCGGCATCACCCGTCTCGAGCCCGGCGGTATCGATCAGTCGCACGGCGCGGCCGCTCAAGCTGGTCAGGGCCTCGCGCCGGTCGCGGGTCAGCCCTGGCTGGTCGTCGACCAGCGCCAGCCGCTTGCCGGCAAGGCGGTTGAACAGCGTGGACTTGCCCACATTCGGCCGTCCGACGATAGCGATGGTGAAAGGCATGGGCCGGCCAGAAGCGGAGGGTGGTAGAGCGGCAAGTCAGTCCGCTCGCCGCGAACCTAGTGCATGATCTTAGAAAAGTGGGAACCGGTTTTCGTCAAAAGATCATGCTCCGACAAGAAGTGAGAAGCGCTGTCGCGATTCTATTTGACGCGATAGCGTTCTAGTTGAGGGCGATCAGCTGCGCCCCGTCAGTCAGGATAAACATGCGTCCCGCCGCGACAATGGGCGAGACGAAGACCTTCGTGCCGAGGTCGAGCTTGCTCACCACCTCGCCGGTCCTCGCATCCGCGCCGACCAGCACCCCTTCCGCCGATACCAGCCAGAGCTTGCCGCCGGCGAGCACCGGGCCGCTCCAGCGCGAGCTATCGGGAAGATCGATGAGCCAGCGGACCTTGCCGTCGGCCCGTGCCAGCGCCAAGAGCTTGCCGGAGACGTCCACCACATAGACCGTGTCGCCTGCGACCCACGGCATTTGCGTGCTGGCGAGGCTGCGCGTCCACAGCCGGTCCCCAGTGGTTTCCGAGGACGCGATCATCTTGCCGCCATGGCTGACGGCATAGACCACGCCATGATCGATGACCGGCCGCGCCGGGTCGGCAAGGATGCCGGACGCCGTCGTCTCCGCCGTGCGGGTCAGCGACTGGGTCCAGGCCTGCTGGCCGCTGCCGATCTGGTAGGCTGCGACATCGCCCGCCGGGAATGGGGCAACGACGACGCCTTGCCCGACCGCCGGGCTCGCATTGGAGAGCAGCGCCGCCGGTTGTGGCAGCCCGCGCGCCGTCCAAAGCTCGGCCCCGTCGGCGCCGTTCAGGCAGTGCAGCTGATTGTCGGTGGCCACGAAATAGACCTTGCCGCCGGCGGCCGTGGGCGAGTTTCGGATCGGATCGCCAATTTTCTTGTTCCACACAACCTCGCCGTTGTCGGGATTGAGCGCGACGACGGTGCCATAGCCCGTGACGACATAGAGATGGCCGCCATCGAGGGCGAGCCCGCCGCCAAAGCCCTCCACGCTCTTCTCGTGCTCGGGCGTGACGCTGGACGCCCATGCCCGAGCGCCGCTGGCGGAAGAGAAGGCCGACACGGTGCCTGCCGCATCCAGCGTGAAGACCTTGCCGTCGGCGACGAGCGGGATGGCGCTTAAGCGTCCCTTCGACGACGAGCCGGTCCCCGCATCGGCGGACCAGACCTTTTGCAGCGTGTCGCCAAGCGCGAGATTGCCGAGATTGTTGGCGGGCACGCCCCCAGGCTGCGACCAGGCGGCATTGGCGTTGGCGGGCGGCACCACGATGGCCTTGGCGGCACTCTTGTCGATGGTGTTCACGCCATCGTCGGCGATGACGGCGATCCGCTCGCCGGGCAGCGGCACTTTTGCCTTGGCGAAGGGGTTCTTGAGCGACGACAGTCCCGAGCAGCCGCAAAGCGTTATGGCCAGCGCCGCCACGAGCCCCACCCTCACCGCGCGGGCCGCTGTTCCCCGTCTTCGACCCCGGCCCACTTTGAGCCACCCTCAATGTTACTTCGCCGTGGTGCTCAAAGCTTGCGGCGTGCCGACGATAAGTCCGACCATCATGTCGGCGCGCTCGCGCAAATTCTGCGGCGTCCCCTGATCGCCGATCAAAGCGCTGAACTGCTTCTCGGCCTCGACCATGTTGTTGGCGCGGTAAGCCGAAAGGCCGAGCAGCTCGCGCGCCGAATATCGCCATGGGCTGCTGCCCTCGGCAAGGCCGCGCAGGCGCTGATTCATCTCGGCGTAATCGGCCGTGTCGNNCGTCATAGGTGGCGACGGCCTTGTCGGCTTCGCCCGATTGCGCTTCCACTGCCGCAAGCTGAAGACGGGCCAGCGCGCGGTAGCCCTTGGGCGCCTCTTCCGCTAACCGCGTGAAGGTTTCCTTCGCCTTGGCCGCGTCGCCATTTCCGGCAGCCGTCTGGGCTTCGCTGAATGCGGTGCCAGCTTCCCGCGCCTGGCGCTCCTGCCAATAGGACCAGCCATTGNNACGGCGTACCGGTCCCAGAGCCGCTTATAACGGTCATGGCGGACGGCCTCGTCCACCTCGCGAAAGAAATCACGGTCGCTCATGGGCAGTGGACTCGCATGCTGACAGGACGACGGGAGCCATGCTTCAGGCTCCTCTCCGATCGCCCTATAGTGAAGGCCTTGTGCCCGCGCAAGGCAAACTGCCCGAGGCGAGCCTCGCCGACGCGAGAGAAAATGCGTCCTCGGAGCCGGCTAACTGCCCGTCATTTTGGTCTTTTTCGTGACTTCGGCCGGCTCGTCGCACATCGGATAGGTGTATTCGTCGGACGGAAAGACCCGCGCGCGGACCTCCCCGGCATAGGCCTTCACCGCGGCCTCGATCCCGGCCCCGATCTGCGCGTACTCCTTGACGAATTTCGGCACGCGTGGGCTAAGCCCGAGCATGTCCTCCAGCACGAGGACCTGCCCGTCGCATTCGGCGCTAGCGCCGATGCCGATAGTGGGGATGGGGATCTGCTTGGTGATGCGCGCCGCAAGCAGCTCGGCCAGCGCCTCGAGC
>PLBV01000134.1 GCA_003135455.1 Hyphomicrobiales bacterium | reverse complement strand
GGTCTTCGCCCCGGTCAGCATGACGACCCCGTTGCCTTCGCCCCGGCGGACGATGAACCCCGACGAGAGTACTTCGCCCGGCGCGCCGGGGTCGTTTTAGCCGATCTCTCCGGCGCGCTAAGAATGGGCACGATGGAGACGCTCCTGCAAAACCCAAGAACGTCGCTGCAGCATAAGCAGCCACAGGATGGCGACATAGCCGCAGGCTCGACAAGCGGGTTAGGGCTATCCTCCCAATCGCATCGATATCAGACTGATGGTGGTGGCCTCATCTCTTTATAGGCTGCGGCCGGCTCCGACGGCTGAGCGGACGAGAGTCTCTCCATCTTGGGTAGAACGATGGTGGCGCGGAGCCCGCCACCGGGCGCCTTGCCGAGCAACACGTCACCTCCATGGGCGCGCGCGACCGTGCGTGCGACCGTCAGCCCGAGGCCGGAGCCGCCGCTGTCGCGATTGCGAGAACCTTCGAGTCTGTGGAAGGGGCGAAACACCTCTTCCTTAAGCGCTTCTGGAATGCCGGAGCCATGATCGTCGACTTGGATCATGATCTCTGTGGCACCAACGTCGACGCTCACATCAGCCCGCTCGCCATATTTGAGGGCGTTGTCGAGGAGATTGCTGAAGCAGCGGCGGATCAAGACCGGCCGGCATACATAAGGGAGATGTCCGCCGCTACTGAAGGAGACCTTGAACCCCTTATCGGCAAGATCGTCGCAAATACTTTGGACGATAGTCACAAGATCAACACGAACCGTCGGCTCCGAGTGCGCCTCTTCCTTAGCAAAACTCAGGAAGCCGGCTATCATGTGCTCCATCTCACCGAGATCGGCGAGAAACTTGCTGCGCTGGTTTTTGTTCTCAACGTACTCAGCACGGAGTCGCAGGCGCGTGATTGGGGTACGCAGGTCATGAGAGATGGCCGCGAGCATTTGGGTGCGATCCTCGATGAACCTCTGCAATCTTGTCTGCATCTCATTGAAGGCGCGGATCGCCCCCCGAACGTCGACCGGGCCCTGCTCGGGGATTGGCGTGGCGTTGACATCCGTACCGAGACGCATCGCGGCTTTAGCGAAGGCTTGAAATGGAGCGGTCAGACGGGCAATAGCCCAGATAGACAACACCGCGATGCCGATGACCGTCACGGCGAGGAGAATGATTGTCCGGAAAGGCCAGAATTCGATATCGTCCACGTAAGCGGCGAGCAGATTTAGCCACGACCCGTCACTCAGTCGAACTGACACCAAGAACGTTGGCTCGACGGCGAGCCTGTCGATGATATGCTCGATCGGCTCAGGAAAGAGGCCTGCCTTCCGCCACCGCATCATGAGCTCGGCCGTGTCCGCTGGCAGAATGCCCTTCGAGGGCAAGTAGTTGACGGCAATGTCGGTAGCGACGGAGCGCGGTATGATGCGCCACAGTAGATCGCGAAGAAGACGCGTCCTCTTGTTAGTGCTCTCGCCAGCCGCCAGCCATGGTTCTGCGGTCCAGGTCGCAGGCAACTCCGAACCCTGGAAATGCCGGACCAACTCCGGCCGATCCTGCGGTGGAGCTTTATCAATGAGAGAGGCGATTACGGCGATGCGGTCGGCAATCCGAATCAATTCGAGAGCCGTCAGTGCATCGGTGCGGTCGAGATGGCGGTAGCCGATGCTCAGCATTTCCGAGAGCGTGAGAAGCGCCACGAACAGGATGATCAGCTCGATGGTAATGCTTTTGAGGCGAAACGGCTTCACGTGCGCTGCACCGCAGGCGTGAACAGATAGCCGCCACTCCGCACGGTCTTGATAAGTTCGGGCGCCTTCGCGTCGTCCTCGATCTTGCGGCGCAACCGGCTGACTTGGATATCGATACTGCGATCGAAGGACGTCGCGTCTCGTCCCCGAGCGAGAACCATCAGCTGGTCGCGGCTCAGGACCCGCTGCGGCCGTTCAGCAAAGACGAGAAGAAGGTCGAACTCACCGGAGGTCAGATCCACCATTGTGCCGTCGGGCGACATGAGCTGTCGCTGGCAGGCATCAAGCGTCCAACCAGTAAACACGAATTTGCCTCCCAGCGTGCTACTAGAATCGCTGGCCTCGGGGCCCGACCTCCGCAGCACGGCCTTGATCCGTGCTTCCAGCTCGCGCACATCGAAGGGCTTCGGCAGGTAGTCGTCAGCGCCAATCTCAAGGCCCACAATGCGGTCCGTCGGATCGCCTCGCGCCGTCAGCATGATTATCGGAATCGACTCAGTCGCGCGAAGTTCCCGGCATATGGCGAGACCATCCTTACCAGGCAACATCAGATCAAGAATGATGAGGTCAACCCGCGACGATGAGAGCACGCGGCGCATTTCCTGCTCCTCGCGCGCGGTCATTACCTTGTAACCCCTGCGGCTCAGAAGCGCAGAGAGCAAATCACGAATCTCTCGGTCGTCGTCGACGACAAGCAGACGGAGGCGCCTTCGCGCCTTCAGTCGGAGTCTTTCCGCCATGCGCAAAGCATAGTCTTCAACTTGGCGAGTCGGGACGCGCTAAATTGTAACAGCAAGTGTCCAACTCGCGGTCTGAAACGAACTGTTACAAAAATTCCATCCCGAGACATACGGTGGAAACGATCGGCGATTAATTTTCCTCCATTCATCGAAACACTCGAGGAGGATGGAGACATGGTTAGTGCGACGCGCGGCCTTAGGACCTCTAAGACTTATCGCGGAACGCTAGCGGCGGCGGTTATGCGACAATTTAAGCGGCGCGGCAAAAGAACGGACATCGGCTTGGAAAGCGACGAAGAGATCAGCCAGTGCGATTTCTCCCCCTCAAGGGGGCTGTGGCTGTTGCAGTGTAGGTTGGCTTGGTACGGATTCCGATCGGTCAAGGTGGGCCAGTTGCGGGAATTCAGTGAGGACACGTTCTTGCTCGATCTGCTCCAAACCTGCGGCACATTTCTCTGCAGGGTCGAGATTGACCGTCAGTCGGGCGCAATCCGACGTCCCGCCGGCCATGCATTAGTTCGCCTGCTCGCTTCGTTGGAGCAGGCGACGACGGGACATGGGTCACTGATGGCTGAGCCAATGGCAAACTGATAAGCCCCCTGCTGGACCACCCCCCTCGAAAGTCCCTCGGGGCTTGGGGGCTGGGCACAGTCATCGAGTTGTTCCCCCGCCCCGCCTCACAACTCGGCGCAGCTGCTCAGCCCCTTTTTGGTGCCAGTCAGTCTCCGCTTCCGGCAAGCACCAGCCTGTCAGACGGGGAACCCCGCCAGGAGGACTGTTGCCGCTAAGTGTGGGCTACTGACATTTCGTCACGTCGCTTCTGATCGGTTTCGGGAGCCCTGCGCGAAGTTCCTTGGTTCTCCCGGAGAATGCAGACGTATGTCCCTAGCCGCCTTCGCCCTCAGGCACCCCTATACCGTCGCCGCACTTGTCATCCTGGTGTGCATGCTTGCCGGCGGTGCGCTCATGCGCATGCCGACGGACATTTTTCCAGAGATTGATATTCCCGTCGTGAGCGTCGTCTGGACCTACAACGGGATGAGCGCGTCCGAGATGCAGGATCGTATCGTGACGATCCATGAGCGCCAAATGGCATCGCTTGTTGACGACATCTCGCGCATTGAGGCCAATTGCTACGAAGGGGTCGCCATCATCAGGGTTTACTTGCATGAGGGTGCAGATGTGAGCCGTTCGCTCTCGCAGCTGTCGAGCTCCGCACTTACGGTGCTCAAATCCATGCCGCGAAATATCACGCCGCCGCTCGTCCTTCGCTATGGTGCGACCGACGTCCCCATCATCCAGTTGAGCATGTCCTCTAACTCGCTTTCGGACACGACGCTCAACGATCTCGGTCAGCACATCATTCGTCCGGATCTCGCTTATGTGCGAGGTGCGTCGATACCTTATCCGTACGGTGGCAAGCCTCGCCTCATCATGATGGATCTCGATCCGGAGGCGCTACAGGGACGTGGCTTGACGCCTGCCGAGGTCGCCGAAGCGGTCTCGCATCAGAACGTCATAATGCCATCCGGCGATGTGAAGATTGGCAGCAGGGATTACACGGTGGCGATGAACAACAGCCCCGATGTGATCACCGCCATCAACGATTTTCCCATCAAGCAGATCAACGGCAAAACGGTGTTCGTCCGTGACGTGGCGCATGTCCACGATGGATACCAAACTCAGACCAATTCGGTGAGCCAAAACGGCCTACCCGGCGCGCTGATGCTGGTGCGCAAGACAGGCGGCGTATCGACCTTAGCGGTGATCGACGAAATTAAAGCCGCCCTGCCTGAAATCCAAAAGCTGCTCCCCAAAGACGTAACCCTAACGCCGATCTTCGATCAATCGATCTTCGTCAAGGCAGCCTTAAACAGCGTGATGATGGGCGGCCTGATGGCTGCGGGGCTGACGGCGCTCATGATCATGCTGTTCCTCGGAAGCTGGCGGCTGACATTGATCATAATAGCCTCCATCCCCCTATCCATCATCATCGCGGTACTGGTGCTTTATCTCGATGGGCAGACGCTCAACACAATGACGCTGGGAGGGTTTGCGCTTGCGGTTGGGATATTGGTCGACAACGCGACGGTGGTGATCGAGAACATCGAGCGGAACATTGGCATTGGCAAGCCGCTCGAGCAGGCCATCCTCGATGGAACCGCCGAGGTCGGGATACCGACCTTTCTTGCGACCTTGTCGATCAGCGTAGTGTTCGTCCCGGTATTCCTGCTTACAGGGACAGCTAAATACCTGTTCTCGCCACTCTCGCTCTCGGTCATCGTATCGCTTAGTGCGAGCCTGCTACTCTCTTTCACGCTCGTGCCGGTGCTGTTCAAATATCTCATGCGTTCGAAGGTGGCCGTGTATCGGCACGAGCGTCATGGCAGCGCTGGCTCGGAGCAATCGGAAGAGCAGGCAAGGCGTCAGACGCTGAATCTGTTGCGCTTGGTTCACGGCGCGTTCGAGCGAGGTTTCGAGCGTTTTCGCGAGAGCTATCGCAATGCCCTGGCCTGGCTGGTCGGCCGACCCACGAGCACTGTCCTATTCTTTCTGCTGTTGATGCTCGCGTCGTGCCTGCTGTTTCCTCAGTTGGGGATGGATTTCTTTCCGCAAATCGATGCGGGTCAGATGCGCCTGCATGTCCGCGCGCCGCCGGGGACAAGGCTCGAGAATACCCAGCGATATTTCGCTCAGGTCGAAGCCGCAATTCGCCACATTGTCGGGGAAAACCAAATCGACGTTATCCTCGACAATATCGGCTTGCCGTACAGCGGTATCAACATCGCGTTGAGCGATAGCGCGACCGTCGGCCCAATGGATGGCGAGATCCTCGTTTCACTAAAAAAGGAGCACACGCCAACGGCTGAGCATGTAGCTGACTTGCGACGCGAGCTGCCGAAGCGTTTCCCGCAACTGCAGTTTTTCTTTCAACCGGCGGACATCGTCAATCAGGTGCTTAATTTCGGAAGGCCGGCGCCGATCGACATCCGGATTTCGGGGCCCGACAGCGAGGCGGCCTATGCGGTCGCTACCAAGCTCGCGAAGGATCTTACGCGCATTCCTGGCGTCGTTGACTCGCATGTGTTCCAAGTTCCGGATGCGCCGGCTCTTACAGTCAATGTCGATCGTACACTTGCCGGTGAAATTGGACTCAGCCAGCAGATAGTGTCGGACAACCTTCAAGTCTCGCTCAACAACAGCCTGCAGCTTGCGCCAAATTATTGGGTCAACCCACGCAACGGCGTCTCTTATCAACTCGTGGCGCAAATGCCGACCTACAAAATCAGGTCTATGCAACAGTTGTGGACGCAGCCTGTTACGGCGCCACAAGGCCAAAATCCTCAGCTGCTAATGAACGTTGCGCAATTCGGCCGAAAAAAGGTGCCGATGATTGTCTCACAGCTCGGCATCAGGCCTGTTTTTGACGTGGACGCCGACGTGCAGGGGCGAGACCTCAACTCTGCCGCAGGCGCCATCGAAAGGGTGATTGATATTGATCGGCCGGACCCATCAAAGGCGATTTCGGTGAGCCTCAGCGGGCAGGTGGAAACAATGAAGGAGAGCTATGCTGGATTGTTTTCGGGCATGGCGCTCGCCGTGATCGTGGTCTATTTGCTGCTGGTCATCAACTTTCAGAATTGGACTGATCCACTAGTCGTGCTGATGGCGGTGCCGTTTGCCCTCGGCGGTGTCATGTGGATGCTGTTTGTCTCCGAGACCCACATCAGCGTTCCGGCCCTAATGGGAACCTTGATGTGCATTGGGCTCACCACGGCAAACAGCATCCTCGTGGTGACATTTGCCAATCAGCGCAGAGCGGCCGGCTCAAATTCGCGAACTGCGGCAATCGAAGCCGGGTACACACGGTTGCGAGCGGTTCTAATGACGGCGGGCGCTATGGTCTTGGGGATGATACCCATGGCCCTCGGCCTCGGCGAGGGCGGCGAGCAGAACGCTCCGCTGGCCCGGGCCGTCATTGGCGGCCTCCTGTTTGCGACCACCGCAACGCTGGTGTTCGTTCCCACCATGTACTGCCTGCTTCGGCGTGAACCCAAGGATGCGACAATACCAGGGAGGCTTACTATTGCATCGACCTGATAATCCAAGAGCCGTGGACGGAGGCGACACCGACAACGATGTATTCGATGCATTGGACGATGTCGCTCAAGAGGGGACCGAATTCGAAGGCCAGAGCCACGCGCGCTTAGCGACCACCTACGACCCTCGGACGGGACGCAGGCTGGGAATGCTGGCTGGGTGCTTCTCCATCCTCTTGGCAACCGCGTTCTTCGTCGTGCATCACATAAAGGGCCGCGACGAAGCATTGCTCGCCAAAGCGACAGCCGCAACTGCCGAGCAGCCGCTACCGGTCAACGTCGTCAAGGTTCAACTCGCGCCACCTAGCCAAGTCCTGACCTTACCCGCACAAACCGGCGGCTGGTATTCCTCGACTATCTATGCGCGGGTGAGCGGCTACCTCGCCAAATGGTTTGTCGACATCGGCGATCAGGTGAAGATCGGTCAGGTGCTGGCGACGATAGATACGCCTGAACTCGACGCCCAGCTCGAGGCCACCCAAGCCCAACTCAATGTCTCGGAGGCCGATGTCAAAGCCAAGGAAGCAGACACCGATTTCGCCAAGACCACCTACGAACGCTGGCAGGGGTCACCGAAGGGCGTCGTGTCGGACCAGGAGCGCGAGGACAAGAAGGCACATTACGAGACTTCCGTCGCTGGATTGAATGCGGCGCGTGCCCGCGTGAAGCTCGATCAGGCCAATGTCGATCGCCTGATGCATCTTACTGAGTTCAAGAACGTGACTGCCCCGTTTGACGGCGTGATCACGGAACGTCGCGTTGACATTGGTGATCTCGTGGCGGCCGGCAGCTCGAACAACACCAGCCCGTTGTTCGGGATCGCCCAGACCGACAACATTCGGGTCTTCGTGAACGTGCCCCAAAGCGCCAGCTTGCAACTGGGCGTGGGTAGCATGGCTCAGGTCACCGCGAACGAATACCCGAATCGGAGCTTCGAAGGTAAGGTGACCAGGACAAGTGAGTCGATCGATCCACTGGCGCGGACACTTCGCGTCGAGGTTGATCTAGCGAACAGTGATTTCGCGCTCATGCCGGGAATGTACGTCACCGTAGCCCTACGTCTCAAACCGACGAGTTTTGTTGAGGTGCCAGCGAGTGCTCTGGTTTTCCGGGCCAGTGGCCCCCAAGTCGCCGTCATCACGGGTGACAACACGGTGAAGTTCCAGGACGTCGCCATTGCTCGCGATAATGGCCATCTTGTCGACATATCGTCCGGGCTTTCAGAAGGTGACCGCGTTGCGCTAAACATCAATGATCAAATAACGGATGGTGAGAAGGTCACCGTAGCGGAAGGTGAAGGGCTCCGACCCGCCAGCCAATAATTTCTAAGAAGCTGGGGTTTGGCTGTGAGGGATTTGGCAGCCGAATTTCTGTACGGGGGGCTATCTAATGCAGAAGTTCCGGTTGGCGCTGGCCGCCAATGTGGCTGTGTTCCTATCTGGATGCGCCTCCGGTCCCAACTATACGACGCCGCACATCTGGGTACCTGCAAACTTCGAGTTGTCACGCGCGCTTGGCAGCGTGGCCAAGACCAGTGCCAGCACGATACCGCCGGAAAGCGCAGTCCGCTGGTGGGAGACGCTGCACGATCCGGAGCTGAGTGCGCTCGTCCAGCAGGCGATTGTGACGAACCCAGATATTGGGATCGCATTGGCGCGCGTGCAGGAAGCACGAGAGCAGGAAATTGCTGTCGCAGGCGTGGCTCTACCCCAGGGCAACGCCGACGGAGCCATCGCTGGCGGTTCCGGTACCGATTCGGTTAAGGGACGAATCCCACCCTCGATCGATGCCGGCGTCAATACGACCGGCTTTAGAGAGATCACCCGTGTCATCGGCTTTGATGCAGGTTGGGAACTCGACCTGTTCGGCAAATATCGGCGCGAGCTCGAAGCCGCCCGATATGAAACTGAGGCCGCCATCGAGGCACGCAATGCGGTGTTAATCGTGGTCGTGGCTGATGTTGCCCGCAACTACATCGAACTGCGAGGTCTCCAGACTCGGATCAAGGTCGCACAGGAAAACATCGCGCGAGAACAAAAGACCGTGGATTTGGTACACACGCGGTTTGATCGAGGGCTGAGCAACGAGCTTGATGTGACCTTGGCCAAGCGCGAACTGGCGACGCTCCAAGCACAGTTGCCGCCTCTGATCGCAGGCGTCTCCGACGTTGAAGCGCGGATCGCATTGTTGCTTGGCACCTATTCCGGCGAAGTGAGCGGCGAACTCGATCGTCCCCGCGAAATACCTCGTACGCCCGAACGGCTTCGACCGGGCCAGCCGGTGGACCTTCTGCGACGGCGACCCGATATACGGCAGGCCGAACGCCAGCTTGCATCAGCCACGGCGCTTGTCGGCGCGTCAATCGCTGATCTGTTTCCGCGGGTCCTCTTGACCGCTGGCGTGGGTGCGCAAGCAGGGCAGTCAGCTGTCAGTAGTATCCCGAAATTCGGCGGGGGGATCTGGTCCGCAGGTCCCGGAGCCTATTGGTCGCTGCTCGACTTTGGTCAACTGGACGCTCTGATCGACGTCCAAGAGTTCCGAGCCTACGAACTGCTTATGAATTACCGGAAGACGGTACTGGCAGCGCTCGGAGACGTCGAGTCCGCGATTGATCAATATCGGGCAGCCCTGCAAAGATTGCGAAAACTGGAGGATGCACTCGCCGAAAGTCGTCGAGCTGAGAATCTCGCCAGGGAGCGCTATGAACGTGGGCTAACGGATTTTCTCAATGTACTCGATGCTCAGCGCGAGGAATACGGCCTCGAAGACCAAGTCGTGATAGCTAAGCAATCGGTCGTCATTCAGTTCGTTACGGTCTACAAGGCTCTGGGAGGAGGCTGGGAACTTTATGAGTCACTGCCACCAATTCCCAAACCGCAACCTGCTATCCTCGCGACGTTCCGCCGGCTCTCGCAGCCTGGGCAGACTTGGCTTTCGGTTCCTCCGCCGCCGCGCCCGTAATTTAAGCATTTCGGGAATCTCTGAATTTCCGCCCAAGAGAGTTGCATAGATTCCTTGTTAGAAAAGTTTTCACAGCCGCCGCGAGAGGCTGGGAACTTTATGAATCAGTGCCACCGATTCCCAAACCGCAACCTGCTATCCTGGCGACGTTTCGTCGGCTCTCCGAGCCCGAACAGACCCGGCTGCCCGAGCGTCCCCAGATGACGCGCCAATGAGCGGGAATCACGCCGCTCCTGGCCCAAAACAGCCCTAGTTCTGGTCCGTTCCATACCGGCTGGCAAACTCCCTTAAGGTGACGCCCGTCGAGGCTCGTGTGGAGGCTTTCGATGATCGGTCTGCCTCCGTCAAAGCAGTCAAGACAGAATCTCGTGTTGGAAAGAGATTGTAGTGCCGTGAGACGCAATGAGGCCCCACGATCGCACTCGACAGCGGGCTCGGTCCGTCATCGCTCAGGAGCATGAAGGGTACCGCCCGCCAGGCCCGGGGGATTGGCCGATCATGGCTCCTGTCGTCAAATCAGCGTCAGAGGGTTTTTCGACACGGTTTAAGCGCTGGCCTTCTTGGGGCGGCAGTTTTCCCCCTCGAGTGGCTTGGAGCCTGGCCACCCCTCGACAATCCTGTTTCGCTTCTTCGGGAATCCGATGATCTGCTTCTCGCTACTCGGTCTCCTTCTCCAGGCGCACGGCGCCGGGAAAATGCCAAATCTGTGGCATGTTAGATACAGTTACTTAGATTCCGGCTCAAACCCTAGTAGATGTTAGAAAACTGTCATGACTCCTCTCTAAGCTGATGGCTCAGGATACAAAATCAGGCTAGCGGCGCGTTGTTCTTTTTAGAATTGACAGCAGGGAGCAGCAAAATGCCATCCAAGTATCGTACATTACTTGCCATGCTGGTAGGGTCGTTCCTGACTCAACCGGCACTGGCGGACAGCCAGCAAGATTTGCAACAACAAATCAAAGCCCTACAGGCGCAGTTGCAATCAATTCAGAAGCANNGATAGGGGGCTTTATTGAAGATGCAAGTATCTTCCGCTCGCGCAATGAGAACTCTGACATCGGATCGACATTTGGGGGTATCCCCTTTAACCAAGTAACTAACTCGCATGAGACTGAATTCCGTGAATCAGCCCGCCAAAGTCGGCTATCCCTTTTGGCACAATCCGCCTGGGACGAAAATACTAATCTGTCCGCATATTACGAGAGTGACTTTATCGGCATAGGTACAACTTCAAATTCGGGTGAAAGCAACAGCTATGCACCGAGATTGAGGCAGGCGTATTTGACCGTGGATCAGGCGAACGGTTGGCATTTTGAAGCCGGGCAAGCGTGGAGCCTCGTCACTGGCTTCAAGGATGGCTTAGTGCCACGTGATGAAAACATTCCGTTAACGGTCGATGCCCAATACGTCCCTGGCTTCAATTGGCGACGCGTTCCACAGGTGCGACTAACCAAGACTTTTAGCCCCCAATTTTCTGTGGGCCTATCGGCCGAATCCCCTCAAGCAAGTGTTGGAGGCGATATACCATCAACATCGGTGGTACCGGAATTAGTTACCACAGTTCCCGGTCTTGGCTCAGGAGGGGCGACATTAAATGCAGCCCAATGCGCCAATAATCTTGGCTCTATCGGGAATTGCGCAAGCTATTCCGTCGATGTAGCCCCCGACATGGTGCTCAAAGCGGCGCTCGATCCCGGCTGGGGCCACTATGAGGTTTTTGGGCTCGGGCGGATCTTCCGAACGCGGACTGGACTCTTTGCGGAAGGGCAGAAGACGACACTCACTAATAACTCGCTGATTGATTTCGGCAACAACGAGACTGTTGGGGGCGGCGTAGGTGGAAACCTAATTCTACCAATTATGCCAAAATTACTGGATTTCCAGGCCAGCGTGCTGGCCGGCCGGGGCATCGGACAATACGGTGCAGCTCAATTCGCGGACTTCACGGTGAACCAAGTTGGCGATCCATCACCTATTCCTATGGTCCAGACGCTGACTGGTCTTGTCGCACACGCTAATCCAGCGTTGGATTTCTATGCCTATGGAGGATACGAGAGGGCGTTCCAGGATACTTTCGCACTCGGGAACACGTTCGTTGGTTACGGTAGTCCCCTAGACAACAACACGGGCTGCAATATTGAAAACTCAAATACCTTCAAAGTTCCGCTTAAGTGCTCTGGAGTTAACAAGGACGTTTGGCAGCTTACAGGAGGTCTTTGGGACAAGGTGTACATGGGCAAACACGGCACTGTGTCGCTGGGCTTGCAGTACTCTTACACACAGCGCGAACTGTTTGACGGTTTTAACAGTTTTGGCGGGGCTCGGGCCCCAATTGCCGATGACAACATGGTCTTTGCCTCGGTGCGCTACTATCCATTTTGATGTGTCGGAGAGCGGTGCATTAAGGCAAGATCACGGCGAATAGCTCCAAAACGGACCTATTCGTCTTTATTCACGGCTTTGTGGCCGCCTGCTCCCTTCCCCTCCCTTTCGGGGGGCGGCCTTCCTCACTCGAACAGTTTGAAGATCCGCGTGAATGTTGCCGAAGCGCAACAAGTGCAAGCAAAGAACCCCAGATTCCCTAATCTTAGCAAAGCATTAACCGGGCTCCCGACAGGCTTGCATCCACGACGCCACGCCGTATCTTAGAGAGCGGAGGACCATGCGAAAGCCTCTCGCCATCGCGACGGGATTGACGGCCCTGCTTCTGGCCGGGCCTGCTTTCGCGTTCCAGCAGAGCCCCGAAGCGCCGCCTCCGGAGGCGAAGGACGCTGCGCCGGTAGCCAAGGCTCCGACCGCAGAGCTAGGGACCCCCACGGTCGGCGAACAGGGGCAGACACCTTCGGCAACGAAAGTCTTCGGCTTCAGCATTCTCCCCAAGCTCGACTTCGGCCTCGAGTTGCTCTATGGCGACAGGCAGCAGCAACAGCTGCAGCTTGAGCAGGGGGTGCGGCCCGACGAGAATGGCGACGTTACCGTGCTCGGGAAGATCAAAAAGCAGTTCTAGGGCGCGGCCGGAGGCGCGCGCCGCCGACAATCGGCGAGACAGCGGGCTCGCGCTCTTGCGTGACGTGCGCGCGACAGGATGTCTGCCGGTGAGCCTGCGCGTCCTCGCTAGTCTGGTGCATGTCTTGACGGCGTCGGGCGCGGGCCTCGCTCTGCTCGCACTCCTTGCGGCGGCCCACGCCGACTGGCAGGCGATGTTCCTCTGGCTTGGCATCGCGCTGATCGTCGACGCCATTGACGGTCCGCTCGCCCGCCGCGTCAAGGTTGCGACGGTCTTGCCGCGCTGGAGCGGCGAGCGTCTCGATCTCATTGTCGACTACCTCACCTATGTGGCGGTCCCCGCCTTCGCCTTGTGCCAGTCCGAGCGCCTGCCGGAATCCTCCCGCGTGGCCGCCGGCGTCGCCATCATGTTGTCGAGTCTCGTTCCATTCGCCGACCGCGAGGCGAAGACCGCTGAAGGCTATTTCTCGGGCTTCCCGGCGGTGTGGAACATGGTTTGCCTCTACCTCTTTGTCCTCGAGCCGCCTCCCTTGGTCGCGCTTGCTGTGGTCCTTATCCTCATCGCGCTCACTTTCGTTCCGATCCTTTGGATACATCCTTTTCGCGTGCGGCGCTTACGCCCGCTCACGGTGCTCGTCACCGCCATCTGGGGCGGCGCAGCCATCCTCTCCATCGCCAAGCCGTTCCCTTCGCCGCTCTGGATCCAACTCCTGCTGCTCGCGACGGCAGCCTATCTCATCGGCATCGGAGCGGTTCGATCACTGGCCGGTGTGGGGAGCGGTTGAGCCCCTTGTTTGGCCATCGACCTCGCTGGATCACTACGTTATTAGCTCCGGGGCTCCGCACTCGCTGCAAGCTCCTTTTACCTCGAGCACTCTAAGCCATGCTGCTCACCGATCCGCATATCTGGGCGAGCTTCGTCGCCTTGAGCGCGATGGAGATCGTGCTCGGCATCGACAACGTCGTCTTCATCTCGCTGATGATCGCGCGCTTCCCGCCGCCGCAGCGGCTGATGGCACGGCGCATCGGACTGTCGCTCGCGCTTGTATTCCGCGCCGCCATGCTTGGCGGCATCGCCTGGTTCATCCATCTCACCCACCCGCTGTTCACGCTTGCCGGCTATGCCTTCTCCTGGCGCGACCTGATCCTGATCGCGGGCGGCCTGTTCCTGCTCGTCAAGGCGACGCGTGAGATGCATCAGGACATCGAGGGGGAGGGGGACGCCGAGGAAAAGGAAGCCTCGGTCGTCGCCGACACGCTGGTGTACGGCATCCTGCAGATCGGGCTCATCGACATCGTCTTCTCCGTGGACTCGATCATCACGGCGGTGGGCATGGCCGACCATATCGAGGTGATGATCGCCGCCGTCGCGGTGGCTATCCTCGTGATGTATTTCGCGGCGGAGCCTGTCTCTCGTTTCATCGAGCGGCACCCGACGACGAAGATGCTGGCGCTCGCCTTCTTGCTCCTGATCGGCGCCGCGCTGATCGCCGACGGCTTCCATTTCCACATCCCGCGCGGCTACATCTATTTCGCCATGGCCTTCGCGGCAGGGGTGGAAGCCATCAATGTGGTGGCGTTGCGTAAGCGCAGGCGGAATGCCCGCAAACCCTCGCGCCCTTAGAGCGGGCCGCGGATACGGTTAAAAGCCCGAGTCCTCACCGCCTTAACTTTGACATGAACTTTCCCGCCAGAGCCGCAAATTGACCGCTTTTGCACTGCGGTATCCGACCCTCTCACGCAATTTTATTCGATAACGAGGGGATGCGATGAAACTCCGAGTCTTTACGCTGGCCGCGAGCCTCACTTTGCCGGCACTCAGCGCCATGGCCGAGCCGATCTCGCTTGCGGGCGAGGAGTTGAAGCAGGCCGTGACCGGCAAGACCGTTTATCTCAAGGTCTCGGGCTTCGACCTGCCCATCCGCTATGCGGCCAATGGCCGGATGAGCGGCCGCATAGGCGCGGTCGCGGCAAGCTTTGCGCAAGGCGACGGCGCCTCCGACCACGGCAAATGGTGGGTTGATAACGACCAGCTCTGCCAGAAATGGTCGAGCTGGTTGGACGGAAAGTCCTATTGCTTCAAGCTCACCCGCGACGGCAGCGTCGTGCAATGGGTGCGCAATGACGGCCTCTCGGGCACCGCGCGCATTGGCGGGTAACGCGGGCCACGAGCCAGCATTTCGATGAGAGCTTAGAAGAGCCGCCTTTCGAGGGCGGCTCTTCGCTTTAGGTGGGCCGAGCACCAATCAGCTGCAGCTTGCCCGCGTGATCAGCCAGGAGACGAAGAATTTTGGGCTGCCGGGCGAGGGCTCGATATCGAGCTTCACCCGTCGTTCCTGCAAGCCTTGAGGCAGCGCCGGGAAGCGTGTTGAAGCGATAGCCTCGCCGAGCCTTGCCGCCCAAGGCCCTTCGCCTTGGCCAAGACAAGCGGCGATCCGGTCGAGCGCGATGCCGGCTCGGAGCCCATGGCGTGACCCTTGGCCATTCCGCCAATCGTGCGAGCCGACATAAGCAACCGAAAGCCCGGAAGCGGCCGCGAGCCGCTTCAGGATGAAGAGATCGCTCTCCAGCGTCAGCCCGGCGATGGCCGTGGCGTGCGCGCTCAAGCGCGGCTGAAGCGCGTCGAACCATAAGCCGCCCATGTCGCAGCGAAGCGGCAAGACGCTCGCGCCGCGCCGCGCCAAACTCCCCGCGAACGCCACGCTATCAACGTAGCGCGTGTCGGCTATGGCGAGCACGGCACCCGCGTCGAGCAGAAGCACGTTGCCCGCAAAGGCCGGTGCGGGAATGAGCGCCGTCAGCGCCGCCGCCCCGCCGAGCGCGACAAATTCTCGCCTGGTCATATGGGCTGCGCCGCGCGGGGATGAGGGCAGGGGGCTCATTTCCCATCTCCCTGGTCGCGCTTGGCGTTACGCAGCGCCTTGGGCCAGATGCCTTGCTTTCCCGGCGAGAGAATGCCGTCGGGGTCCAGAGCGTCCTTCAGCCGCTCGAAGGTGCGCATGGCGGCGTGGTCGTTGAAATCGAACTGCGCGGCGACGAGGTCCATCTCGCAGATGTGACCGCGATAGCCCCCGAGCCGGCTCGTGCTCGCATCCTCGATGAGCGCCCTGCCGAGGTCCCGCGCCCGCTCCGCCTGCTCGGCGTCCTGGCTGTCGAAGATGATCGAGGCGGTATTGATGAAGGCGCGTGGGCTGGTGGTGGTGAGGCCGCAATAATGGTCGAAGCCGTGGGCGTTGAACAACCCCGTCCGCCGCCGATAAAGCTCGAGGAGCTCCGCGCCCCGCATCGGCACCACCGGCGGACATTCGATATGGGCACCCGCGCCGCCAAGCCAATTCAGCGGCATGAGATCCACGCTCGGAATGCCGGCCAGCGTGCGGTGATAGGGTGGCATGTCCTGCCCACGCCGGTACTTGGCGCGGGAGATGTTTGCCTTGGGGATCTGGGACAGCGCCTTCTGCACCGTCTTGAAGTTCTCCTCGACGATGCGCGGCGCTCCATATAGGCCGAAACGCAGGTTCCAAAATCCAATCCCAATCTCTCGCATCAGCTTGGCGATGGCGCTTTCCGGCATCGCCCCCTTGCCGTCATACCATTCGCCCCTAGTGGTATTGCCGGCGGCAAGCCGCATCCAGTTGGCGATGGTGGCCGTGGGCACCGTGCCGTCCAGACGCAAACCCCGCAAGATGTCGATCAGCGGAACGACGTCCTCCTCCCGTCCGAAACTCGCCTCGACCACGGAGATAGCCTCGGGCTCCGGCATCAGCCAGACGCCGATCTTGGTGACCACCCCGAAATTGGATTGGAGGAACAGGCCGTCGAGCGACGGGCCGAAGCCGCCTTTATAGAGCGGCCAGGCGGGATTGCCGGTCATGGCGCCCATGCCGGTGCGGACGACCTCGCCGGTTGCGAGCACCACCTCCATGCCGCATTGCTGCGCGGCGTGGTCGCCATGGGGCGTGTAGCCGACGCCGCGCTCCAGCGTATTGCCGAGCACGCTGCCCCAGCCGGGATCGGGACAATCGATCATCAGCCTATGTTTCTTCTCGCGGATGAAAGTGTAGAGCTGAAGATAGGTCACGCCCGGCTCGACCATGGCGTAAGCGAGATCGGGATCGACCTCGATCGACTGCATGCGGCTGAGGTCGAGAATGACGGAGCCCTTAAGGCACGGCGCGGCACCGCCATAGGCATAGTTGTGCCCCGTCGAGACCGTCCACAGCGGCAGGCGCGCGGCCCGCGCGATGGCGAGCACCGCCTTGATCTCCTCGACATTGGCAGGGAGCACGGCGGCGGAAGGCGCGTAGCGCTCTTTCAGCCCCGGCGAATAGGGGTCGTAATAGGCTTCGAGCTGGTCCTCGGCCGTGCGCACATGGTCATCGCCGAGGGCCCCGCGAAGCTCCTTGCAAGCTTGCTCGAACTCTGACTGCGACAGGTGAGGCGGTAAAGGCACTTGCACACTCCCTCTGCTGCGGATCGGATGGTAGCAGATGCGCCGCCGAACCTCGCCCGGGCTTCGGCCCTTGTGCTTGGCTAACGGGGAGTCCCCCCTGCTAGGCTTCGGCCAAGCCATTGGCGAACAGCGGTACGCGATGGGATGGATCGAAACTTCTGGCCAATGGCATGCGTTGTCCGACGCACGCGGAAGCCAGGGATTGTCTCGGCGTCTTAGGAGCCTCCGATTATGACAGAGCCGCCAATAGATTATCGCGAAGAGCTAGACATCACCCGCATTGATCCTCTCGCCCTAGAACAGCAGCGCAACCGATACGCAAGTCGCGGCGTCAGCTTACTTATTCTTTTGAACGGTGCCGCAGCGCTTGTGCTTCTCGCAAGCTTTGCCCACCTCACGCCGCAAATCGAGAATGCCCCCAAACTCATCGCCGCGATGTTGGTGTTCGGCTCAGGTGCCGTGGCAGCCCTGGCAAGCATGTTCTTTGCTTATCTTCGCCGCACGGTCAGAGTGAACGAGCCGGACGAGGTTCCCCTGCGCACTGCCGTCTCGTGGCTCGCGACCCTTGCCGCCATCGGCAGCACGGCCTGCTTCTTGATTGGCCTGAGCATGGCCGGTACCGCCGTAAAACCAGCACTGGTAAATACAACGACCTTGGCAAAGTCTGCGTCAAAGGTCGTGCCAGGACCGGCGGGTCCGGCCGGGCCGGCTGGACCTCAGGGAGAGAAGGGCGAGAAGGCAGACCAGGGGATAAGGGAGATCCAGGGGAGAAGGGGGATAGAGGAGATACTGGAGAGCCAGGGCCTACCGGCGAGCGGGGGCCAGCCGGAGAGCCTGGTCCTGCAGGTCCGCAAGGATCGCCCGGTCCAGCGGCTTCTGCAGTTCCGCCCGGCCCTGCAGGTTCAACAGTTCCGCCCGGCCCTGCTGAGGGAGCAGCACCGCCTGCTCAGTAAACTTGAGGCTAGCATCACCCATAGGGTGGCCGGCATCCGCACCCTAACGATCTAGAAATGCGCCGGCCGAAGCCGACGCCCTCTTGCGCTTCTCCTGACCAACGCCAAGCCACTAAGTTGCTTGGATCAGGCGCAGTGTAATAGGCTTCCCGATCTATTCCGCTGCTTGCAATTTCGGTCTGGAAGGTGTGGGTGGGAACACTTCCAGGTTATCTATGCTCGGTGTTTCGGGCTTGGCTGTTTGGGATTTTTGATCGCCAACCACAAAGTCGCCCTTAATCATGGCGCCCCTCTCCACCTGGAGCTCCCCGCAGCTGAGTTGACCCTCGACTCGACCCGTGGAGCGCAAGAGCAAGAAGTCCTTGATCACCACCTTCTCCGAAATGGTGCCCTGAACATCTGCCTCGTTCGCCACCACATTACCCCGGATCGTACCGCCCACTCCGATCCGCACGGTCTGTGCAGTTACGTCGCCCTCTATGGTTCCCTCTACGATGATGGCCTCCGGAGCCGATATCGATCCTCTAAAGGTAACGCCTTTCCCGATGTATGCTCCGTTATCTGGTTGACCTTGTTCATTTGACATTGCTTGCCCCCCGCCGGCTGCCAATGGGCCGTCCTACTTCTTCTGACATTCAGAAGATCCGCCTGAGAGGACGCCTCGTTGAGGCCCCGCGTAATTGCAATCTTTGGCTTATGCACTATTTGCACAGGAAGGGGCTGGCTTTATTCCTCTCCAAAGAGGGCGCCGGCCGAAGCCGACGCCCCTCTCAGGTGCGCATCTCCCGCGAGAGCTACCGCAAGCAGCTAGAGCCGCCGTCAGCCCAACAAAAAAGATCCAACAAGAAGCGGCAGAGGCTAAAATCGCCACCGCCCATTCACGGGCTTTACAGGGGGAACAACACAATGCTTCGGCTCACACCACCCAAACACGTGACCTTCTTTATCTCTGTCTCGGTCGCCGTCATCGCCGTGATCATTCACTACGCCAATGTCGCGATCCCGTATGTTCACAGCGGTTTCGTAATTCTGCTAATCGGCTATCTGGTGCTCCTGGCCGGTAACGTGCTTGAAGGAGTGTAGGTGATCGAAGGGGCGCCGGCCGAAGCCGACGCCCCTCAGGTGCGCTTCAAGCGTCATGCCCCTTCGATGACGAACCTCATCCGGTCGCCATTGCCGGCAATCGCCCACCAGGAATCCTGCTTGGGGTCGTAGCCGCGTCTTGGGTAATGCGAGATCGCACTCTCCACGAGAGTGACTGCCTCGCCCCGAGTCTCCAAGGGATGAGGGACAGGCTTGCGTTCGATCACGTTGTCGTTCGCGTCGAGGGCCAGCTCGATGATCTGATAGGCCATGGTCAATCCCCATTGGGAACGGCCACAGTGCGGCTTGGTCGGGGCTTTGTTTGTGGCGTGGTGCATTCTTATCGGTACTGCAGCCAAAGCAGCACGAAGCCGATTATCGGGATGAGGACGGCCGTGTAGACGATCACGCCGGCGTTGCCGGGCGCGAAATTGTGGGCGGTGATCATCTGATAGACGTGACCGGCCGCCGCACCGAGCATGAACAGCGACGGGCCGACCACTGCAGCGAGCCTGAGATCGAAGCTGCGGCGGAAGGCGAGGAAGCCAACCACTGCATAACCCAGGCTCGCGAAGCCGACCTCGGCCTGGAACGGACTGTCCTCCCAGCCTATGAAGCCCGCGGCCATTTTGCCGAAGAAGGTGTGCATCACGAAGTTGTAGAGAAAACTGAAGCCGATCGAGAACAGCAAGAAATAGGCGAATAGCGCTTCGACCACGACCGGCGCGCTCAGCGGCTTCGATGCACGCATGAGCGCGATGCCCGACGCAAGCAGCCCGACGACGAGAAAGGTAAGAGTGAAGTTGCTCAATGCGAAGCGGATGACTCCTTCCATGCGACCCTCCCAACATCGTTCCTGGTTTTCTTCGGCCATCAATGCGCCGTGCGCCGTAGTTGGCTTTCTTGAGACGCTTGCCGACGTTGAGCAACTCGCCAGTTCGGAATGTCGCGTCGGCTTGGATTAATCGACCACGATTTCCAGGACTTTTTCGGAGAGCAACAACCGGCAGTGAACAAGAACATGGCGGATGGGGTGGGATTTGAACCCACGAGACGCTTGCACGTCTGCCGGTTTTCAAGACCGGTGCCTTCAACCACTCGGCCACCCATCCTAGAAGCTTAACTGGTACAGCCGTCATCGTGCCGCCGTCGATCTCGGCACCCCTTTCAGCCATTTTTGGCTTGGAACCGCAAGCCTGAGGGCCGCATTATGCCCTCATCCGCCGATCCTCGCCCCAAGCCCTAGAGCATGATCCCCACGCCCGACCCTTACGGCCGCGACGCCAGGCGCCCCTACCACATCCCGCTTAAGGGCTGGTGGCAAGTGGCGCAGAGGGTGTGGACCGAAAGCGGCCGCGACAACCTCTCGGTGGTGGCCGCCGGTTGCGCGTTCTATGCGCTCTTCGCCATCTTCCCGGCGCTCTCCGCGCTCATCTCCCTTTACGGCCTCACCGCCAGTCCTTCGAATGTGGAGAGCCAATTCGGCATGCTCGCCGATGTGCTGCCGGGGCAAGCCTATGACATGGTCATCGAGCAGATCCGCCGCATCGCTGCCGCCTCGGGCGGCTCGCTCGGCTGGAGCCTGGTGGTGAGCTTGGGCCTCGCCTTTTGGAGCGCCAATGCCGGCACGCAGGCTCTCTTCGCCGCGCTCAACATCGCCTATGAAGAGCCCGAGCGCCGCAATCTGTTGCAGTTCTATCTGAGCGCCTTCACCTTCACCCTGGTCGGCATCCTGGGCGGCGTGGTCATGCTGCTGGCCATCGTCTATGTGCCGACGCTGTTTGCCTATGCGGGCTTCTCCCACGCCTTCGAGCTCGTGGTCAGGGTCGCGCGCTGGCCGTTCCTCGCGCTCCTCGTGCTCTCGCTGCTGGCGCTGCTCTATCGCTATGGCCCCTGCCGCCGCGCCGCGAAGTGGCATTGGGTCAGCATGGGCTCGCTTTTCGCCACCGCGGTTTGGCTGCTCGCCTCGGCGGGCTTCTCGCTCTACGTCGCCAATTTCGCCCATTACGACAGGACCTATGGCTCTCTCGGCGCCGTGATCATCCTCTTGTTCTGGCTCTATATTTCCTTCTACATCGTGCTGCTCGGCGCCGAGATCAACGCCGAGCTCGAGCTGCAGACGGCCCAAGACACGACCGTGGGCAAGCCCAAGCGGGCGGGCGAGCGTGGCGCCTTCGTCGCCGACCACGTGGCCGGAGGGCCCAAGGGAGAGAAACGGCCGACAAGCCCGGTGACGCGCGACCCGGCTTCGGCTAAACCCGGCGCCTGAGGGTGCCCGGCCCCACCGCAGCCCAGTGCCTTGGCGCTGATGCAGCCGGCCAGCCTAAGAGGGGTGTGACGTAACATGGCTTCCGTGAGACTATCTGACGTCTGCGTCAGCTTCCCCATCTACGATTCGCGCAGCCGCTCGCTGAAGCGACGTGCCATGTCGGTGGTCACCGGCGGCCGCGTGCGCAGCGACCCAAGGGGGCGCATCAGCACCGACGCGAGCCACCGTGTCTCGATTCATGCTCTCGATCATGTCGACCTCGAGGTCGAGCACGGTACCCGGCTTGGTCTTATCGGCCTCAATGGCGCGGGCAAGAGCACGCTGCTGCACGTCATCGCCGGCATCTATGTGCCGGAGCATGGCAAGGTCGCGGTCGAGGGCAAGGTCGCCTCGCTGTTCGGCGGCAGCCTTGGCATCGATCCCGAGCTCACCGGCCGCGAGAATCTTGAGCTGCGTGGGCTCTATCTTGGTTTCAGCAAAGCCGAGATCCGTGCGCGGCTCGACGAGATCATCGAGTTCACCGAGCTCGGGCAGTTCATCGACATGCCGCTGCGCGCGTATTCCGCCGGCATGCGCGCCCGGCTCGACTTCGCCATCTCGACATCGATCGAAGCGGAGGTGCTGCTGCTCGACGAGGGCCTGGGCGGCGGCGACGCGAGCTTCATCGAGAAGGCCAATCGGCGGCTAGAGAGCCTCGCGGCGCGCGCCGGCATCGTCATTGTCGCCTCCCATTCGGACATGCTTCTGCGCAAGACCTGCACCCGGGGCGCGTTGATGGAAGCAGGCCGCATCATCGCTATCGGCGAGCTCGAGGAGGTGTTTGAGCGCTATCGAGCCTCGATTGCGGCCTGAACGCGTGGGCTCGCCTGCGCTGCGTCTTAACTGGTCCTGGTCTTCTCAAGAAAATGTGGCGCACGGCGCAGCGCCTGCAGCGGATTCCAGACGAGCAGGCGCGCCACCTCGCCACTACCGATCGCCCGCTCGCGCTGCACCTGGCGCCGGCCTTTGAGCGCCTGGGGCAGAGCCTTGATGCCCGCCATCGCGCCCTTGAACGCCGAAATCCATTGGCCCGGGCCGCGCCTGAGCACGGTGAGCGGCAGAACGCCGATCTGCAGTAAGAGCACCAGCCAGACGAGCGGGGAGGGGATATTCTTGACCATCACCCAAATCCGGTTGCGCTGGCTGTGCCAGACGAAGAAATCGCTGTTGCGGCCGGCAATCGCCGATCCGACATGGGCAAGCTCCGCCTTACGCACCTGCACGCAGTGTTCGCCGCGGAGCCTGAGGCGGAAGCCGAGATCTATATCCTCGAGGTAGCAGAAGAAGCTTTCGTCGAAGCCACCGGCCGCAGCAAAAATGTCCCGCGCGTAAAGGGCGCCGGCCGCGCAAGGCGCGAACACCTCCCGATCCTCCTTTGGCAGCAGTGCGACCGGTGACGCTGAAGCGCCACGCCAAGCCGTGCCGAAGATCGAATAGACGTCGCCGAAGCCGTCGACGAGCTCAGGATGAGCCGCATCGATTTGGGTCGAGCCGAACAGTCTGGCGGTGGGATGCCGCTCCGTCGCCGCGCGAAGCTCCTCGAGCCAGGTGGCACTTGGCTCCGTATCCGGATTGAGCATGCAGATCCACGCCGCTTGGCAGCCTTGCGCGCCGAGATTGCTCGCCGCGGCAAAGCCGAGATTGGCGCCCGCCCGCAGGGTGCGGAAGCGTTCGTCGGGGAGGCGGAGCGCCTCGATCGAGCCGTCCTGCGAGGCGTTGTCGACGATGACCGCCTCGAAATCGGCAAACGTTTGGCGCGTCAGTGCATCGACGCAAGCCTGCAGCAGCCCGCCGCTGTCGTAATTGACGATGACCACCCGCATAAAGGGTGCCTTCGAGCCCATGTCTCGCTCTCCCAGCGGCGCTGCCCAACGACAATCAAACTCTGGTGTGCAACTCTACGGACCCGTGGTCGCACAGCCCAGCCAGGGCTATAAGGCGTCAGTCAGACCCGTCGAGCCAAAAGGGCGCTCCTCCCATCGCTCCGCACGGCTCGCGTACCAAGCTGAACCTTATGACCGAGGGCTTGCTCCGCCGCCATTGGATCGTCGATCGGGATGAGCCTGAAGATCCTCTTATTGACGCGATACGGCCGCACCGGCGCAAGCAGCCGCCTGCGCTTCCTGCAATATCTGCCGGCTCTTAACGCCGCCGGCATCGAGGCGCACGCTACCCCCTTCTTGGACGACGTCTATCTGAAGGAGCTCTATGACGGCCAACGGCCATCCTTCCGCAGGGTTATTAGCTTTTATTCGCAGCGCCTCAAGCAGCTCGCCAAGGCGCATGACTTCGATGTCGTCTGGATGGAGAAGGAAGCGCTACCCTGGGTCCCCGCCTTACTGGAGCTGTCGGCGCTGCGTGATATCCCCTTGGTGATGGACTTCGACGACGCCTGGCATCTCCGCTACACCGAATCGACCAATCCCATGGTCAGGCTTGCGCTTGCCGGCAAGCTCGGCCGTATGGCCCGGCGCGCCGACTGCGTCATCGTGGCAAACAGGTTCCTGCAGAGCTGGGCGGAGGGCGCGGGAGCAGTGTCGGTCAAGTGCATCCCCACCGTCGTGGACTTGACCCGTTACGTCGCCACCCCGTTGCCCGACCCGGAGCCCTTCACCATCGGTTGGATCGGGACGCCGGAGACGGCGCATTATCTCACGACCATCGAGGGCGCCTTGCGTCAGGTGCTGGCGCGGGCCAACACCCGCCTTCTGCTAATCGGCCCCAGCAGTCCGCCCTTGTCTTTGCCAAATGTCGAAGCTCAGCCATGGACCGAAGGAGACGAGACGACCCTCTTGCAACGCATCCATGTCGGTATCATGCCGCTGCCCCATGGGCTGTGGGAGTATGGCAAGTCGGCCTACAAGCTCGTGCAATACATGGCCGCGGCTAGGCCTGTCGTGGCATCTGCCGTCGGAGCCAACCAAGATGTGGTCAAGCAGGGCGTGAACGGCTTCTTCGCCAGGACCGAGGCTGATTGGGTGGAGTACCTTGAGCGGCTTCGTACCGATCATGGCATGGCCCAGGCCATGGGATGGGCAGCACGGGCGACGGTGGAGTCCTCCTTCTCGCTCGACGCGACCTTGCCCAAGGTCATCGACATCTTGAAATCGGCGCCCGCGTCCAGGCGGTCACGCTGACCCCGTCGGGAAAGCCGCTTAGCGCGCTATGGCGCGAAATAGAATCGCGACAGCGCTTATCGCTTTTTGTTTGACGCATGATCTTTTCGGAAAACCGGTTCCCACTTTTCCGGATCATGCTCTAGATTCGGTTGGCCGCACCTCGCCGATGATAGCGGCGGCGCAACAGTCCCACCACCACGACCAGAAGCGCACCGATGATGGCGCCCACGATCCACACCTTATGCGCCAGGTTTGGATCGAGATTGCCGGAGAGCAGCGGATCCTTGGCGATGATCTCGCCCGCAATCCAGCCGAGCAGCGCCGCACCTGCCCAAACGACGACAGGAAACCGCTCGAGCACGGCGATGACGAGCGCGGCGCCGGCCATGATCAGCGGAATGCTGAAAGCCAATCCAAACATCAGAAGCGCATAGCTGCCGCGCGCGGTGGCGGCGATGGCAATGACATTATCGAGACTCATCACCACGTCGGCGATGGCGACGATCCTGACCGCACGCCACAGACTGTCGACCGGCTCGATATGCCCGTTCTTGTCGTTCTCCTCGGAGCCCAGCAGCTTGACGGCAATCCACAGCAGGAGCGCGCCGCCAACAAGCTTCACATAGGGCATCGACATCAGCGTGGTCACCACTCCGGTGAACACAACCCGCAGCGTGATGGCCACCATGGTGCCGAGCACGATGCCCCACAGGCGCTGGCGCGGCGGCAGCTTGCGGCAGGCCAGCGCGATGACGACGGCGTTGTCGCCCGACAACAGGACGTCGATCCAGATGATTTGCAGGACGGCGAGCCAGAAGCCCGGTTCGTTAAGGCTCATGCTGCTACTCTGTCCCCCTTACGTCCCCGCGAGAGCTGCCTCGCCCGATCGGCCGGCGTCGTGGCTTACGCCTTGCCGCAAAAAGCGGCAAGGGCAAGACGGATATCGTCCTTTGGAAACAAGTTTGAAGGAGGGAAGCGCCAGTCTTGTTGCAAGGTCCAACGGTACAGCCGGACGCATCCCTTGGTAGTGGGCTACTTTGAAACTAGCCCACTACCCATCCCTTCAAGTCCACGACAAGCTCACCCCAATCGCTTATGCTCGCGCCGTCCATCCACGAATCGGCCAGCTTGGCCAAGCTCACGGGGAAATTGCCGATGCCAGCCCTCAATCAGGAATTCATCAGCCCGCTTGTTGCTTTGATAGCCGGAATTCTCATTCTGCTGATGCCGCGGCTGCTCAATTACGTCGTGGCGATCTATCTGATCGTGATCGGCATCATCGGGCTCTCACACCACTTCCAAGGGGTGCCGACCTGAGCCGCGGATGGCTTAAGGGCGGATGGCTTAAGGCACGTCACGGTCCTTGCCAGACCACCTGGAATCGCCCCTCCCAATAGCCTATAGTCGCCGCTTCACGCGCAAGACCAAGGAGAGCGCGCACCCCGTTCCAAAGCGGGGCCCATACTCGCCGAGGGCGCCCGAGTGGCGCCAGGCCAAAGGACCGGGGCCGCGACACTTTGACGGTTCAGTTTTGCCGGACGCTGGGGCAGGACGCGTCAGGTTGGGCATTACGCCCAAGCCAGGCTATGCGCTTCAAGGAGGGAATTAGGATTCCATGTTGGAATTTCAACCGAAGTTCAGGCTGCTTTGCCTCGTCTTCGTCCTGTCTGTCACGTTCAGTGCCGCCTTCGTCTCGCGCGCGGGCGCAGGACCGCATGAGCCAGCAGCCCCCGCCCAAGATCCCGTGTCTTCGCCACAGGCTACCGCGGGGCAGCCTACCACGGGGCAGGGCGCGGCCACGGCCGGCCCCCAAGTCTCTGCCTATGTATGGTCGGCGACCCACAGCGGCTCGAGCCTGAGGCTCCGGGGCTCGGTGCCCTCCGAGGAGGACCACCGCACCATCCTCGGTATTGTGAAGGCGCACTTCCCTGACCTCGAGGTTGAGGACCGCCTCAAGATCGTGGCCGGCGCACCGAGCAAGGAGCAATGGCTCGGCGCCGTCAGCTTCGGGCTGAAGCAGCTCGCCCATCTGAAGCAAGGCTCGGCGCGGCTCCTGAATGTTGGCTTGAAGGTCGACGGCGAGGCGCGCAGCGCGTCGGATTATGCCGAGGTCAAGAAAGCGCTTGAGGGCCCATTGCCCACCGGCCTCAGCATTCTCAGCGATAACGTCAAGCCGCCTATGGCCGACCCCTTCATCTTCACCGCAGATCTTGGACCTGACGGGCTCATCCTCTCCGGCAGCGTACCGAGCGAGGAGGCTCGCGGACGCTTGCGCGTGCTGTCGCGGCAGCTGTTCGTGCGTCCGACCCAGGACGACCAGCTGCAGCCGGCCTCCGGCGCGCCCAAGGATTGGGACGACGCGGTGACTGCGGCGTTGCGAGCGCTGAGCCGGTTGGAATCGGGCAAGGTTGCACTCTCGGGCCTCGCGGTCACCATCGAGGGTGTAGCACCCGACAAGGGCACCGCCGCAGCCGTGTCCTACCAGTTGCGGCGCGATCTACCGGCGCTCTTCTCCTCCTCCGAAAGCATCCGCTGGAAGGAAGCCGCGAAGGAGGATCGGCTGATCGCGCGCGTCACCAATGAGATGTCAAGCGGCGGCAGACGATCATGGATGCCGGGCGAGCCGCGTGTCCTGTCCCTGCTCCGGAGCCAATGAGGATGACGCCGATGCATGCGCTTGTCCCTGATCTGTGGCTTTATTTCGTCCTTGCCTTTGCCGTTGGATTTGCGCTGGGGTGGCTCTGTCGCTGGCCGGTCCGGTCATAGGCAGCAACCGCCAAACGTCGGGGGGCCAATGATCAACTTCGCTCTGAGCACTGTCGCCATCATGCTCTTCATCTTCGCCGCAGGCTTGGGGCTTGGCAGCCTCGCCCGCGCGCAATTCGAGCGGCGCCTCAAGCGCGATGCGGAAAATGCTCACCGGGGCGCGCCCGCCCGAGCGAGCGGCGCCCCGAGGGTGTCGGCTGCCTATGTGGCGGCAAGCGTCTCGGAGCAAACCCCGAAAACGCCTGTGGCAAGCCGCAAGGCTTCGTCGGCCGCAGGGAAGAAGACGGCGCCTCGCAAGACCGCGGTAGCCGCGCCAATTGGGAGCAAGCCGTCGCGCCCGCGGAAGCCCAGCAACAAAGTCTGACGTTGGCCCTGCCTAGAGCATGATCCGGAAAAGNNAAGTGGGAACCGGTTTTCGCCAAAAGATCCTGCTCAAACAAAAAGCTAGAGTGCTGTCGCGATTCTATTTGACGCGATAGCGCTCTAATCGTTGGCGGCGAGAAACATCCCGATCGCCTCGACCGTCTCCGGCTCCTTGAGCAGCGGCGGATGGCCTTGGCCGGGCACCGTCACCGTGCGCAGATTGGGGTGCCGCTCCACCATCGCATCGACCGTCTGCGCGCTGAGCAGATCGGAATTTGCGCCCCGCAGCACGAGCCCTGGGAATTGTCCCAGTGCCATGAATTGCGGCCAGAGATCGGGGACGGGACGGCTGAGATCGATGCTGCCGAACGCACGCGCGAGCTTGCGGTCGTAGCCCGCCGCCGGGCGCCCGTTCTTTTCGTTGAAGGTGGCGCGTGCCATCTCCTCCCATTGCCAGGCCTCGATGGCGGGGAAGGCGCGCTCATTCATCTCGCGCATCATCATGGCGGCATCGTCCCAAGTCCGCGGCACCGGCATCCGCCCCACATAGCCCATGATGCGGGCGAGCCCGCGGGTCTCCATCACCGGTCCCACGTCGTTGAGCACGACGACACCCATGGCAGTGGGTCTGAGCGCCGCCATCATCATGGCGATGATGCCGCCCCGCGAGGTGCCGATGATTGCGGCCTGGTGCAGGCCTTGCGCCGTCATGAAGTCGAGCGTGTCGATGAGCTCGATGAAGGGGGTGTAGTTCTCCCAGCGGCGGTCATGTTGCGAGGCGCCCCGGCCGCGATAGTCGAGGCAATAGACGGGCCTTGGCCGGTGCGGATGGTTGCAGAGATAGCTCGCAAGGTAATGAAAATCCCGCGCGTTGCGGGTGAGCCCGGGCAGGCAGACGGCCGGACGGGCGCCGCCCTCGGCCACGGGATAATGACGGGCGTGCAGCCGCAGATCGTCGAACGACGCCCAATAGATGTCTCGCCATAGCTCGCCGTCAAGCTCGGGCATGGGAAGGCATCGACCTTGGGAGCGTTGGAGGAGTGACAGCGTGCCCGGGCGCACCGCCAATGGCCGAGCCGCTTATGGCTCACCCATTTGTGGCAGTGTTCAGCAAAGTTGGTAAGCGGGCAAGCGCAAGCTCAATCGGACTTGGCCTGCACCTCGACGACCGCGGCCGTCGCCGACTGGCTCCGCGCCCGCCCGCGATTGAGGTCCTGCACGAGCTGCAGCGCCTTCTCGCCGCCGCCTAACCTGGAGCGGTAGAGCTGCAGCGTCTCCATGATCTTCTGCACATATTCGCGCGTCTCGGTAAAGGGGATGCGCTCGATCCAATCGATCGGATCGGTGTTCGCGTTGCGCGGGTCGCCGAACGCCTTCATCCATTCCTGCACCCGGCCGCCGCCCGCATTATAGGCGGCGAGCGCGAGGAAATAGGAGCCTGAATAGCCCTCGATCAGGCCGCGCAGATGCGCCTCGCCGAGCTGGATGTTGTAGGTGGCGTTGGTGAGCTGCGCCGCCTGGTACTTCACCTTATATTGCCGGGCGACGGCCTTGGCGGTCCCCGGCATCAGCTGCATCAGCCCACTGGCGCCGACCGGGCTCTTGGCCCCGGCGTTGAACTCGCTTTCCTGCCGCGACAGCGCGTGCACCAGCGCCGGATCAAGATGCTCGGCAAGCAGGCTCTTGAACTGCGGCAAGACGCCGATGGGCAGCGCGTAATCGCCGACCGGCAGATCGCGATTGAAGGCGATCTTGGCGAGCCGCAGGCTTAGCTGCTGATTCACCGAGAGCTTGGCGAATTCGGCGAGCAGCACGATTTCGGCCGGGCTTTTGAGCTTGCGGGTAAGCGCCAGGAAGAATTGCGGCGCGACCCTGTCCATGTCCGAGGCGAGCGCCACGCCGATGGCGCGCACTGCGTCGCGGTTGAGGAAGCGCTGGATGTCGTCGGGCGTGGGCAGCGGTGTCGCCGTCACTTCGAGATTGGCGGGTTTGGGGTCCAGCGCCTGGCGTCCGAGCTGGCCATAAAAATATTGCGGGTAGCGGGCCGCGGCGTGGAAGTGGAGGTTGGCGGAGGCACCATCGCCAAGGGCAAGCGCGGTGCGGCCGAGCCAATATTCCGAAAGCGCGATACTCTTCGAGCTCTTGGCGGCGGTGCGCGCCGCGAGCAGATGGCCGAGCGCGGTATTGGGCTCGTTGAGGAAACGGAGCGAAATCCACCCCGCCAGGAACTCCGCCTCGATATAGGCATCGCCGGAGATGGGCCCGTGCTGGACCGCGATCTCATAGGCGATGCGAGGCTGCCCAGCGTTCAGTGCGGCGCGGCAATTGACGCGCCTCTCTGTCCACCAATCGTCGAGATCGAGCAATTGATCCGGCTCGCTCGGCGCATCGAGCAGCATCTTCCAGGCTTCTTCGTCGCGATCCTTGCGCCTCAGCCATTGGATGCGGTTGAACAGGAGCCCGACATCGCCTGCCGTGGCGTTTGCCGGTAGCGCATCGAACAGCTTGCCCGCGTTCGTGCCGCGCTTGACCACGGCGATGCGCGCCGCGACCTTCTTCTGCTCATCGGCGGGAAGCAATTTCGAGATCCGGAGCGCCGCGTCGGTCGCGCTCTCGCTGTCGGGATAGAGCAACCTGTCGATGCGCGCCCGGTGGTCCTCGGGCTTCAGCATGGAGGCGAAGCGGGCGAGGATCTTCTTCTCCACGGCGGAATTGAGCTGATAGTCGCGCCAGGCCGACACGATCAGACCGCGTGCCGCAGCCTCGTTGCCGTCCTTCAGATAGGCGCTCGCCAGCGCCGCCTTGCCCGCGCCGGTCAAGGGTGCCGAACTGGCGAAGAAGGCCTTGATCTGGTCGGGGTTCACGTCGGTGAGGAACAGCGACGTCTCGGCGCTTTCACGCAGCTCGTCTTGGCCCGGCCAGTCGGGGTTGGCGATCCTGAACTGCTCGATGGCGTCGGCCGGCGCATCGAGGCTGCCGCCCTTATATTCGTACCAAGTGGCGAGCTTGCGCGTCGCCTGGTCCTTGATCCTTGCCGTCGCCGCTTGTGACGCATCGCCGTCGCCCTTGTAGCTCGCGGAAAGCGCGTCCTTCAGATTGGCCTGGTCCGAGGCGCTAATCTGATAGGAGAGCAGCGGCTTCAGGATGGACGCGAAATCCACGGCTGGCGCCGGCCTTGCTATGACTGGCGCCTGCATGGCGAATGGGGGCGTCGACGACGGACGGTTGGGATTGCGATCGGGATAGGGAATGTCGACGAGCTTTGCCCCGGCTGAGACCTGCTTCGGATTCCGGTCGGGAAGGGGCAGGTCGGCAATCGATCCGGTCGTTTCCGCCGAGGGCCGGGCCGGGGCGGCGGGCGTGGCGAGCGATAGTGCTGAGGGTGGTGCTGAAGCCGGCCGGTTGGGATTGCGGTCGGGCAGGGGAACGGTCGACGTTACGACCTGGACGGTGCTGGATTTGCGAGCATGCTTGCTGATGTGCGGCTTCGCCGCCAGCATTGGCGGGGCCAGACACGCACAGAAAACGAAGAATGATACGGTCGCAGTTAAGCGTTTCATCTCGTCGGTCGGTACCGGTTGCGCGATCCTGACAAGATCGAATTCAGGATGCCCCCTTGCCGGGGCGCCGCGACGATAGAGGCAAATCTAGCCTGCCCGTATTCACAATGTCTGAAAGAATCCGGCGGAAAAATGACTGTGGGCTTATTCGCAGGTTGGGAGGAGAGGCTATCACGTTTGGTGCATTTGCCGTCGCAAGCACCCAAAAATGCTTAATTTCCTCAGGTTAGCCGCGCCGAATTTGATGCCAGAGGCAGGTGGGACGGCTCCCAACCGGGAAACGGTCCTTTCCTGCGCCCGTTCGCTTGCCGCGCAAACCTCAAGACCCTATTGTCCGCCCACTTTTACCAAGCCGGGACTTAAAGCCACTCAAGGCCCGTAAGGAGCCTCACCCCTTGCCAATGCCGCCTTTTCACGGCTCGATCACTGCCTTGATCACCCCCTTCAAGGCGGGCAAGGTCGATGGGGCCGCCTTCCAACGACACGTCGAATGGCAGATCGATCAGGGCACCCATGGGTTCGTGCCCTGCGGAACGACGGGAGAATCCCCGACGCTCTCCCATGAGGAGCACAAGCAGGTCATCGAGCTCTGCATCGAGGCGGCAGGGCGCCGCGTCCCCGTCATCGCCGGCACCGGATCGAACTGCACCGAGGAGGCGGTGGCACTCACCCGCCACGCCAAGGAGGCCGGCGCCGACGGCGTGCTTGTGGTGACCCCCTATTACAACAAGCCGACGCAGGAGGGCCTCTATCTTCATTTCAAGGCCGTCAACGACTGCGCCGACATCCCGATCCTCATCTACAACATCCCCGGCCGCAGCGTCGTTGACATGTCGGTGGAGACCATGGCGCGCCTCGCCAAGCTCCCCAACATCGCCGGCGTCAAGGACGCCACCGCCAACATGGCGCGGGTGAGCCAGCAGCGCGCCGCGATGGGCTCCGACTTCATCCAGCTCTCGGGCGAGGACGCAACCGCGCTCGGCTTCATGGCCCATGGCGGCCATGGCTGCATCTCGGTGACTGCCAATGTAGCGCCGGCGCTTTGCTCGGAGTTCCAGCTCGCATCACTTGGCGGCAATTTCAAGCGCGCGCTCGAGCTGCAGGACCGCCTGATGCCGCTGCACGACGCGCTTTTCGTGGAGTCCAATCCCGTGCCGGTCAAATATGCGGCCGAGAAGCTCGGGCTGTGCTCGAGCGAGACCCGGCTGCCCCTGGCTCCGCTCGCGCCCGCCTCGAAGAAACGGGTCGACGATGCGCTTGCCGCCGTCGGCCTGTTCCTCGTCTAGTCGGCCCGGGGTCCGCTGCCATGGCGGCGAAGCAGGGAGGCGGCAAGGTCGTCGCCGAGAACCGCAAGGCGCGCTTCAACTACGAGATCGAGGAGAAGATCGAGGCGGGCATCATGCTTCTGGGCTCCGAGGTGAAGTCGCTTCGCTCGGGCAAGGCCAATATCGCGGAGTCCTACGCCTCCGACGAGGGCGGCGAGCTCTACCTCATCAACGCCCATATCGCCGAATATGCGCAAAGCGGCCGCGACAAACACGACCCCACGCGGCCGCGCAAGCTGCTCCTGCACCGCCGGGAGATGGGGCGGCTGGCCGGCGCCATCCAGCGCCAGGGCATGACGCTGGTGCCGCTTAAGCTTTATTTCAACGCCCGCGGGATCGCCAAAGTCGAGCTGGGGCTGGGCAAGGGCAAGAAGCTGCATGACAAGCGCGAGACCGAGAAAAAGCGCGACTGGGACCGCCAGAAGGGCCGGCTGATGCGGGACAAGGGGTAGTGGTGGCTACGCGGCAGCCTTCCCAGGGCGATGCTGTCCAACACATTCGGCCCGGCATGAGGCTGCCGCACGTTAGGCTCCCTGCCACCGACGGGTCCGAGATCTGCCTTGCCGAGCTTCAGGGACGAATCATCCTCATCGTCTATCCCTGGACCGGGCGTCCGGGCCTGCCCAATCCGCCCGATTGGGACCTGATCCAAGGCGCCCATGGCTCGACGCCGGAACTTGAAGGATTTCGCGATTGCGCCGAGGATTTCGCGCGTGAATGCGTTTGGCTCTACGCCATCAGCCGTCAGACCACTGACTATCAGCGCGAGATGGCGGCGCGTCTCAAGCTTCCCTTTCCGATCCTGAGCGATGCGGAGGGACAATTTGCCGCCGCGCTCGGCCTGCCCTGCTTCGCCACCGGCGGCGAGACCTATCTCACGCGACTGACGCTTCCCATCGACAGCGGCCGCATCGAGACGCTGTTCTATCCGGTGCCGGAGCCCGCAACGCACGCGGACGACGTCTTAAGCTGGCTCAAGGCAGACAAAGCACCCGCAGACCCGTTGGCCTAGAATGAGTCTTCCTCGGCGTCCTCGATCGAATAGCCAAGACCGTCCAACGCCTCTTCCAGATAGTCGGGCAAGAGGGGCATCCCGAGGAGATACTCCTCGGTGCGATTAATGCGCTCGGCGCGCGCCATCTTCACCGCCTCGTCGAGCTCCTCGGGCGCATAGGAGCCGCGGCCGATCCAGGCCAGCGCGACGAGGCTCACCTGCTCGTCCTCGTTCAGGTCGCGGATGAAGCCCTTGAGCTCGGCTTGGGTCGCGTCGTCGACGAACGCTTCCAGGATCGACTCCGCGTCGTGCTCGGAGCTCGCGGTCTCGTCCCAGGCGGCGACCTTGGCGGCATATTCGCGCGCCTTGACGATCACAAAGCCGACTTTCGTCGGCGAGATCTCAAGCTCGGCCATGGTCACCTCCGCGCGTCCAGCAAGATTCGAGCATGCCCGAGATGCATGATTGCGGCAAGAACCGACACGAGCGTCAAAAAAGCTAGAGTGCTGTCGCGGCTCTGTTTTACGCAATAGCGCTCTAAGCACGCGGCGGGAGCCGCGCTGCGATGTCGGCGAGCACCGCCTCGAACATGGCAACGGTCAACCGCCCGGTATTCGTGTTCTGGCGGGAGCAGTGATAGCTGTCGAACAAGACGAGGCCGCACGGGAGCTCGTGCCGCGCCCCATGGGCGAAGGGGTAGGCGCGCCGCTTCAAGTTGAGCGCCTCCAGCGTGCTCTCATGGGCAATGCGGCCAAGGGCAAGCAGCGCGCGCAAATCGGGCAGCGCGCCGATGCGACCGATCAGGAACTGCCGGCAGCACGCAATCTCGTCTGGCGTGGGCTTGTTCGCCGGCGGCACGCAGCGCACGGCATTGGTGATCATGCAGTCGACGAGCTGCAAATCCTCCGGTGCGCCGGGATCGTGGCGGCCGCGCGCGAAGCCCCCTTTGAGCAGCGTGCGATAGAGCAGCTCGCCCGCGTGGTCGCCGAGAAACGGGCGCCCGGTGCGGTTGGCACCCTTCAGGCCTGGCGCGAGCCCCACGATCAGGAGCCGCGCAGCCTCAGGTCCGAAGGAGGGGACAGCCCAGTTGTACCATTCGGGATGGGCGGCCCGGTTGGCCAGACGGAAGGTGACGAGACGCGGACAGAGCGGACAGTCCGGAGGCGCTTCCGGCGGCACCGCTGCCGCGACCGCCCTGACCTCCAGATCTCCAGTCACGTCGCAGCGATGAGCGGGGAGGGCTCGCCCGCGTCGCGGCTGGCGAGCGCGGCCAGCGCCGACCAATCGAGGTCGCCACCCCCCGAGGCAAGCAGCGTCAGAAAGCGGTCGCGCAGCAAGCTCGCAACGGGCATGGGCACCTGCAAAGCTTCCGCCGCGCCCAAGGCAAGCCGGATGTCCTTAAAGCCGAGTTTGGCCTTGAATCCCGGCGGCGCGTAACGCTCCTCGGCAATCAGGCTTCCATAAGTCTTGTACACGGGCGCCCCGAACAGCGTGTTGGTGAGGATGTCGAGATAGTCCGCCCGGTCGATTCCCGCCTTGCCCACAAGTGCGAAGGCCTCGCCGAGAGTTTCGATCACCGCGGCGATGAGGAAATTGCCGCTGAGCTTCACCAGGTTCGCCTTCGGCGGCTCGTCGGCGATGACAAATGTGCGCTGGCCGAGCACGTCGAATAGGGCTTGGCAGAATTGCACCGCTTGCGGCTCGCCGGCGGCGACGATGAACAGCTTTGCGGCTGCCGCAGCCTCCGGTCGCCCGAACACCGGCGCCGACACGAAGCCTTGCCCCGCGCCCCTGTGCGCAGCCGCGAGCCGCTCGGCGAGGGCCACGCTGATCGTGCTCATGGAGATGTGGATGGCGCCGGGCTTCAGCCCCGCGAGCACGCCGTACGACCCGAACACCACCGCCTCGACCGCAGCGTCGTCGGCGAGCATGGTGATGACCACATCGCCCCGCGCGGCCTCGCCCGGCGTCTTGGCGAGCGCCGCACCGTCACCGACGAGCGCCTCGGCCTTGGCAGCCGTGCGGTTATAGACGGTGAGAGCATGTCCGGCCTTGAGCAGATTGGCGGCCATGCCGCTGCCCATGCCACCAAGCCCGATGAAGCCGACCCGCATGACCTTCAGGCTCCTCGTGACACTTCGATATCATTCAGCACCGGCTTCGACCGCGGCCGAACCTCACGTCTCGATGAGGTCCTCGGACTCGTAGTCATCGAGCGGCTCGGGCTCCGGGCGCCGCCGCTGCGCGCGCTCGGCAGGGTCACGGCCGACCTCGTTCTGCAGATATGCCAGATCGATGAATTGATCCGCCTGGCGGCGGAGCTCGTCGGCGACCATGGGAGGGTTGGTGGTCAGGGTCGAGACGACGCTGACCCGCTTGCCCTTGTGCTGCAACGCCTCGACCAGGGAGCGGAAGTCGCCGTCACCGGAGAACAGCACGACATGGTCGAGATGCTCGGAGAGCTCCATGGCGTCGACGGCGAGCTCGATATCCATATTGCCTTTGATCTTGCGGCGGCCCGCTGCGTCGGTGAACTCCTTGGTCGGCTTGGTGACCATGGTGTAGCCGTTATAATCGAGCCAATCGATCAAGGGCCGGATCGAGGAGTACTCCTGCTCCTCGGCGAGCGCCGTATAATAGAGGGCCCTGAGCAGCTGTCCCTTGCCGCCGAACAGCGCCAGCAGCCGCTTGTAGTCGATGTCGAAGCCCAGCGCTTTGGCGGTGGCATAGAGATTGGCGCCGTCAATGAAAAGCGCGACGCGCTCGTTCGGGTAGAAATGCATTGAAGCTCCTATCATTCGAATATCGCCGCTTGCAGCAAAGAGCAGCCCCTCGCAAAGCAGAAGCATGAGAGGGCTGCCTCATGAACATAGGATCGGCCCGGTGAGTGCGCAATCTGCCGGGGGTGGCAATGTGCTGGTAGCTCTTGGAGCAAATTGTCCCGGTCCCTGGGGCACGCCTCGGGAAACGCTCGCCCGCGCCTTGTCGGAACTCGAGCAGGCGGGCCTCGTGATTAACGCCTTGTCGGGCCTCTACCAGACCGCCGCCATCGGCCAGCCCCGCCAGCCGCCTTATGTGAATGCCGTGGCGCGCATCGCCACGAGCCTGCCCCCGTCGGCGCTGCTGCGGCTCCTCAAGGAGACCGAGCGGCGGGCGGGACGCCGCGGCGGCAGGCCCTGGGGGGCGCGGACGCTGGACCTCGATCTCATCGACTATAAGGGGCTGGTGCGGAATTGGCGGCCAGCGCGCCCGGGCTTTGCGCGCGCCGGCTTACGCCCGCTGATTCTGCCACACCCCCTCATGCACGAGCGGCCCTTCGTGCTGAAGCCGCTGCTCGACGTAGCCCCCCGCTGGCGCCACCCGGTGCTGCACAAGAGCGGGCGCGAGCTCTGGCGACGGGTGGCGAGCAAGGGCGAGGGACGGGTGCTCAAGCGGCTTTGATCGTGCTTTGGGCAGTCGCATTGCGATCCGGAAGCGGCACCGGCTGCGCCCGCGACCTTAGTTTGCCTTGCCTGGCATGGGCGAAGCGCCTAAATAGAGGCAACTTCCGCACACGACACAAGGATTTGCTGATGGCTCGCGTCACCGTCGAGGACTGCATCGACAAGATCACCAACCGCTTCGAGCTGGTGCTGCTCGCCAGCCACCGCGCCCGCGCCATCGCCGGCGGTGCCCAGATCGTCGTCGATCGCGACAACGACAAGAACCCGGTCGTGGCGCTACGCGAGATTGCCGACAAGAAGGTCGACGCCGACGACCTCCGGGAAGACTTTATCCATTCGATGCAGAAATATGTAGAGGTGGATGAGCCGGAGGCGGAAGCCGTCCCCATGCTCTCCGCCGACACGCGCATGCCGATCTTGGGCCAAGACGATCAGTCGTCCGACACCGCCGTCGACAAGATGACCGAGGAAGAGCTGTTGCGCCGGATGGCCAGCCAGGCGCCCTCGGATGGCTCCAATGCGGGACCGCGCTCGCGCTGAGCTGGCTCACCCCCGCAATGGGGGCTACCGCTTTGCCTCAATGGGCTTTGCCTCAATGGCGCGTCGTCAACACGTCATGACGCGTCATCCCCCTTTGAGCCGGGATACACAGGCACCGAGCCTGCGCTCTTGGATACCGGCTTTCGCCGGTATGACGCAGTCTTCCAGGGCCTACGATTGGCCGAGGCTCAACCCATGACCCGCCAATACGAGCTCGTCGAGCGCGTCAAGAGCTACGAGCCCGATGCCGACGAGGCGCTGCTCAACCGCGCTTACGTCTACGCCATGAAGGCCCACGGCAACCAGAAGCGGGCCTCGGGCGCTCCGTTCTTCTCCCACCCGCTGGAAGTGGCGGCGATCCTGGCCGAGATGCGGCTTGACGACGCCACCATCGCCACCGCGCTGCTGCATGACACGATCGAGGACACCGGCGCCACCCGCTCCGAGATCGACGCCCTGTTCGGGCCGGAGATCGGCTCGCTGGTCGAGGGCCTGACCAAGATCAAGAAGCTCGACCTCGTCACCAAGAAGGCCGAGCAGGCGGAGAACTTCCGCAAGCTTCTGCTCGCCATCTCGAGCGACATCCGCGTCCTTCTCGTCAAGCTCGCCGATCGCCTGCACAACATGCGCACCCTCGAGCATGTGAAGCCTGCCAAGCGCAAGGCGATCGCCGAGGAGACCATGGACATCTACGCGCCCCTCGCCGGCCGCATGGGCATGCAATGGCTGCGCGAGGAGCTGGAGGAACATGCCTTCCGCTGGCTCAACCCCGAGGCTTACGCCGCGGTCGTCGATCGCCTGAAGATGCTGCGAGAGCGCAATCAGGGGCTGATCGACGAGATCGAGACCGCGCTGACCACCAAGCTCGAAGAGGCCAAGGTCACCGCCATCGTGGCGGGCCGGGAGAAGAAGCCCTACGCCATCTGGAGCAAGATGGAGCGGAAGCAGATCTCGCTCGAGCAGCTCTCCGACATCTATGCCTTCCGCATCGTGGTCGCCGAGGTGGCGGATTGCTACCGCGCGGTCGCCGTGGTGCACACCACCTGGCATGCGGTGCCGGGGCGCTTCAAGGATTACATCTCGAACCCGAAGCAGAACGACTATCAGTCGATCCACACCACCATCGTGGGACCGCGCCACCAGCGCGCCGAGCTGCAGATCCGCACCGAGACGATGCATTCGGTGGCCGAATATGGCGTGGCCGCACACGCGCTCTACAAGGACGCGGCCAACGGCTCAGGGCCGCCCAAGGGCGTCGTGCCGAGCCAAGACAGCAATGCCTATCGCTGGCTGCGTCATCTCGTGGGCATGCTCCTCGACGGCGACAACCCCGAGGAGTTCCTGGAGCACACCAAGCTCGAGCTGTTCCAGGACCAGGTGTTCTGCTTCACCCCCAAGGGGCGCCTCATCGCGTTGCCGCGGGGCGCGAACCCGATCGACTTCGCCTACGCCGTCCACACCGACATCGGCAATACCTGCGTCGGCGCCAAGATCAATGGCCGGCCGATGCCGCTCGTCACCGAGCTCAGGAACGGCGATGAGGTGGAGATCGTCTGCTCCGACGCGCAGCTGCCGCCGTCTGCCTGGCAGAGCCTCGCCGTAACCGGCAAGGCGCGCTCGGCCATCCGGCGGGCGACCCGTGACGCCGTCCGCGCCCAATATGGCAAGCTCGGCCGCGAGATCCTGAAGCGTGCCTTCGCCCGACGGGGCAAGGCCTTCAGCGAGGAAGGGATCGTGCAATCCTTGGGGCGCCTCTCACAGAAGACCACCGAGGACGTGGCGGCGGCGGTCGGCCGCGGCGAGCTCGCCTCTGTCGACGTCGTCCGCGCGGTATTCCCCGACGAGGTCCCGGGCGAGACACCAAAGCTGCGGCGCAAGGTCAAGCGCAATGACGAGGGCTGGTTCGGGCTCGGCAAGGTGATGGGGCTCAAATTCCGCTGGCCGGGCTCGAGCGGCCGCGTCCGCCAAGAGGATCAGAGCAGCATTCCCATCCGGGGTTTGCGCGGCGATTTGCCGGTGAGCTTTGCCGAAGGCGGCGCCGTGCCTGGCGACCGCATCGTCGGCATCCTCTCACCCGGGCAGGGGATCACCATCTATCCGATCCACGCCGAGGCGCTGAAGGACTTCGACGAGGAGCCCGAACGCTGGATCGACGTGACCTGGGACATCGACGAGGACAATCCCCAGCGCTTCCCGGCTGCCATTGCCGTCACCGCGCTCAACGAGCCAGGCAGCCTCGCCCAGGTCGCGACGGTGATCGGCGAGGCCGACGGCAATATCGACAATATCAAGATGACCAACCGCGTCCCCGACTACACCGAGATGCGCATCGACCTCGAAGTGTGGGACCTGAAGCACCTGAACGACATCCTCGCCGGGTTGAAGGCAAAAGAGGTGGTCAGCAGCGCGTCACGGGTGATCTAAAGAGGGCCGGGGGAGGGCCCAAGCCCCTGGCGGCTGGTGGAAGTTAACCTACATATGGTAGGGCGTTCCCGCCCAATGCCCGTCATCATTCCGGCTATTGGCTCAGAGCATGATCTCAGAAAAGTGGGAACCGGCTTTCGCCAAAAGGTCATGCTCCAACAAGAACCTAAAGCGCCGTCGCGATTCAAGCTGACGCGATACCGCTCTAGCGTCCAGAGGTGGTGATGCTGTTCAAGCGTCGCGAGACGGAGAGCTACTTGGAGCGTCTGCGGGTCCATGTCTGGCCCCGCCGCAGTTGGAGCCGCTCCAGCCGCTACCTCGTCTACCGCCTGCGGCGCCTGAGCGCGACGCCCCACGCCATTGCGCTCGGCTTTGCCGCCGGCGTGTTCTCCGCTTTCAGCCCTTTCCTCGGCACCCACCTGATGATGGCGGTGCTGATCGCGTGGACCATTGGCGGCAGCCTGGTGGCGGCGGTCCTCGGCACCTTCATGGGCAACCCGCTGACCTACCCTTTCATGTGGTACGCGACCTATAAGGTCGGCAGCATCCTGCTCGGCGCTCGCGGCATGAGGAAGACCATCGATCTGTCGAACGGGATATTCCAGTCCTCGCTCAATCATCTTTGGCCGATCCTCAAGCCGATGACCCTTGGCGCCATCCCGGTCGGGCTCACCGCCGCAGCACTCGCCTATGTCCTGGTGAAGCCGGCGGTCGAAGCCTATCAGCGCCGCCGCCGCCGCGAGTTTGAGCACCGGCAGGGCCGGTCGGCGATCGGTGCGCGATGACGGCGATCCTAAGATGAGCGTGCGGCCGCGCCCACCCGCGCCTCCGATTAGGCTCGGCATCAACATCGACCACGTCGCTACCTTGCGCAACGCCCGCGGCGGCCGGCATCCCGATCCCTTACGCGCAGCGGCTCTAGCGGTGGAAGCCGGCGCCGACAACATCACCGCGCATCTTCGCGAGGATCGCCGCCATATAGGCGACGACGACATCGAAAGGCTCATGGCCTCGCTGCGTGTGCCGTTCAACATGGAGATGGCGGTCACGCCCGAGATGCTGGCGATTGCGCTTGCGCATCGTCCGCATGGAGTGTGCCTCGTGCCCGAACGGCGCCAGGAGCTGACCACCGAGGGCGGGCTCGACGTCGTAGACCACGTCGCGGAGCTTGCGCCCTTCATTGCCGAGCTCAGGCGGGCCGGCATCCAGGTCGCACTGTTCATCGATCCCGATCCCGCCCAGATCCGTGCCTCGGCCGAGGTCAAGACCGATGCTGTCGAGTTCCACACCGGCACCTATTGCGAGGCCGCCCTCCAAGGCGATCCGCCGACGGTCGCGCGCGAGCTCACCCGTCTCGTCGAAGGCGCCCGCGCCGCCGCGAGCGCGGCGCTCGAGGTGCATGCCGGTCATGGGCTCAACCTCGACAATGTGGGCCCGGTGGCGGCGATCCCCGAGATCGTCGAGCTGAATATCGGACACTTCCTCGTGGGCGAGGCGCTCTTCATCGGGCTTGGACCAAGTGTCGCGCGCATGCGCGCTACGATGGATGCGGCAAGACAGGGCCTGCGGCATAGCGACACGGAAATGAGCGTGAGCGGGGCGTGATGATCCTCGGCCTCGGCAACGACATGATCGACATAAGGCGCATCGAAGGCACCATCGAGCGCTATGGCGAGCGTTTCCTCGCCCGTGTCTTCACCGCGACGGAGCGGCGGAAATCCGACGGACGGGCGGCGCGCGCCGCCTCCTACGCCAAGCGCTTTGCCGCCAAGGAGGCTTGCGCCAAGGCCTTGGGCACCGGCTTCCGCCGCGGCGTGTTCTGGCGCGACATGGGGGTGGTCAACCTGGCCTCCGGCCGACCCACCCTTGAGCTGACCGGCGGCGCGGCGCGGGCGCTCGAAAGCCTGACCCCCGAGGGCCACGCCGCGCGCATCGATCTGACCATCACCGACGATTTCCCCATGGCCCAGGCGATCGTCATCATTTCGGCGGTGAAGGTGCCGACCCGCGATTGACTGAATTGCCTCTCCAACTTGGAGGGTCTATAGGGGCGGGAACGTCCCCCACTCACCTAGCCACGAGGAGAGCTTCCGCATGAGCGTCGAGGCGGAGGAAACGCAATCGAAAAGCGGCATCAAGGAAATTGTTCGCGTGGTGATCCACGCGTTGATCCTGGCGCTCATCGTGCGGGTGTTCCTGTTCCAGCCCTTCAACATCCCCTCGGGCTCGATGATCCCGACGCTGCTCGTCGGCGACTATCTGTTCGTGGCCAAATACGCCTATGGCTACAGCAGATACTCCTTCCCCTTCGGGCCGAACCTATTCTCCGGCCGCGTCTGGGCGAAGGAGCCTGAGCGCGGCGACGTGGTGGTGTTCAAGCTGCCGCGCGACAACGAGACCGACTACATCAAGCGCGTAATCGGCCTGCCCGGCGACGAGATCCAGATGATCCATGGCGTGCTCCACATCAATGGCCAGGCAGTGAAGAAGGAGCGCACCGACGATTTCGTGCAAGGAGATGCCTCCGGGCGCGAGCGCCGCATCCCGCGTTATCTCGAGACGCTGCCCAACGGGGTGATTTATCCCGTGCTCGACCTCACCCAAGATTCGATCGGCGACAACACCGAGGTCTACAAGGTTCCCGAAAACCATTTCTTCATGATGGGCGACAANNGCGACAACTCGACCGACAGCCGCTTCCTCTCCGATGTGGGCTACGTTCCGTTCGAGAATCTGGTGGGCCGCGCCGAGATCATCTTCTTCTCGATCGACGACGATGCAAGCTTCCTCCAAGTGTGGAAATGGCCCGGCAGCGTCCGCTGGTTGCGCATCTTCCATCTGGTGCATTGAGCTTTGGGCAAAGGGCGCCACACCGCTCTCGACCAGCTCGGGGATAGGCTCGGCCACGCTTTCAAGGATCAAACTCTGATCAAGCTGGCGCTGACCCATTCAAGCGCCCGCGCCGGCGCCAAGCCGAATGAGGACAATGAGCGGCTCGAATTCGTGGGCGACCGCGTGCTCGGGCTCGCCATCGCCGAGCTCCTCACCCACCGCTTTCTCGACGTCCATGAAGGGGAGCTCGCGCGCTGGTTCAATCACCTGGTGCGCGCCGAGACCTGCGCCGAGGTCGCCTCCGCCTGGGACCTCGGCCAGTTCATCCTGATGAGTGGCGGCGAGGCCGACTCAGGGGGACGGCGGAAGAAGACCATCCTCGCCAATGCCTGCGAGGCTGTGCTGGGCGCCATCTTCGCCGATGGCGGCTACGAGGCCGCGCGCGACGTGGTGCATCGTTTCTGGGCTCCGTATCTTGGCGATCTGGACGAGACCGCGCCCGACGCCAAATCCGTGCTGCAGGAATGGGCGCAAGGGCGGCGTCTGTCGTTGCCGCGTTATCTCGAGGTCGCCCGCGAGGGACCTGACCACGCGCCGAAATTCACCTCCGAGGTGCAGATCGATGGCGTTGCGCCCGAGCGCGGGCAAGGAGCCAACAAGCGCGCAGCCGAGCAGGCGGCAGCGCTCGCCATGCTCATGCGCGAGGGGGTTTGGCAGGCGCCCAGAGATGGCTGAGACATCCGCCGAGCAACCGACCCGTTGCGGCTTCGTGGCGCTGATCGGCGCGCCCAATAGCGGCAAGTCCACCCTCACCAACGCGCTTGTTGGCGCCAAGGTCTCCATCGTCACCCACAAGGCGCAGACCACGCGCGGGCCGGTGCGCGGCATCGCGCTGATGGGCAGAAGCCAGGTCATCCTGGTCGACACGCCCGGCATCTTTCAGCCGAAGCGACGGCTCGACCGCGCCATGTCCGCCGCCGCCTGGAACCGCGCTGGCGACGCCGATATCGTGGCGCTGGTGATCGACGCGGAGCGCGGCATCGATAAGGGCCTCGACCCGGTCCTCGCCCATCTCCCCGAGGTGAGGAGGCCGACGCTGGCCGTCCTCAACAAGATCGACAAGGTGAAGAAGCCCGAGCTGCTCAAGCTTGCCGCTGACCTATCGGGCTTAAAGACCTTCGACCGCACCTTCATGCTGTCGGCGCTCACCGGCGATGGCGTCGCCGGTCTTGCCGAGTATCTGGCCAGCGCCGTACCGCCCGGGCGCTGGCTCTTCCCCGAGGACCAGCTCACCGATGCCTCGCTTCGCGAGGCGGCCGCCGAGATCACCCGGGAGAAGCTGTTCTTGCGGCTGCATGACGAGCTTCCCTATACCCTGACGGTGGAGACCGCGGACTGGAAGGAGCTGAAGGACGGCAGCGTCCGCATCGAGCAGACGATTTATGTAGAGCGGGAGAGCCAGCGCAAGATCGTGCTCGGCGCCAAGGGTGCCACCATCAAGGAGATCGGGGTCGCGGCGCGCGAGGAGATCGCCGCCATGGCCGAGACGCCGGTGCATCTCTTCCTGTTCGTTAAGGTGCGCGAGCATTGGGGCGACGACCCGGAGCGCTACCGCGAGATGGGTCTCGACTACCCGAAGGAATGAGGCGCGAGCAGACGCCATGGACTTTAGCGACGAGGGCATCCTCATCTCCGTGCGGCCCTTGGGCGAGGCAAATGCTATCGCCGAGCTCCTCACCCGCGGCCATGGCCGCCATCTCGGCCTGGTGCGGGGAGGCCGCTCCCGGCGGATGCGCCCGCTGCTGCAACCGGGCAATGTGCTCGCGCTCACCTGGCGGGCGCGGCTGTCGGAGCATCTCGGCAGCTTCACCATGGAGCTTGAGGAGGCGCGTGCTGCGCGGGCACTCGACGACGAGGCGGCGCTCGCTGCCATTGGCTCACTCACCATGCTCGCCAGGCTGCTCCCTGAGCGTGACCCGCACCCGCAGCTTTATGGCGCCGCGCTGAACATGCTCCGCGCACTCGATGACGCACGCATCTGGCCGGGGCTCTTGGTGCGCTGGGAGCTCCTGCTGCTGCAGGATCTCGGCTTCGGGCTCGATCTCTCCCAATGCGCCGCCACGGGGGTGGATGTCGACCTGGCTTTCGTCTCGCCGCGGTCGGGCCGCGCTGTGTCGCGCGACGCGGGCAAGCCCTATTGCGACCGGCTCCTGAAGCTGCCGCGTTTTCTTCTGGAGGAGGACACAGCACCTGCACCGAACGACATTGCCGCAGGCTTCGTGCTCACCGGCCATTTCCTCGAGCGCGACGTCCTAGCCCCGCAAGGCATCGCCCTGCCGCAACCCCGCGAGCGCCTGATCTGGCTCTTGGCGCGCGCGGCCAGCTCCGCCATTCCGGCGTAAGTCCATGGTTCCCGGCGTTCGCCGGGATGACGCCTAGTCGCTCCCTTGAGCCCATGCACCCAATGCGCTAAGCGCACCCATGGGAAAGCGAATACCGCCGCCCGATTCGGGGGGTGCGATAGAGCCCGTCAATTTGCGCGACGCGTTGGAGGAGCGATACCTCGCCTACGCGCTCTCCACCATCACCCAGCGGGCGCTGCCGGACGTGCGCGATGGGCTGAAGCCCGTGCACCGGCGGCTGCTCTATGCCATGCGCCTGCTGCGCCTCGATCCCGAGTCGTCGGCGAAGAAATCGGCCCGCGTGGTCGGCGACGTGATCGGCAAGTACCATCCGCACGGCGATGTGGCGGTCT